>CAZAQY010000007.1:0-65775 GCA_964486845.1 uncultured Pirellulaceae bacterium
TTTAGGCGAATTCCGCCCCCTGGCTGCCGCCGCTATTGGCTCCGGGCGCCCAGATGCCCGCCTGCGCTTCTTGCAGCCCCGCTGGCGGCTTCGGCGGGCAGGGTCGGCTTTCCAATCAAGGGCGAGCGTCGAGGGCTGCAGCGGCGTTCTTGGGGGCCGCAGAGGGCCAGCGGGGCTGATCCGGGCACGAGATGGAGCGGGAAGAAGGCGGACGAATCGTTAATCACCCAGTGCTGGCTGCGCCAGCGCCCCTTACCACTCAGCGCTAAGTCCCGGAAAAGGGGAACCTGAAAATGTTCTCGAATTGGGTTCCCCTTACGCTGATTGAGGCAAGTCTGCGACCTCATAACGGACACCGTAAGCTGTTCAAGTGATTTCGTTCAAGTGCCACGTCCGATAGACCCATGGAGATGCCAGCAGGAGAACTGCGAGCGCAAACCCATGCTTTCTTGGGGCCTGCACAGGCGACGTGGCGACCGTGCATCCCCATGACCGATTCACACACCCGTTTTGTAAAGGCTGCAAATGCAAGAATCAGATTGGAGAGATCTTCATGACACGCTGTTCAAGCAGGCCAAGGAGATGATCGAAGTCGCCTACCTGAAAGCGAAGAAGAAGAGGATGCGAAATCCCGCGGTGCTACTGCTCGACCTAACCGACGATACAGCTCGCGGAATCCTGGAGAGCCAAGGGGGTGGACAGAAGGCCGATGAGCATTGCGACGTAGCAGAGCAACGTGACCTCACCCCGATTTGCTGCGTACAATGGCCGGGTGAAGCTATGGCAAATTTGCTGGCCGGCGTTCCTGGACTTCGGAGCATTGCGGACCGCTTACGCGAGAGGCTGCCTGCCGGCTTCTACACGGTGGTGATTGCCGGAGGGAACGCTTCGATCAGGGAAACGCCCTGTCCTTAGTGTCCGTGACCGAGGCGGTCGCCCCAGGCAACAGGTCATCTACGAGGCGCGGCGTCCCTGACCGCGCCCCTTCTTCCAATCGATTGCCACACGACCGGGTTAGCCGACCGCCCGCATGATCTCCTTCGCCTTCTCGTAGTCGGCCTCCGCGTAAATCAGCGTCGTGTTCGGATCGCAGTGCCCAAGGACAACGGCAGCCGACTCCACCCCGTACATCTTCCGCAACATTGTCGCACGAGAGTGCCGCAGCTGATTTGGCGTCCAGTGATCGACCCCAGCTTTCCGGCAAGCGCGGGCGATGGCTCGGGCGTAGGAAGTCTTGGTGTAACGATCGCCAGGCGTACATTTCGGTTTAGCCTTGCGGCTTAGTCCGCAACGGTTGCCTTGGTTGGGCGGCGTGACTCGTTTCGCATGGCGGTCCGCCCGCTGCTGCTTGTCTGCTTCACGTGGCGAGAAGCAATAGGACTCTGGAGCCCTGTTCAGATACGGCCGCAGAATCTCCTGGCAGCGAGGACCGAAGTAGATGCGACGGTCCTTGCCTCGGTGCTCCGTTTTGTGGCTGCTGGGTCGGTAGCACCAGACACCATCGACACCATAGGAGACGTCGCAGGGACGCAGCTTGGTGATCTCACCTGGCCTGGCCCCAGACAGCTGCTGCAGCTGGATCATCGCCTGCACCACAGGGCAGAGCTGCAGAAGCGTCTTGTCAACAACCTCCTGATCCACTGGCAATACCGGTTTCGATTCCTTGGCTTTGCAGCGTCCCTGCCTCAAGGCTCGAACCGTCTTGAGGGCCGCGTAGACCGATTCCGGGAGTAGCTCCTCTTCCACGGCCCAACCGAATGCACGGCGGATGCGGTGGACCTGGGCGTTAATGCTGGTGCGAACGCGTCCGGCCCGGATCATCTCTTACCGCACCGCCTTCAGCTTCTTGGGGCCGAATTCGCGCGCACGCGTGGTTCCGTACAGGCGGACGAGTGGTCGCAACGCATACCGGATGAGTTGGGCTTCACCCGTAAGTACACCGTCTTTGGTGCGGTAGTACTCCTCGGCGTGCTTCATGAACCGGATGCACAGTTCGTCGATGGTCAAGGTCAGGGATTCACCGTCATTCTCGGCGAACCACTCCGCCAGGACTTCTTCGTAGTGGTCCCGGGACTCCTGGGACCCGTACTTGCCCAAGTAGATGTCGCGTTTGTGAAAACGCACCCGGGCCTGGCCCGAGGGCTTGTGCAGCAGATAGGCAGGTTTTCGTTTGACCGGCATGGCAGCGTCTCCCGTTGTGGTAGAAGCGTGGTAGTAAACCACGTCTCACGCTGCGCTGCCGGTCTGGCAGGTAGTCGCAAGTTGCGACTCAGCAAAAACTTACAAACAGTCGGGGCGGAGAGATTCGAACTCTCGACCTCCTGCTCCCAAAGCAGGCGCGCTAGCCAGACTGCGCTACGCCCCGCAGAAACGCGACACAGGTGTAAATGCTAACCGCACGTCGCCGGTAACGCAATCGGTTGAAGGTGGCAGCCTGCTAGCAATCGACGGGGATCAGGCACTCGCGCGGCAGTGAGCGAGGAGCGGCGCCGTTTCAGCCGACTTGGCGGAACGATTCGACGCTGCCCCGGTCCGTCAAGTGGCCGAAGATCCGGTCGAATTCGTCGTGATCGCTGAAATGGATCACGATCTTGCCGCGTCCGCGGGCGGCCTGCTGAATGTCCACTTTGGCGCCCAAAGCCATCCGCAACTCCTGCTCCAAGGACGCAGTTTGCTCGTTGCGGGTTCGCTTGTGGAGTGTTCTACTTCTGCCGCCACTGCCGTCGCGATTGCCACTGCCGCTGCCGCCTGCGATATTCAGGACAGGGATATCCGATTCACGGGCTCTTTCCTGGACCTCGGTTTCAACGGCGCGGACGCTCAGACTTTCCTGCTGGATGCGGTGACACAGCTCGATCTGTTCCGCTTCGTCCCCCAGAGGCAACAGCGCTCGGGCGTGGCCCGCGGAAATGTCGCCTTTGCGAAGTGCGTCCAAGACTACTTCGGGAAGTTCCAGCAATCGCATCAAGTTGGCGATCGTCGAACGGTCGATCTTCAGGCGGCGTGCCAAGTCTTCCTGCGAACAGCTGTGTTCCTCCAGGTAGCGTTTGAACGAGAGCGCCTTTTCGATCGGGTTCAGGTCTTTGCGGTGAAGGTTTTCCACGATGGCCAATTCCGCCACCAGACGATCATCGGCCTCGCGCACTTGAGCCGGGATCTGCGTCCAGCCCGCTTGCATCGCAGCACGCAGACGGCGTTCGCCGGAGATCAGCTGATAGCGCTGGCCGGCCCGGCGGACCAAGACGGGTTGCAGCAGGTCGTGCTCTTTCAAGCTCTCCGCCAGCGACGCAATCTCCGGTTCGGTGAAATCCCGCCGCGGCTGGAACGGATTGCCGTCGATCTGGTCGATCTGCAGCTGCAGGATCCCAGAACCGACAGCCGTCTCCGGGGACGCCGTGTGCGTGACCTCGTCGCGGGAAAAGTCGGCAGCCGGCGCATCGCTGCTCCCGGTCCCGGCGCCGTCCATTTCTTCCAAAGGCGTGCCCAGCAATGCCGCCAAGCCTCTACCCAATCGTCGATCCTTGCTCATGGTCCAAGACCTCCATGCACAGTTCAATGTAAGCTCGCGTACCTGGCGAGCGAGGCGCGTAATCCAGAACCGAGAGTCCGTGGCTGGGCGCCTCGGACACCGCCACGTCGCGCGGAATCACCGTGTCGAACACGATCTCGCCGAAGAAATCCCGCACTTCCGCTTCGACTTCGTGAGTCAGCTCCAATCTGGGATCGTGCATCGTCAGCAAAATGCCGCCGAATTCCAGCCGCCCGAACTGACTCGCCATGACCTTGCGGATGACGTGAATCATCTGCGTGAGCCCCTCCATCGCGAAGTACTCGCACTGGATGGGCATCAGCACTTCGGTGGAGGCCGCCAGCGCGGCTTGCGTCAACTCGCCCAACGACGGCGGACAGTCGATCAACACGAAATCGTAGGCGTTGGTATTGACCGCCAAGTGACGGCCCAAGGTCTGCGCCGTCTGCCGCTTGTCCTGGGACAATGCCTCGACGTCGCGAAAACTGCGACTGCCCGGCAACAGCTGAAGATTGGGGACCGCCGTCGTGCAGACGGCATCGTGCAGCGGCTGATCCAGCACCAAGGCGTGACGTTCCACAGGCGCATGATTGAGGCCGCTGGTCGCGTTGCACTGCGGGTCCAGGTCGACCAGCAGCGTACGGCTGCCGGACTTGGCCAAGGCCACGGCCAAGTTCACTGCGGTGGTCGTCTTGCCGACTCCGCCCTTCTGATTGGCCACACACAGGATCCTTCCCAACAGCTCGTCCTCCCTGACGAACAAGTCCGAGGGGCAAATGCGCCCCCTGCGGACGCGCTCCCCGCTGGGTCGCGGTTAAATGATGCATCGCTCCCAGCCGCGCACACGTGCGGCGGGATTGTAACCACGGTTAGCCGAAATCGGGAATGTCATTTCTCGTTCGTTCCACGTGAAACGAACAGTCGCGGGAGATTGCCTGTTTCACGTGAAACACGCAATTCTGCCAATTCCCCGAAACTTCGCAAACCCGTTTCACGTGAAACAGGGGCTATCCCAGCGGATTGATGACCAGGCCGCTGAGCAGCTTGGGATAGAAATAGGTGCTCTTGGCGGGCATGCGCTGCTGGCTCTCGCTGATTTTGCGGACATGCTCGACCGTGGCGGGCATGACCAGCGCAGCCAACGGAAACGGCTGGCCGGAGACGTCACCGCGATGCAGCCAGTCGACGGCTTCTTCGACCAGGTGAACGTACTCGGCTTTCGGCAACTGTTTCGCGTCCAACAGAGTTTCCATCACCAAGCGGTGAAGAATGCTGACACCCAGTTGTTGCCAGTCCGGACCATGGCCGGTGGCTACCTCGGCCATCCGCTGGCGTCCAGCGGCGGTGATGCGAGCCAGAAGCCATTGCTGGTCCGCCGTGGTAAAGAAGCCGATGACGCCTTGTTCCCCTTCGATTTCGATGGATTTCCAGACCGCGTGCGCGGCGTCGGGCCCCTGGGCGGCGACGTCCGCCTGGAAGCAGTCGCCGAGCTTTTCGATCAACTGGGCGGAGGACAGGGGAGGCAGACCTCGGAACAGCCGATGCGTCGGCAGCACAACCATTCCAGGATCGCTCATGCTGACGCACATGCCCAGCACGAAGTTGGCCGGGTGGGTGGCGGGCAGCGTCTGGCCGCCCGACAGGTGATCGCGGTAATTGCAGGCGGTTTCGTACCGGTGATGGCCGTCGGCGATGAACATCGGTTTGGGTCCCAGCACGGCCGCGACCTCGGCGATGACCTTCACATCGCTGATCGGCCACATGCGATGGATCACGCCCAGGTGGTCGACGGCTTCGAGCGGTGCCGTGCCCAGGACGGCGTCTTCCAGAATCTCTTGGGCTACGTTTTCCTCGTCCGGGTACAGGCCGAAGATCTGACTGAGGTTCGCCTTGCAGGCCACGGTCAACTTGAACCGGTCGGCCTTTGCGGCTGCGTGAGTCTCCTCATGGGGGTAGATCTTCCCTTCGCCGAACCGCTCTAAGCGGATGCGAGCCATGAAGCCGCGCCGGTTCATCGGCCGTCCCCCGTACTGGAAGGTCTGATGGTAGACGTACAGGGCAGGGTCCGGTTCCCGCTGCAGGAGTCCTTCGCTACACCAGTTCTTGAGGAACCTGGCCGCGCGGGTGTAGCGGTTGTGGGCGTCGTCGTCACCGGGTTCATCCCGGTTCAGGATCAGGCGGATGACGTTGGCGGGATGCTTCTTGTACAGCTGGTCCTGCAGCTCGGGGCCGATCACGTCGTAGGGCGGAGCGACAACGTCGCTCAGCGCGCCAACGTGCCCCAGATCGTAACGGAGTGCTCGGAAGGCTTGGATTTCGGGCATGGGATTCCTAAACGTGACTATGCCGGAACAAATCTGCGGAGTTCCGACAGCGATTCGAACGGCTTTCGGGCAGTTTCTGATGCCGGAACTGCGAGGACTTGTTCCGGCCTACGGGAAAACCCCGAAGGTACAGGGAAGTCCTGAATCTAGTACCGATAGTGCTCCGGCTTGAACGGGCCCTCCACAGGGACGCCCAAGTACTCGGCCTGGCGTGGAGTGAGCTTCGTGAGCTTCGCCCCCAAGTGCTCCAAGTGCAGGCGGGCGACTTCCTCATCCAGACGCTTGTCCAGCCGGTAGACTCCCACCTCGTGATTGCCCGTCCAGAGGTCGAGCTGGGCCAGGATCTGGTTCGTGAAGCTGTTGGACATGACGAAGCTCGGATGGCCCGTGGCGCAGCCCAGATTCACCAGACGGCCTTCGGCCAGCATGTAGATCGTATGGCCGTTCGGAAACGTGTAGGCGTCCACCTGCGGCTTGATCTGGGTCCGGCGGATACCGGGATAACGGAGCAAGGCGTCGACCTGAATCTCGTTGTCGAAGTGGCCGATGTTGCAGATGATCGCCTGGTCCTTCATCTTGGCCATGTGCTCGACCGTGATCACATCACAGCTGCCGGTGGCGGTCACGTAGATGTCCGCGTAGGGCAGGGCGTCTTCCAGGGTCGTCACTTTGTAGCCGGCCATGAGCGCCTGCAGGGCGCAGATCGGATCGATTTCCGAGATCCACACCTGGGCTCGCTGTCCCATCAGCGACTCGGCCGATCCCTTGCCCACATCCCCGTAGCCGCAGACCATGGCGACCTTGCCGGCGATCATCACGTCGGTCGCCCGGTTGATGCCGTCGATCAGCGAGTGCCGGCAGCCGTAGATGTTGTCAAACTTGCTCTTGGTGACCGAATCGTTGACGTTCATCGCGGGAACCAACAATTCGCCCCGTTCCAGCATCTGGTACAAACGGCGGACGCCGGTCGTGGTCTCTTCGGACACGCCTTTCCATTGGGTCACCAGCCGGTGGAAAAAACGGGAGTCGCCGGTCAGGCTCCGCTTCAAGACCTGGTTGACGATGGCCAGTTCCTTGTTGTCGGTGGGCTGCTCGAGCAGGCCGGGATTCTCTTCGGCCTGGTAGCCGCGGTGAATGATCAGCGTCGCGTCCCCGCCGTCGTCGACCACCAAGTTCGGGCCGCTGCCATCCGGCCAGGTCATGGCTTTCTTGGTGAAATCCCAGTACTGCTCCAACGTCTCTCCCTTGAACGCGAACACCGGCGTGCCGCTGGCGGCAATGGCTGCGGCGGCGTGGTCCTGTGTGGAGAAGATGTTGCACGATGCCCAGCGTACGTCGGCCCCCAATTCCTTGAGGGTCTCGATCAGCACGGCCGTCTGAATCGTCATGTGCAGCGAGCCCATGACCCGCGCACCCGCCAGAGGTTTCTGCGGCCCATACTTCTTGCGCGTGGCCATCAGGCCGGGCATCTCGTGCTCCGCCATTCCAATCTCGCGCCGGCCCAGGTCGGCCAGTCCGATATCCTTGACAACGAATTCCGGCTCGGCAGCTACGGCAAGCATCAGTTTGTTCCTGTTAAATCAGCGGAGTTTAGCCGTCATCTTGGCAACGCGATATGATAGGCGTGATTGGCCGGTTGGGCAACTCCCGGTCCCTGCAAATCAAAGCCGGAGAGCGGGAGACTACCCGCAATCTTGGGATGCGACGGATTCGAAAGCAGCCAGCGCGTTGCGGACGAACTGACGCACCCGCTGGCGGTCCTTCCGGCCCGGGCTGGATTCCACGCCGCTGGCCGTATCGACGGCGGCCGCGCGTGTTGCTTCGATGGCGGCGGCGACATTCTCCGGACGAAGACCTCCCGCCAGAATGACCGGAAGGGCAATCGGCATGGCGTGCAATCCCCGAACGAGGGGCCATTCCGCAATCTGCCCCGTACCGCCGTAGCTGCCGGACTGGCAAGCGTCGATCAGCACCGCTGCCAAGCGGAATCCCGCTGCTTCGCAAGCGAACAGGTACTTTGTCACCTGTTCCAGGTCCGGCCGCGTGCAACGGAAAGCTTTGATCAGCCGCCGCTCGGCCAACTGCCTCGCCATCTGGGGCGATTCGTCGCCGTGCAACTGGACAACGTCGAGTCCCACTTCATCGCAAGTCGCAAGTACTTCGTCGGCCGCCGCGTTGACGAACACGCCGACCTTGGTCACCGCCGGCGGGATTCCCCGCGCGATCGCCTGGGCCACATCGCGTGCTACGTAACGCGGACTGGGCGGGTAGAAATTGAGGCCGATCGCGTCGGCGCCGGCAACCACGCACGCTTCTGCGTCATCAGGGCTGGTGACGCCGCAAATCTTGACACGAAACAAAGCTGAACTCCGGTCCGCTGGTAACGATTTGTTGGATTCTCGGGGTTGTAGCGCCGATGTTAGTTGTGATGACGTATGGACCCAGCTTCAAGGAATACGGCAGTATGAACCGCACACTGTTGACCATCGCGATCCTGGCGTTACTTTCCACCGCCCCCGGATGCTTACAGCGAAATACCTGTCCGCCCGGGGGCCAATGCGGCTGCGGCGGCATCGGCGGCGGCGGGGTGTTGGGGGCGTTGATAGGCCCCGTCTCGCAGGAGATCCACGCCTCGCAGGACTGGCGGCACCAAAGGCCGGAGTTGGGCCCGGCGGGGCCGCCCAGCGGCACCGTCGGCTATCCCTACTACACGCTGCGTGGCCCACGAGACTTCCTCGTGGACAATCCCCCCAGCATCGGCAATTAGCGACGGACCATAATCCGGCCGGCACGCGCCGGCTTGGCACCGGACGGCAAGCCTGACGAGGCAGCGACGGGAGAGACGATTTCCATCGCTCGCGCGTCGAGCTTGTTTTCAATCTCGAAAACGCCCCACGGCCAGCGCGATATTCTGGCCGCCAAAACCGAAGCTGTTGTTGAGTGCGATGTCGCACTTGGCCTCACGAGGCTCGTTGGGCACGTAGTCCAAATCACAATCCGGATCGGGGTTTTCGTAATTGATGGTGGGCGGCAGGACGCGGTCACGAATCGCCATCAGGCAGATGATCATCTCGGTCACGCCGGCGGCTGCAATCAGATGGCCCATCATGCTCTTGGTGCTGGAGACCGGCGTCTTTTTCGCCCGGTCCCCAAACACGACCTTGCAGGCCACGGTTTCGACGCGATCGTTCACTTGGGTGCTGGTGCCGTGGGCGTTGACATAATCCACGTCGTCCGGGGAAATACCGGCGTCCTGGATGGCCATCCGCATGCACGCGATCGCTCCGCGCCCGTCCGGATGAATGTCCGTGATCCGATAGGCGTCGGCAGTGGAGCCGAAGCCGAGGACCTCTCCGTAGATTTGCGCCCCACGCCGCTTGGCGAATTCCAGTTCCTCCAGAACAATCATGGCCGAACCTTCGCCCAGCACAAATCCGTCGCGGAGACGATCGAACGGCCGTGACGCTTTCTCCGGTTCGTCATTTCTGGTGGACAAGGCCGTAAGCAGGTTGAACCCCGTGACACCGAACGGGTGAATCATGCTGTGCGTGCCGCCCGCGATCATCGCATCCGCATCCCCGCGGCGGATGATCTCCGTGGCTTCGCCGATCGCTTGACTGCTGGCCGCACACGCAGTCAGACAGTTCACGTTCGGACCCTGGGCGTTGAACAGGCTGGCGATATGGCCGGAAGGCACGCTTGGCTCTTGCTCCAACTCGGACATCGGCGAAAGCGTCTCCAGGCCCGATTTGATGAACCGGGACAAATCCAGGTTCGGACCATCCAGCGCCGCGATCACCATCTGACTGAACCGCAGGAAATCCTGGTTGCCCTCCCCGCTGCCCAGGTAGACGCCCAGGCGGCGGGGATCGATTCCCGCGTCCAGGACGCCGGAGGCTCCGACCGCCTGTTTCGCCGCTCCAACCGCAAATCGGGTATGCCGCCCACAGGACTTCCACTTCTCCGGGTCTTCCCCGGCCAGCGACACATCCCAGTTCTTGACTTCCGCCGAGATGCGAGAGGGGAAACTGCTGGCGTCGAAGATGGTTGTGTAGCCGACTCCAGAGCGGCATTCCTTGAGGCCGGTCCAGACGGTCTCCACGTCGTGCCCCATGGGGTTGACCATGCCCATGCCAGTGATGACCACGCGCCTTCTCATGCCCAAGATCGCCCCCTCAACCGGCCACCAGACTCGATGAATCCTCGTCGAACAAAGCGTTCTCCGCGCTGGCCAAATGCGGAGGCAACTCCAGCGGACTGCCGTCCGCCTTCCGACCGACCTCGTACATTCTATAACGTCGCAGGACGCTCAACAACATCTTCGCATCAATCAACTCGACGCCTGCGAAGCGGTCATCCAGCAGCGCGAAGACGATCTGCAAGGTCGCCAGTAGCCGGTCTCCGATGTGAACCGTGGCATCGATGATGGCTCCGTTGGCACGCACGTTGAGGATGTCCACGGTGTACGTCAAGGTGTCGCCGGGCGTTGCGTACCCGTGAAATTCGGCTTTGGCGACCTTGGCCAAAATCACACGCTCCCGGAACCCCACGTGTTCGCCAACCAACAAACCGCCCGTCTGGGCGACCCCTTCAATAATCAGCGACGCGGGCATGATCGCCATGGCACTCGTGTATTCCGCGATTTGCTCCTCCGCAAAGCTGATGTTTTTGATGGCCACCGCCCGGCGGCCGCTCTCAAATGCGACGAACCTGTCAATCCAGAACCAGCGCATGATCGACCTGTGCTCTCCGCCGAAGGCAGGTAGCAGGAGTGTGAACTTGGCGGCATCACCGAAGTGCGGTGCAGACACGTATCGAGTCGCGATCGGAAGTCGTTTCCGCCCGGACTCGCTTCCAGCCGTTATTCAGCCCCGACCTTCGACTCGACGTAACGGCACAAGTCGTTGACCGTCAACAGGTTGCCGAATTCCTGCACGACCGGGTTCGCCTCGAACCGGGCCAAATCGGCGAACGGCATACGGCTCTTCAGCATTTCCAGTCCAGCAGGCGTGACTTTGCCGTCTTGGACGTACTCGGCATTGGTCAACACATCTTCCGGGAACAATTCGGAACGCGGAATCTCGATGCCAAACGCCTTCTCCAGGCGGAAGACAATGTCCAGGAAGTCAATCGACTCCGCCCCCAAATCGCCGACCATGGTCGCCGCGGGCGTCACCTCTTCCTCGTCGACTCCCAATGCTTCCACCAAGGCCTCTTTGACCTTCTCAAATACTACGGCTTTCGTCGTCATACCAAATCGCTCCCTATAGGAATGGATACTGTACGTCTTCCTGCGGTCAGTCGGAGCGTCCTCACGCCCGCTCCGCTGACGGTCGTTCCGTGGCGGCATCCGGCCGGTAAAGCTGAGCAAACCGCTGTTTCATCTCCGCTCGTGCATGCGAGTCCCAGGCTCGGAGATGGGGTTCCCGGTCCCCGATGTTGAACCGCTCCAACACCAGCCGCCCCGTGACGGCCACGGTTTCACCAACCCAACCCTCCGCCTTGATCGTGGTCAAACGATCGTCTTCTGTAACCAGTTCGGCCCGTAAGGTCAATGTCTCGCCGGGCCGGACAAACCCTGCGAACTTGAGGTTTCTCGCTTCCTTCAGAATCACCATCGAATGGCGGAAATCCTCGGACAAGCAGATCAACCAAGTCCCCGCCTGGAGAATCGCCTCCAACATCAAGACGCCGGGCATCACCGGGAACCGAGGAAAGTGATCGTGCAGGTACTCCTCGGCCAAAGACAGGGCCTTGACGGCCGTGATGCTGGCCCCCGGTTGGACGTCGATGATTCGGTCGATTAAGGTGAACCGCATGGGACCGCCCGTGAGTCTGGCCGGGATGCCCTGATTGTGTCCGGAAACGACAAAGGGCGTAAGTATACTTGCCGCAGCCAGCATAGACAACCGTGAATCGAGCTTGGTAGGATAACTCGTCATGCGACGAGGGATTTCTGTATCTCCGGGGGTGGCGGTTGGTACGGCGTTCTGTATCCACGAGATCTTCGTCAACCCCGCTAGAATGCACGTGGGCGAGGCAGACACTGCCGCCGAGTTGGCGAGGTACGAAGAGGCTCGCGAACAAGCCAAACACGCTTTATCGACCTTAAAATCCGCAATCGGCGATCATGCCGGACGTGACGCAGCAGCAATTTTTGCCGCTCAAGGTGCCGTCCTTCGCGACTTGGCTCTTACAGACAAGGTTCGCGCATGGATTTTGGATGAGCAGATCTCGGCTCAGGCCGCCTTGCAGAGACTGCTGGAACTCTACAAGACCGTATTCTCCCGCGTCGAGGATGCTTATGTTCCCATCGGGCTCATGGTCGAAGTGCCCGCCGCCGCAATTACCATCCGTTCCATGCTGCCCAAGTCGACTTTGTGTCCATCGGGTCGAATGATCTGGTTCAGTACCTGATGGCAGCGGATCGCGATAATCCGAAGGTGGGCCACCTCTGCCAGCCGCTGGCACTGGCCGTGATTCAGGTGCTGACCGATGTCGTTCACAAGTGCAACGCCGTAGGCCGAACGGTGACGGCCTGCGGCGAAATGGCCGGGCAGTCGCGGGCCTTTGTGTTGCTGTTGGCGATGGGCGTGCGGAGTTTCAGCATGAGCCCGGCCTTCATTCCCTTGATCAAGGAGTTCGCCAAACACCTGTCGATCGCCGATGCGGTGAAGATCCTGCAGCATGCGCTGACCTTGCACACCATCGGCAAGGTCACGCGCTATCTCACCGAACAAATGAAGCGGCTGTCCCCGGACTTCGACCGGTTCGACTTTGCCTGAGCCGGCTCCGTGATCCGTCTGCTACTGCGAGATTTCCGCGAGAATATCATCCCACGGCGTGGCGTCCGCGAACGAGTCACCAATGTCCGCGGCGATCGAATCGAGCACGTCTTCCAGCCCGAAGCGATCGATGCGGATCGTGTCCCGCTCGGCGTCCCTGCGCAGGCGAGGTTCCGGCACCGCCGGCGGGAACACGGCGGTGCTTTCGCCATCGTCCAATCGCGCCGCCTCACCGGGTTGATCGAGTCTCGGCCCGGTCGCCAGGCTTGCACCCCAGGCCGGGGATGCCGCGGGTCTCTCCGGAACGAGGATCGGCTCACTCACGAAGGAACCTGCCGTGATCGCCGCCAAACCGGCCCATCCCTCGCCTTCGCCGCCAGCCGGTGAATTCAGCCGGTTGATCTCGTTGACCACGAGCAGGACGTCTCCCGGCTCGGCCGAACCGTTGCCGTTCACGTCGTAGAACGGAGCGCCCACCGGCCGGGGCACCGGCAACGCCGGATTGCCCGGATGGCTGTTGATGTAGTTGATCAACAGCAGGGCGTCGATCGGCGACACGTATCCGTCGTTGTTCACGTCCCAGCGAAGGATGGGATTCTGCCAGTCCGAGGCCGGCTTGTCGACGATGCTGATGACGACCGTGACGATCTGCTGGCTGACCGCTCCATGTTCGTCCAGGGCCTGGTAGGAAAACGTGTCCAACGTGGAAATTCCGCCGTTGTGGCGATACGTGAAGGTGCCGTTGGCATTCAGGGTGAAGCCGCCGCTGGCCGCGTACTGCGGTCCGGTCACCAGCCGCGCCCGCAACGCATCGCCTTCCGCATCGGTGTCATTGACCAGCACGCTGTCATCGCCCGGTCCGTTGACCGTGCCGTTGACGTCGTTGGCGTTCAACACGCTGCCGCGCACGACCGTGTAGCCGTTGGGATCGATGTTGGCGATCGGCGCGTCGTTCACGCCCTGAATCGTCACCGTCACGGTAGCGACCGACGAGCCCACGCCGTCGCTGACCGTGTAAGTGAACTTCTCGGTCACCGTCTGACCGGCCTTCAACGCATCGAACTGCCCGTCGGGACTATAGATGATCTGGTTGTTGGCGGTGTTGGGCGGATTGATGACCACGCTGCCGAGCAAACCGGTATCGTCGACAGCCACGACGATCTTCGGTCCAAAATCGTCCGTGTCGTTGAACAGCACATCAATCGTGACCGACTCGTCTTCGGTCGTCGTCACCGAATCGTCAGAGGCCACCGGCGGATCGCTGGCCCCGAAAACGGTCACCGTGACGGCCGCCGTCGCCGTGCCGCCGTGACCGTCGCTGATGGTGTAGGTGAAGTAGTCCTTGGCTTCCTGGCCGATTCTCAGTGAATTGAAGGCCCCGTTGGGATCATACGTGACCGTGCTGTCCGCGTTGATGGAAACCCTGCCCTTCGTGCCGGCCAAGCCGACCGAAGTAACTTGCAGCGCATCGCCGTCGATGTCCCGGTCGTTGATCAGCACATTGATCACCACCGTGCCGTTGCGGGGCACCCGGGCGCCCGTATCGGCGACCGCCGTAGGAGCGTCGTTCAGGCCGTCGATGGTCACCGTCACCGTGCCCACGGCGGTGTAGCCGTCCTCGTCCTTGACGACGTACCGGAACGTGTCCGTGGCGGTCTGGCCCACGCCCAGCGACTCGAACTTGCCGTTGGGATGGTACGTGACCGTGTTGTTAAAGGTCCCCAGGTTGTTGACGCTCACCAGTCCCTTGGTGCCCACCGCCTGGACGCTCGTCACGGTGAGCCGGGTCCGTTCCGGATCGCTGTCGTTGGCCAGCACCGGGATCACCACGGGGCTGGCTTCGTTCGTCCGCGCGATCGGGTTCTGGGCCGTCCAGACGTCCGTCACGGCCTGTGGAGGATCGTTCAGGCCCTCGATGGTGACTGTCACGGTGCCCGTGCTGACGCCGCCGTGGCCATCCGAGACCTGATAGGTGAAGGTGTCGGTGGTCCTTTCCCCGATGTTCAAGTAGGCAAAGTTGCCGGCCGGATCATACTCCGCATAAGCTTGCCCGTTGGCGTCCGTCTTGATCGTCACGGTTCCGACGGTTCCTGTGTCGGCGGGGGCCAGGCTGACGAGTTCCAGTTCGTGCCTTTCCGGATCGGTATCGTTCGCCAAGACGTAGATGTTGGCCCTGGTGTCCTGATTGGTCGTGGTCGTGTCGTTGACCGCCGCGGGCGGGTCGTTACGGCCCTGCACGGTCACCGTGACGGTTGCTCGGTTGGACAGGACGTTGCCATCGGTAGCCCGGTACGTGAAGGTATCCGTGCGGAATTGGCCGACGTCGAGGGCCTGCAACGCGGTGGCCGGGCTCGCGTCGTAGTAGAACGTGCCGTTCGGGTTCATGCTGACCCTGGCGCCCAAGACGGTCGCCATCTGGTAACTGGCCACCGTCAGCACGGCACCGAGCGTGGAGGGCACGTCATTGGCCAGGACGGAAGACAGCAGCGTCGTGCCCTTTTCGTCTTCATCGGACGAATAGGTATCGTTGACGGCTACCGGTGGTACTCCCGCCTGAATCTCCACGACGTGATCTTCGACTTCGCCGTCGGGCGCCAGTCCGGTGGGCCTCAGGCCCCCCAGGCTGCTGATACGAAAACGGCCGATCGTCCAGCCTTCCACCAGTTCCGCCGTTGGCACCACCTCGAACGCGTTAGGCCCGGCCCGCAACTGCTGGCTGGCGAAAATCTGCTCGCCGGGATCGTCAAAATCACCGTCAATGTTGAAGTCGATCCAGGCGTCCAGCAGCCCTTCGGCCGACGCGGTGATGACCACCTCCGTGACGGAATTCAGGTTGAACTTGCCGATCTCCACACCGTCCTCATCATCGGTGCTCAATTCCAGTTGGCCGTTCCCCTGCGCGGTGGCCGCGATTCCGAGCCGGGCGCCCAGCACGGCGGATTGGACGGCCCGGACGAATCCTTCCTGGGTCGTGCTTCCGTCGAACACCAAGGGGATGTTGCCCCGTGTCACGCCATTGTCGAGCCTGCGGTCTTCGAACTCGAAGACGTACGTCATCGTGCGCGTCACCTGGCCATTGCTGGTGTACGTCACGTCGATGGTGAACGTGTCGCGGTCGAGAATGGGGTTTGCCTCGCCTGCCTCCGTCAAGCCATAGCCGGGCCGGATGGACATGGCGTCGCCGCCGAGGTGTACGGCACCGCCGCCGAGGTTACGGGGTTGCAGTCCCAGCGACAACCTCTCGCTCTCCGCCGCCACGGCCGACGCCGTCTTTTCCCCGATTTGATCGAAGCTGTCGCTGCCGGAGAACTGGATGACCGCAGCGTCAGGGACTCCATCCAGGTCCGCGTCCCACCATACGCCGTTGCTATCGAACTCAAACGTCGCGGTTTGATTGTTGTTGGTCACCGTGAAGATCGCCCCGTCTTGGACGCCGCAAACCAGCAGCGTCTGAGGCTGCGGGAACTGCATCACCGAGGGCGACAGCAACTGCACGTTCACGTTCGGGGGTATCGCCACGCGGAAGTCGGTGCGGTCGAGGGCGTCCTGATTGTCGTCCCTGTTCGCCGTCCCTTCCTGGGAGACCTGGCCGTCGCGTTCGGCATCCACGCGCCGGCCGAGCGTAAGCGGGTTGTCGGTGATCACGTGTACCGCGCCGTTCAGCCCCAACTCGGTCGGGTAGTGCCCGCCCTCTGTCTGCGGCGAATCGCCGAAGTCCATGTTCACGTTGCCGATGATGATGGTCATCTGCGTGTCGCCCGACAGCAGGTTCGCCTTGAGCGGATTGTCCGCGCGGTCCTTGATGCCCAGCCGCCGCTCGTTGCTGACGAACACGGGGTTCAACTCGGTGACCTGCAGCGCCTCCTGAATCAGCACCACGTCGCCGCCGGCAGGCAGCGGCGTGACGGCCAACGAACTGCTTTGGATTGCCCGGATGAGCGATACGGCGACCTGCGTGCCGTCGTACAGGAACAGCTCGGGCAGCAGGAACGCCAACTTGCCGCCTCCTTGGTCCGTCATCGAGATTTCGACCCCGGCGTTGAGTGCGGCGGCGACGACGGCCTCGACAAAACCTTCCTGCGACGTGCGGTCGTCGAACAGCACCGGTATGTGGCCGTCGACCACGCCGTTCTTCAGCTGACAGTTCTCAAACTCGAACGTATACGACACGATCTGGCCGGCGCGGGTCGGCACGTCGATGGTCAACAGGTCGCCGTCCATGATCGGATTGGCCTGCCCCGCCACGCTCAAGGCGGACCCTGAGGCCACCAGCGCATCGCCGCCCAGGTGGACCCTTCCGCTGCCGAGGCTGCGAGGCCAGAGCCCCAACGCACGGGTCTCGCTCTCCTGGGCCACAACTTGCACCGTCGCGGCGGCGATCTCGTCCACGGTGTCGGCGGCGCCAAACGCGATGGGGACCGCGTCGATCGCGTAAACGCCGTCCGAGTCGTACTCGAACTTCGCGCTGCGTCCGTCGTTGGTCACGGTAAACGTCGCTCCGTCGCTCAGTTTCAGCTTGTCGCTGAGGGTCAGGACCAGTGTCAGCGGCTGCTGGAATTGCACCACGGTCGGCGCAGGCTGTGGGGACGAAATGGGCTGGCCGTACGCGTCCAGCAGTCTCATGCTGCCCGATACGTTCACCAAGTACCGCTCGGAATTCGAGTACTTGGTGTACATCCTCACCGGCACCGGAACCGCGGCCGGAGTTCCGGCGGTGCCGAGCACGCTCAGGCCGGGCGTCCGCGCCGGCACCGTCGGACTGGGCGGCGGCACGGTGGCCGACAAGGCGTGTCGCGAGGTGCCGTCCGTCGGCTCGCCCAGCAAGACGACGCCCAAGCCGGCGTTTACGGGTTTCAATCCGGACAGGGGCGCCGTCCGAATGGCGGCCACGATCTGATCGGCAAGATGGTCCGGGGACCGCGGATCCAGGCCGGGCCGTCCCACGGTTTTCAGGGACGTTCGGGAGACGTCGGCGGTGTACTTCGACGTCTCGGCCACGGGCTCGCCCAGCAACACGATGTCTCCACCCGGACTCACCGGATCGAGCCCCTGCAAGGTGGTCGAGCGGATGGCCGCGACAATGGCCGCCGCGATCTCGGGGGTAGTACTCGCCGGGGTGGTGCTCGTGCCGCTACTGTACGGCACCGCCTTGTTGCCCAAGGCCGTGCCGGGACTGCGGGCCGTGTCGTCGAATTCGAACGTCACCTGCCGCGTGCCATCGGAAAGCTTGAACGTCTGACCGTCGGCCAGGTAGGGCAATCCGCTGGCGTCGGCGGCCAGACGCGGACTCCCGTCGGCATTGGTGGGGATCCGCAGACCCCAACGCGAACTGTGAAAAGCGACCACGATGTTCGGCGCCGTGGTCAGACCGGCGCCGACGCGGGCATCCAAGTCGTCCAACTCAAACGTCACGTTCCGTGTGCCGTCGCCGATCGTGAACATGTCCCGGTCCTGGACCCACGGCATGCCGCTGCCGTCATCGACCAAACGCAGCACGCCTGCACGGGTAGGAATCCGCAAGCCGAATGCCGAACGTACGCCTGGCTGGGCAGGCACGCCCGGTACCACGCTGTCCGCCAGCGTCAGACTGCTGTTCGCTACGTTGACGATGTGCACGAAGGCTGTGCCGCCCAAGTGTACGCGGCCGTCGGCCAGCGGAACGGGGGCCAAGCCGAGTTGAGCCAGTTCAATCTGCGTGGCGATCTTCTCCGCGATCTCCACATTGGTGTCCGACGCGCTGAAGTCGATCACCCAGTTGTCCGGATTGCCGTCGCCATCGAGATCCACCCACTGCTTGTTGTCATCGAATTCGAAGGTCACGATCTTCGATCCGTCGTCGACCACGAAAAACTGTCCATCCAGGATACCTTGGGATTGTCCGCTGCGTCTCAGCGTGGGGGCGCGCGAGACGTCGACGGTGTGCGCGCTGGTGCTCCCCAAGTGGACGACACCGCCGCCGACGCTTTTCGGGCTCAGCCCGATATTGGCCGACTTGAGCGCGGCGACCATGGCGTCCGCGATCTGGTCCGGCGTGTCGGTTCCGGTGAACTTGACGAGGATGTTGTCGGGGGTTCCATCCCGATTGTTGTCGGCCCACACCCCATTGCTGTCGAATTCAAACACCTTCGTCTGGGTTGGGATTCCGGGAATCGAGCGGCGGACGGTGAACGAGGCGCCGTCCGCGATGCCGCCCAAGGAACCGCCGGCGCTGGGCACGGTCAGCGTCAGCGTCTGCGGCACGCTCAGCGTATAGCCGCTATCGATCTCGAAGGTCGCGACCTGGCCCTTCTTGTCCAGAATCTCGAACGAGGCTCCATCCAGCAATTCGGTGCCAGGCTCCGCCACCACGCGGAAATGGTCCGTATTGTTCAGTTCCACCGTGTAGACCCGGTTCGGCTCCCAAATGCCGGACAGTGGAGTAAGTACGATCGTGTCGCTGGTCGAGTTGTAACTGAACGCATAGTCGATGCCATCCACCAGCGGGACGCCGTCCCGCTTGAGGATCACGTTGCTGGAGACGACCGTCGCGTCTTCCAAGCCTGAACCGTGTTGGGCGTCGGCCGGCGGCACGCCGTCCACCAGGCGGATGCGGAAGCTGGAGTAGGCCGCCGAGGTGCCGAATTCCAGGGCCGTCGGCGCCGGGTTCTTGTCCAACCCGTCCGCGTCGTTGTCCCGAGGACTGACCGCGGTGGCCGTCGGTCCTACGAAGTCGGAGCGGTCCACCGCTCCTCGGTCCACGAACACGAACTCGCCGAATCCGGCCGGCGTCTCGACCTCCGGGTCGTCCACGCGCTGCTGTCCCGTCAGGTCGGTCGCCGGCGCCAAGATCGGCGAATCCGCGATCCCCAACAGGTTCCTGACCTGCTGGAGGTCGAACCGGTCCAGCAACGAACCGATCGAGCTGTCGATGGCCGGGGACAATCGCGCCAAGTAGAAATGGCCGCTGGTCACATCGCGGAACAGCGGATCCGCGGCGGCCAGGTGCAGAGCGAAGTCCTCGGTGATCTGGACAGCATTCAGGTCCGTCTGATTGCCCTGATACAACGTCCCCCCCACCACCGTGCCGGCCGCTTCCGAACTCGCATCGACGCTGATCCCTGCGGCCAGACCGGCCGCGATGTTGTTCAAAACCGTCGGGCTCGCGTTGTCCTCGATCGAAATGCCGGCGCCCAGCCCGCCGGCAAGCGTGCTGGCGACCGTCTGCGAAAAGACGTTGAAAAACGTGGTCGGACTCTGTCGGAACGCGTTGATGTCAAACAAGGCGCCGCCGGTCTGCCGGGCGAACTGGTCGTAAGTCTGGGCCGTGTTGCCCGCGTAGGGCGCGTCCGGATCCAGCGTGATCCCGAAGAACCGGGCGGACGCCGACCGCAGCGCAGTCAGGGCGGCTGTGAAATCCGACGTCAGGCTGTCGTCGTCCTCGTCGGTCACCATGATCGTAATGACCTGCGCACCGGGACGGTTGAAACTGAACGTGGTTGTCGGATCAAAGGCGTTCAGCGCCTCCAGCACCGCCTGGCTGCCGTACTCGGTCGCCCCCGCCACGGGGAAGCTGTTGAAAGGACTGCCCGCCGCCACGAAGGTGCTGAACGGCACCAAGTCCTGGATCTGCTTGGGCGCACTGTTGGAATTCGCACCGGGAAACGTCACCAATCCATACTGGGCGTCCACGTTTGCGGCCCGCATCTGGGCGTCGAAGGTCGGCAGTTGCCGCCGCAACTCCACAATGTCCTGCGCCAGGCTAGGCGACGTCGCGATCATGAACACAATCTCCACCGGCGCCGCCGTGGCGTTCGGCGCGATGCCGCCGTAGATGGTGTTGTTGACGATCCGTCCGAACGGAACCGGCCCCACCTGGCCGCCCGGCGGATTCACCTCGCCCGCGAAACGGATGCCGCCGCCCTGACCCGTGGCCGGATCTCCGTTGTAGGCCAGGATATTGTTGGCGATCACCACGCCGGGCACTAGGTTTCCCGTATTCAACTTGGGCGTGTTCCGGACCGGCCCCGCGTGCGGGATGTCGCCATCCTGTCCGTCCCGCGCCCCCGGTGCGACGTCGATCCCGTACCGCGCCGAATTCGTAATCGTGTTGCCGTGGATCAAGATCTGGCCTTGGTCGCGGAACAGATTACTGTCGCCCTGGCGGTCGTACAAGACAAAATCCGACCCCGTCGAAGCGCCGAACGTGATTTCGATCTGGTAGAAGCCCGTGTTGCCTTCGCTGCCGCTGCCCTCGATCCGGGGATCGTAGGAGCGGTTGTCTTTGCCGCTCACGCCGACGTAGTACGTCCCTGCGACGACCGGCGTGAACTCCAGGAACGGATCCAATCGCAAGAACTCGCCCGGCGCGGCGTCGTTGTCGCTGATGGCTAGTTCGTTCCCATCGCGGTCGAAGATCCGCAAAATGGCGTCCAGCGGCGAACCGATTTCGTGAGCGTCGACATCCACGCGCAAGGTTTCTCCCGCCGAAAGTGCGACCTCGAACAGATCGACGTCAAACCCCGGGCGCAACGGGAAGTTGGCGTTGTCGCCGATCATTGCGCGACCCAAGTAAGCGGGCGAGTTGATTCCGAAAATCTGGGTCTTGGTTGCGCCGGCGAACGTGTCGTTGGTCTCGGGCACGTCCGTCGCGTGCACCTGCAGCGTGACCGGGCCGAACAGGTTGACCCGGTTGCTGGTGCTGTACATCGGACTTCCGCGGCCCGTCAACGTGCCGTCGCTGAGGGAGGCGGTCACGTCCAGTACGGCCTGCACGTCGGGCCCGTTGACGGCGTCCCGGATGCGCCGCGCGATCAGGTCGTCAGGATCGGCCGGCGTGAACGGAATGCCGATGACGCCCGGCGCCGGCGGGTTGTTGGGGATGGTGGTATCCAAGTACTCGAAATCGACATGGCGGACTCCGTCGCTGATCCGGAAGGTCTGACGGTTGGCGATGTCCAAGCCGCGCTGAACCACCAGCGTCACGCCGGCGGCCAGACGGTCGTTCGTGTCCACGCTGACCGGCACCGTTTCGTTGGTGAGATCGGACCCGCGGCGGATTTCGAGTTGGTACGCGCCCTCGATGCGCCCGGTGCCGTCCGGTCTGTCGACGAACGTTGAACTGGTGTCGGGATCGGCGTTGTTCGTCCGTTCGCCGCGTTCTGCGAAGCCGATGATGAAGTCATCCAGGTAGACGCCCTCAAACCGATTGCGCTGCCCCCGCGTCGCCGACTCGAAACCTCCCATCGCGTCGCCCGGCAAGTACGCGGTCGGATTGGGGGCGTTGGCGGCGTCGGGAAGAACGTCTTCAAAGCCCAACGGACCGGCGTCGACGACCTCGTGGCCGATGATCCGGATCAGGTCCTCGTCCTGTTTGACAATATCCGTGGGCGTTTCCAGCCGCAAGGCCGCGCCGACGTTCGACTGGAATTGGATCTCCCAGGGGAAACCGGACGCATGATTCAGCTCCACGCGCCGTTGATTCGCCGTGCCCCGCGCTCCCGAACTGGCTTGGATCTCCAGATTCAGCGTGCTGTTGATCGACGCGACCATGGCGGACGCTACGTCGTGGGCGGTGAAATCAAAGCTCGGCGAGAAGCGGACCGGAATCCGGGGCGTTTGACCGCCGCGCTCTCCCGTGGCCACCAGGACCGTCGGCTCGAACTGGACGGCGAAAACCGAGGGATCGCCGCCCAAGGTCACGACGCCGTCTCCCAGATTCACCGGCTGCAAACCGGGAACGAAGTTCCGCACCGTTTGGGCCACCTGAATCGCAATGCTGTTCTGGTCGGCGCCGCCCACCACGAGTCGTTCCGGTTGCTTCGGATTCACGGTGACGGTCAGCCAGGATGCGCCGCGGATGGCCGCCGCGATCCGCTGGGCCATCTCGCGGGCCGGCGTCGGATTCTGGCGAGGAGTCGCGGTGAGATCGCCCGGATCGAACAGGATGGGATTGGGACCGGGGATCTGCGGCGTCCGCACGTTGTCAAAGGTGAACGCCACGAGTTTCCCGGCATCGTAGAAGCTCAGTTGCTCGCCTTCGGTGTACTGGTCTCCCCGCCGGGCGGTCAGGGACGTCGTCTGGAAGGTAACCCGGAAATTGCCGGCCCGCACGGCCCCGTCATTGTCGAACTCGAACACGTAGTCCGTGCCCGTCTGCGAATTCGTAATCGTGAAGATCTCCTGGTCGATCACGCCGCCGGCTCCGCCGCCCAGTGCCGGCACGCGCAGCTGCAACGGGGCGCTTGCGGGATCCATCTCCAGGCTCGTGGTCAGTGTCAGCGCGTCGTTCTCGTCCGTGCCGCCCAAGTCGATCAGGCCGTTGGAGAGAACCGCGGGATAGATGAACAAGCCGGACACACCAGGCGACAGATGGTCGACCGTTGCGGTTGCCAAGGCATCCCGGGGCAGCATGTCGAAATCTCCCGCCCCGGCGCGGACGATGACCGTATTGAAATTCCCCAGGGTGGCCGTCAACCGTGAAGTGGAGTCGGGTGGGTCGGCGAACACATGATTGAGCGCGTTGAAGATCCGTTGGGCCATCACCGCGGCCGGCGTGGGAGCAACCGGGTCGAACGCGATTGGATTAGGTCCGGCAATGGTGGTTGTCCGCACGTTGTCGAACGTCACGGTGACCCAGCCGCCGCCCGCCGGATCGAAGAAGCTCAGCTGTTGCCCTTCCACGTACTGGTTTCCAGGCAACGCTTGGATCTTCTGGGACCACAGCTGGATGGGGATGCTCCCCGGCGTCACGACGCCGTCCTTGTCGTACTCAAACCGCACGGTTTCCGCGCCTTCTGTCGCGTAAAAGGCCTGGCCGTCCGGGATGGGGCCGCCTTGACCGGACTGCGTCAGTCCCGGCGCGCTGGCCGTGTCGAGCCGGTGCGTGGCTGTCCCGCCGACATGGATCTTGCCGTCGCCCAAGTACTGGGCGCTCAAGCCCAGCGAGGTTCGATTGATTTGGTGGACAATCTCGCCGGCGATCTGTTGCGGAGTGCTTCCCGAAAACACACTCACGGCGGCGGCGCCGGTCGCCACCTGCCCGTCCAAGTCGAACTCGAACGTGATCGTGACGGGGAAAGTCAGGGTGTAGTTAGCCGAATTCACGCCTGCGTCCACCACCAGGTCCACCACGCCGTTGGACCGGGTGACGGGCGTCATCCCGGCGACGACACTGTCCACTGCGTCTCGAATCCGATTCGCGACGCGGCCCCGGCTGTCCTCCGGCAAGAACGAAATGCCGATGGGCTTGATTTCTTCCGTTTCCGTGGCGCTGGGCGAAGTACTGATTACGCCGTCGCTGTCCAATTCGAAGACGTAGCGGGTAACGTAGCCCGGCGTGCCGGCCGCCTGGCAGTGGGTGACATCGTCGCCTTGGCAGACCGAGATCTGGAACCACTCGCCGTCGGTGACGCCGCCGCTGCCGCCGCCGGCAGCGGGTACGCGCAGTTGTAGGGGGGGCAGCGACGGATCACGCAAGCTGGTCCAGCCATTGGTGATGACGAACTGGTATCCGTCGGCCAAGACGTCCGTCTGCCCTGTTTGCGACAGGTGCGTCCGCGACGTATCCAGCGTGACTTGCGTGGCAGGGTTTGAGTCGTAGGCGATCGCGCCCAGGTGGACGCGGACCGGACCGGTCGACTTGACGGGCGCCATGCCCAGCCCCGGAACATTCTGCAGCACGGCCAAGATGCGGTCCGCCAGTTGGTCCCGGCTGTCCGTGCGCTGGAACGAGATGCGGATGTGCTGGAGCGGCTTCCCCGGAGACGACGGTGTGGGGCCTAAGACTCCGTCCGAGTCAAACTCGAAGACGAACGTCGTCGTGGGCGTGTCGATCGTAAACCGTTCCGTTGTCGCCGTGTTGTTCTCGAGGATCTTCTGGCCGCTGGTCTTCCTGTTGGGCGTGCCGAGCGGATCGTCGGCCGGTGTTTGCAGCGACAGGCGGCCGGTGCGGAACATCGCCGCAGGCGAACTAAGGGTCAGAGAGGAGTTTGCCCCGCCCCCGAGATCGATGTTTCCGGCTCCTCCCAACATCGTCGGGGAGACAAACAGCGACGATTGGTTAATGGCCTGGAGGATCGCCCGACCGATGGCTTCGGGACCGTCGGCGTTTGAAAAGGCGATCGCAATGTTGGGGACGTTCAGTATGCCAATGGCCTGATCGAATCCGACGCCGTTGGCAAAGGCGATGTCCTCGAACTCAAACGTCCGCGCCAGCGAGCCGTCGCCGAGGATGAACGTCTCGCCGTCGACGATGCCCCCGTCGGGCACGTGAATCATCAGCGGATCGGGCAATTGCATGGACAGCGTTTCGGGCAATTGCAGCGTCACGGCGGGCGAAACGCCGGGTTGGCCGTCCGGTTCGGTGAGGAACGTATATGCCTGGCTGCTGAGCGTGACGCCCGGGCCGCCGAACACGGCCACGCGGCCGCCGCTGAGCCGTCTTGTCTCCAACCCCAACTGGCTGCTCAACGGGTGGTTTGCAACCGCTGTCATCACCGCCCCAATCACGGCCTCCCGGTCGTCCGAGTCGCTGATGCTCACGGGCCAACTGACCTCTCCCACCGGCGTCGGCAGCAGGCCGCGCACCTTGTCGAACTCGAAACGGGCCGTCGCCGCGCCGTCGGTCAACGAGAACGCAGCACCATCGCGGAACGCGCTGCCACCGCTGGGCGGAACCTCCAAAACGTAGCGGACCGATTGGGTCAGCGTGCTCCCCGGGCTGATCGCCAGCGTCGAACCGCGCGAACCGCCGATCTGGACGCGGTTGCCCGTCAGCACCGCGGGCGTCATGTTCAAGGAGGAGCGCAGCGGGTGGCTCTGCACTGCTGCGACCACCGCCCGCGCGACGCTGAGGGCGTTGTCCAGATCGGTAATCGAAATCGCAACGGCTTCCGAGGCCAGATGAATCAGGCTGTTGTCCTTATCGAACTCGAACGTCGCCGAGATCAACCCGGAAGAGTCGGTAAGGGTGAAGTAGTCCCCATCCTCGATTCCGCCGTCGGCGACGACGCCGCCGCCGATCGGCACCGCCACGACGTACCCGCTGTCGAACTCGTAGGTTGCGGCGGCGTTCACGCCGTCCTCCAGTACGAACGAATCCTCGTCGTGGTAGTGCAACCCGTTCTCGGTGATGATGGTGGGATTGTGCAGCCACGACTCCAGGACGCTGTCCAGACTGTCCGCCACCCCCACGCGATCCATGTCGGTGTTGATCGTCACCAGGGCGCGATCCAGGGCGTTGGGATCGTTCAGGCCATACACGCCCCGGATGACGATCGGCGAAGCGCCGCCGGAACTCAGCGTGATCCCCTTCACGCCGGAAACGTTGACCAGATTGGTCCGCACCGCGCCCGGCGGGATCGAGGGGTTCTCGTAACCCAGATTGCCGTTCAGGTGCGGAGCGACCATCGGCGCCAAATCGCCGCGTGCCACTGCCTGGCGGATTGCCAACGCGATCCGCTCCGCGACGTCGTTGGCGGTCTGCTTGTCACTCACGAAGATCGGAACCACGTTCCGCGGCTGGAACGGCGAAATCCCGGCTGCAAACGTCGCCGCGAGTCCGGCGGTCCCTTCGAGCACCACGACGTTCTCGTCGGGAAACGCTCGCTGGCTGGCGACGACGTTCAGTCCCGACCCGGAAATGGCCTGGAGCAGGCCCGGACGAGCGCCGGCTTCCAGGGGCGGCTGCGACTCGACCACCACCGGCGGCCCGCCATGGACGATCTCGTCCAGCGTATCCGTGGGGAAAAACGGCACGGCCAGGTTGCCGTCCGCCACGCCCGGCACGCCGGAGAGCGTCAAACTGGGGGCTGCAGCCACATCGACGGTGTGGTCCACTCCGCCGGCGGCGTCCAGGATCGCGACCAATCCGCCCTCCAGAACGGCGGCCCGCAGTTGGCTGCCGGGGAAGTTGGCCTTGATCTGCGCGTTGATTTCCTCGGCGATAAAGGACGCGATGTCCTCCGCATCCCTCGGCGTTCTCGTCTGGTTCACCCCCAGACTGCCGCTCGCCGTACCCAGCGAGTGCTCCGGCCGGGTTCCATCCAACACAATCACACCGCCCTGAACTTCTGCGTCAGCAACCTCGTGCAGACGCAGGTGCAAGTCCACGGGATCCGTCGGGGCAAACTTCACCCAGCCGTCCGTTTGTCCATCGGCGGCGTCGAGGGCCGCGATGATCCGCTCGGCCAACTCGCCTTGGGTCGGGGGCTGGAAGCTGTTGCTGACGTTGACGGCGGCCGACGTGTCCACCGCGTGAAGGATGGTCGACTTGTCCAAGACCACCACCCCGCCGCCCGCGTTCTTGGCGTTCAATTTCAGCGCCCCGGCACGCGCCCGGATCGCCGCCGCAACGCGGTCCGCCAGCTGGTCCTGCGTCGTGAAATGATCGAACGAGATCACGTTGGAACCGCTGCCGGCCACGCCGTTATTGTCGAACTCGAACACCTCGGCCGCGACGCCGCGGCCAAAGCCGTCGGGATCGATCCGGAAGGTGTTGCCGTCGCGCACTCCACCCACGCCGCCGCCGGCGGCCGGCAGAAGAATCGTGCGGTTGTTGGCGACGTTGATCAGCAAGTTGCGGGGGCTGAGCCGCACCCCGTCCTTGTCAAACTCGAACACATACGTTGTGATCCCGTTGCTCAGGCTCATCATCTCGCCATCGCTGATCAGGCTGCCATTCGCCGGAGTCAGAATGGTGAGGTTGTCCGCGATATTGATCGGCGTCGCATCGGGCCCGGGCTCGTCATCGATGTCAATCAACTCGCCGTCTTTGTCAAACTCGAACGCCAGCGGCAAGTTCTCGCCGTCTCCGTCCAGGTCGACCAGGAACGTCTCCTGATCGGCGATCGCCGCCCCGCCGGCAGCCGGAACGTGGAGGATGTAGCCGCTGTCGTATTCAAATGCCTGCGTGCTGACGCCGTCGCTGACGTAGAACACGTCGCCGTCCCGCAACTGGGAACCGTCGGTGACGATGATTTCGGAATCCGTGAACAGGTTGTCCACGAACCGCAGCGTAGCGGAGCCGTCCAGGGCATCCGTGATCGTCATCTCCTCGCCGATCATCCTGGCGAGAGCCGCTCCGGTGGGCGCCACGATCGTCAGGCCGCTGTCGAACTCGAGCGTCCGCTGGCCGATCTGCACCGTTTCGCCGTCGTCGATGAACAGCCCCGCCACCGCGCGCAGCTCGAATCCCGTGGTGTTGACGTCGCCGACATTGAAGTCGCCCGCCGTGCTGAAGTCGATCCGCAAGCGGAGGTTGGTCCGTCCGGCGTACTGATCCAGCGGCACGCGGACCTGCCGCCAATCGCGCACGTCGAACGCTTCCTGGACGTCAAAATACTGAACTTTGTCGTCCGGCGTCGTCGGGACGTGGGATTTGCCCAGATCCAGCAATTCGTTGCCTACGGTGGCGGGGGGAACCGCCGCTCCGGTGTAGGAATTGTTCGTCACCAGCAGTTGCCAGTCGCCGTTGTTGTCCGCAACATAGACCCGGAAGGCGTCCCGCATCATGGCCGAATTGGGCACCAGGGGATCATTCGGATTGCTGCTGTCGTTCTCCGTGTCCAAGTAGTAGCTGAAGTACAACACCGGCCGGTCCGCCGCCGAGTAGCCCTTCAAACTGAACTCGTTGCTGACGATCGTGCCGTAGGCCCCGCCGGGAAAATCATAGGTCCGGGGGGCGCCGTTGACGTTGCCGCGGCCGAAGTGCAGGCTCGACGTGCCCACGTCGGAGCCTTCGTGCCCCGGATCCAACTGCCGCTTGTCCACCAGGATCGTCTGGCCCTCCACGACGTTCGGGAGGATGCGCTCATCCATGGCGTCCGCATAGTTCAAGCTCGGCAAGGTTCCCGTGCGGTGGAACAGGTTCTCGTCCAGCGTGGAAAACGCCAAACCGCGCACCTCGGAGGGATGCAGCCCCGTGCTCACGCTGGTGGCCCCGTTGACAAACACCGGTTGGGCCTCGCCGCTGGTATCGAACGCGTACAACGTTCCCGCCGCGTCGGTGGCAAACAGCATGTCCGCATACCTGCCGTTTTCCACATTCGCCGGACCGGCTGCCAGTCCGGAAAACCGGATGCCCAGCAAGTCATCCCGCGAGGAACGAATGTAGGCCGTGCTCACGTCCCCGATCTCGCCGGACTGGTCCAGCGGGTCATCGACGCGGTACAATCCGCCCTCGTCACTCACCGCGTACAGCACCCCGTTCAACGTCGCCAGACCTCGCACCTCGCCGCCGGGTCCTTCGCCTTTCACGATCAAGGACGAGCTGTTCGTGATGCTGCCCCGGTTCAACCGCACGTACTTCCCCCGCGCGGTGGCCTGAATGCCCAGCGGGTTGAGCGTCTGGTTGATCGCGTTGGCGATCTTGTTGGCCAAACCGATCTGAGTGCTATCCGGCGTTCCGTCGAAGTTGACGTCGACGGTGTGGTCGACCGGCCAATCGTCCGCCCGCAAAGGAATCCGGATGTTACCTCTCGCCACCCCGTGGACGCTGGTGGTCACCTGCCGCCAGATCTCCGGCGCCCCCAGCCGGTTCATCCCGGAAAAGTCGGCGGTGACCGCGTCGGGGAAGGTGAGCCGGTCGATGAATCCGCCGGCCCCGCCGATCCGATATTCGACTTGTGCCCCGACCACCGAGGCGATTTTCGTCGCGATGATGTGGTCGGACATGTTTCGGCCCCTGGCATCATTCGGACCGAGAGGGTATGCGACGTTAAGCGTGTAGTCGGTCGGCATGTTATAGGTCGCCGCCAAAGCAACTCCGCCGTTGTACCAGCGGTCGTAGGCTTCCTCGATGTTGGAGATCAGGGCGAACCCAAGCCCGTGCCGAGTCACATCCAGGATTCGCGAACTTCCCGGGGTAAACACGAGCGGGCTGTCGGCATTGACGACCAGACGATCGTTGACCACTTGCGTCGTGAAGATCGGGAACAGCGGATTGATCCTGCTCAGCGTTCCGGTGATCGCTGCGCTCATCTGGGTGACCACCTGAGCGGCATCAAACGTGTTGCGGGTGTCCGTCAGGTCGATCAGAATCGCGGGGGGAACGGCCGCTGGATTATCAAGACCCGGCCTTCCGCGAGGCGTGATGTGCGGCGTGCCCGACGTCACGCTGTGGCGGAAACTTCCCACCGGCACGCCGTCATCTCCGCCCAGATGAATGATGCCATCACCGAGATTGCGTACCGGATAGGCGAACAATGCCTGTTGGTCAATGGCGTTCGCGATGGCGTTGGCGATCTCGTCGTGTGTGTAACTTTGCTGGAAGAAGACCGGGATGTTGTTGACCGGATCCGTGAGCGTCGTATCCGTGGTCATTTCAAACACCCGTGTGCGTCCCCGACCGTCGCTGATGGTGAAGGTGTCGCCATCGACGATCCCCTCGTCGTCATCTCCCAGGACCGTCAGCCGTGAATCCGTGGGTACGACGACCCTGGTCCTGTTGATGGTTCCGAGGTGTACTACGCCACCCGTCTGGACGGTGGGAGCGAGGTTCAAGAGGCTGGGAGCTGCGTACTTCTGAACCTCGACGAGGATCTTCGTCGCCAACTGATCGCTCCTGTCCGTGGCCAGGTACGCGATGGGATGATTGCCCGGCGTCGTGATGCCGTTCAGGTCCATCTCGAACGTCCGGGATTGCCCCGTGACCAGGTTGCTGATGGTGAACGTGTCGCCGTCGATAACGCCTCGCCCGCCGATCGGCGGCACCTGGATGGCGTACCGCACCGGCGTTTCTAGGGTATACCCCTTGTCGAATTCGAATTCGTACCTCGTGTTCAAGTACGTTAGGGAGAAATCATCGCCGTCCGTGATCTGGGAGAAATCCACACCTTGGAGGATGGGGGCGTAACCCCCCGTACCCTCAACGCGCACTCGCTGCGTCATGGGGGTGGTCGTGACTAAATCGACCACCGAGGCCACATCCCCGACCAGCGTCACGCGATTGCCGCTCGCAAACGCTGTGACGTTAAACCGGTTGCCTGCCACGGCGGAGACCGAATTGATCTCGAGCGCCAGGTTGCTGGCCGCGGCCAAGCGGTCGACTCCGGCCCATAGCCAGTTGTATCTATTCGCGGCCGAATCTGCGGGTAGCGGAAGGGTTCGGTCGAACAGGAAGGTCCAGGCGAAGGCACCGTCGCTGATCGTCACCGAGTCGCTGGTTGCGGGCCACAGGTCGATGACGATGGTGGACCCCGTGTCAATCTGGAAAACCGTGTTATCCAACTGGAAGAAGTTGCCGTCTCGGATCGAATTCGCCCCGGCCACGTCGATCGTCTGGATGACCTCGGGCCCGGTATCGAACTCGAAGGTCGTTTGATTCGCGCCGTCCACCACGGTGAAGGTTTGGCCGTCGCGGATGTCCAGCGCATTGGCCTTGCCCGGCGGCGGAACCAACCGGTCGTCGTCACTCACCCGCGTAATCCCCCCGCCCGACGCGTAAACCGCCTCGATCCGCGGACTCGTCAGGATCTCACCCCGTTCGCGTATCTGAGTGCCGGCGCCCAGGTACAGCGGGTCGGTCGCCGAGCCCGTGCGGTCGATCCCTGACCCGCTGTGCGCCTGGCCGAACGTCGGGCTCGACTGCCGGCCGTCAAACTGGTACAGGATGTTGTTGGCGATCTCGACGCCCGGCAGCGCCTGCGGGCTGTCGGCCAGTCCCCGTTCACCCACGGCCAAGCCGACCGTATCGAGCTGGGAACCGGCGGCTGCCTTGTAGAACGTAAGCGCGTTGAATTGAATGCCGTCATCCGTCCGGTACGTGATCCCCGAAACCGGATCTCGGGCGTAAGTCACGATTCCGTCATCGAGGATCTGGCCCGCGAACGTCGCGTCACCGGGATTGACGTGCAGGAAGTTCCCGGATTGCGCGTCGACGAGCGCTTGCCGGTACGAGTACAGCCAGCCGTTGGGGTGCATCGCGATGTCTCCGGTCTCGACCGTGACTGCCCCCCCCCCCAACGACCCGACGTTCGTCTCGAGTGCCCCGGTGAACGGATCGATCGTCACCAGTTCCGACAGGTTCGTAACCAGCGGGTTCGGCGCGCGATACAGATACAGGGTGACATCGCCCAAGTGATAGGCCACCTCGGCCTGGTCACCGAACAGCAGCGAAACCTGGGGCGGATCGGCCGTCGACGTGTTGCCCACCTCGATATGGTCTTCGGCGATCCGGCGGATCGTTTCAACCGGCTCCAGGCGGATGTCGGGATTGGTCGCGATGGCCCGCACGAACTGGTCCAGATCGCTGGGCATCCGCCGGTCGGAGGAAATGGCGACTTGATACGTCCCCGTGGGCAGGTTGACGACGCCCAAGAAGGGATCGCTGGCCCCCACGGTGCCGCGCGACAGGTCATCGATATCGGCCGAGCCGGGCGTAGCGGGCCGGTCCTCGGCGATGTTCCCGTCGCGGGCCGTCAGGATCAAACGCCCTGCGCTGTCGTAGACATGAATCGACACGTCGGGGCGATCGCCCAGTCCGTTGGCATAATCGACATCGAAAATGGTGCTGAACAGACCGATGGCGTCGGGATCCAGGTAGTTGATGTTGAATTCGTAGAAATCGACGTCGGTTCCGGTCAGATTGCCCGCCACCGAGATGGTTCCCCGGTCCGAATTCAGCAGGTTTCCCACGCCTTGCGCCGTGGCCGTCGAATCGTTGGCCGACGCGCTTTCGCCGCTCTCACCGGACAGCGGCGAATGGCTCGGCTGGCCGCGGACTTCGATTCCGTTGGTGGCGTAAGCGATCGTGGCATAACGCACGGTGGAGCCGCCGATTTCGTCCACTTCGCGCAGGCGGACCTGCAACTGGTAAGCGCCGGCAGTCAGCGGGGCGGTCAGCCGTGCGCCCGCCGGCGCCGTCTCCGGCTGGAGGCGGTCTGCGGCCGCCAGCGTCAACGTCTGGTCGTCGGCCAGGCCGGTGATGGTGTACACGCCGTCGTTGTGCAACGTCCCGCTGATCACCAGCCCTTGTCCGCGGGCGAACCCGGCGTTGCGGAAATTCCCGTTGGTCACCGTGATCGTGTCGGGCTGCGCGCCGTTGTCGTGGAACGTCAGTTCGGCATCCTCGTCGGCGAGGAACGTGGGCCCGTTGCTGAGGACCCGGATGTGGTAGGTCAGCGGACGCTCCGGATCTTCCGGGTTGGGAACGCCGGGCAGCACCACGCGCAAGCCGGGGTCGCGCGGGTTGGTCGTGTAGAGGTCCTGTTGGGGAATCTGCGGCGTCTTGAGCATCAGGCGGGCTGCGCCCCACAGCAAGCTGGGGTCCGCCAACTCCCGCTCCGTCAAGTTGTCCGCGGTGCGATCCTGAGGCTCCAGGAAATTGTTCGGGTTCGATAGTTCGCTCGGCGAACTGATTGAACGGGCCAGAACCTTGCCGTCGCTGTCCAGCAACTCGATGACCGCATCCAGCGCGTGGGTCGTGCGGTCGATGTCGATCCAGACCTCGGTGCCGGGAATGGCCTTGACGCTGTAGACGTCCAAGTCCCGCTGATCCGCCAAAAAGCCCTTGATTGTGAATCCCAGACGGCGGTTCTCGTCGGCGGCATACTCCGAAGGCGCCAGGATGCCCAACAGTTCGGCGCCGTCCGGCGATCCGTTCGGTCCCGGAGAATTGACGTCGCGGGCTTCTTGCTCGTACAGGGTCTCGACGTTCCGGTCATGGCTGAACCGGTCCAGCAGCACGCTGTTCCAATCGCCGGGCTGCGGCGCCTGGGCGTTGGGATAGTTTGTGGGGTCGCGGAAATCGCCGTCCGCGTTGGTGTCGTTCTGCGGGCTCCCGTCCAGACGCACTCCCGCCGAGTGGCGGTCGTCGCGCAGCGACGTCAGCACGACGGGCGAACCGGGCTGACCCAGGATCTGGATGATGCCGCCGATGCGGTCGTCGATCTCGTGAGGGATCCCCGTGGCCACGAACCCGATTTTCTTGGTGTCGTTTTGGTTGTTGTCCAGCATCTTGACCACCAGGCTCTCGGTGGCGTTGCTGGCCAGGACCAGGCCTCCAAAAGTGTGGAAGTCGGGCACATAGACCGTGTCCAATAGAACGTGGACGATGTCGGTGTCATCCCACACGCTTTGCGTGGTCAGCGTTTGGCCGCGAACCACCATGCCGTTGATCTCGTTGTTGTCCAGCCGATTGGCGAGAATCAGCGGCCCCTGGTTGTCGCGATAACCTCCCACACGGTCGATCGCTCCGGTCGTGCGCCCCGTGTCCCGTTTCAGGACGTAATTCAGGGCGTTGACGTTGATGCTGATCGCCGGAACGGCGACGTTGGGATTGCTGGGGGTGTTGGTGCGGTCTGCATCGGGGTTGTTGCGGAAGATGTTGTTGTAGATCACCGGCTGTGCCTGCCGCACGAAGACCACGCCCGGTTCGTTGAAGCCTCGGCCGAAGCGGTCGAGTTCGCCCTGGCCGCCCTGGCCGGGCCCGTTGAACTCGAAAATCGAATTGGCGACCCGAGCCTCGGCGTGGTCGTGGACCTCCACCACGTTGAAGCCCGTGAAAGTGCCCTCGACGCGCGTCACGCCGCCGCCGTAGGCGAACACGGCGTGATCGATGCTCAGGTTCGACAAGTGCCCGACGTAGATGCCGCCCCAATTGCCCGCCGCCGGATCGTTCGACGTGCCGGTGATGATGGCGCCGTCATTTCCCGTATCGAAGTTGCCGCCGGCGCCGTAGCGATCATCGGAAATCGAGGTGAAGATCATCTCGCGTCCGTCACTGCCCTCGGCGATCATCTGCGCGCCCATCTCCAACTCGAACCGCGCGCCGTCCAGTTTCACGACGACCGAAGGATCAATCATCAACCGGGCGTCCGGCCGCCCGTGCAAAACAACGTTGTCCAGAACCGCGTTTTGAGGGATCTCCCGGTACCGCGGATCATCGGCCGGACCGTAACTCCCGTCGTCGTCGAACTGCGTCAGGGGCGAGTATCCGCCCGTGCTCAGCGTGTCATCCAATTCCGCGATCAGCTGGTACTCGCTGTAACCGTTGCCGTCGCCCAAGTCCACGCTGCGATAGATGCGCCGTCCGACGAACCCTTGCGCCGGGGCGGCCAGCGGCAGGTTGTCGAGCGTGACAATTCCGTCACCGGGCGTTCCAAATTCCGTGGGATTGCCGGTGATGGCGATCGCCGCCGTCGCGTCGGAGGCCCGCGAGTCTTGGCCGAGCGAATCCACATAGGTAATCCGATATCGGTACGTGCCGGGCAGCAGGCTTCCTGACGGATTGCTGGACAGAACCACCCCCGTGACGGGCGGCAGGTCGAGGAATTGGCCACGCGTCTTTCCCACGTCCTTGTAGGTCGCGTCCAGACGATTTAACTCGGCCACCAAGGCATAGGGCCCTTGGTTCTCGCTGCGGTACAGGCGGCGGGCGACATACCCGGAGGGCGCCGGCGGAAGTTGTGTGAACTGCACCGCGCGTCCCGTCCCCGTGAGCGTCACCGCCATGTTGACCGACGCCGGGCTTTCATAACCGAACCGATCGACGTACACGAGCCGGTACGAGTACTCGACAGGCGTGAGTCCCGGGTTGAGACTGCCCCCGGTTGCCGGCGTCATCACCACCAGGGCCACCGCGGGCGCGGTGACACGCTCCAGCGCTCCGCCGGGTTGGGAAGCGATCGCCAGGTTTTCGCTCATGATGTGGACGATGTCCGCGTCGTCCCAGCGCCCGGAGACGGTCAGCTTCTGAGCGGTGCTGCCGGCCTGGGTGCCTATCCGCACGAACAGGCCGTTCACCGAATTGTCGACGAGTTGGTTGTGATGGATCTCCGGCCCGATCCGCTGGTAGTCGGAGGTAAACGGGATCCGCTGGTGACGCGGCGAGTGGAAATTGGTTTCCTCAAAACTGTCCGGACTGGCAGAGATCGCCGCGTCCGCGCTGCGGTAGATCCGGTTGTACGTCAAGGTCGGCCGGGCGTCCGTCAAGTGAATCGGATTGATCGTGCGGGGCACCGAATTGATCAGCACGGTGCCGCCACCGTACCGAATATCGGCGTAGTTCATGTAGTTCAGGAAGATGCCCTCTTCCTCGTACAGGAAGGCGCCCTGGGAGCGGTCGACGTCGTTGCGGAACTCGATCCCGCCCCAGTCGCCCGCCGCCGGCGAAGTAACGTACGGATTCGTGTCCAGACCCACGTCCTGATCGTTGTACGACGTGAAGTACACGCTGCCCGCCGCCTTCGCGCCGCTGCCGCTCTGCACCACGGCGTCCCCGAGGTCCAAGCCTCCGTTCGCGTTGCTGTCCGTCAGCAGGATGGGAGTGCCCAGCACCTGGAACGCTCCGCCGCTGCGGTCGATGCCCACCGCGCTGCTGCCGACGCCGATGCGAGCACGCCGCATCTGGAAGATCGCCCCCGCGTCCACCATTACGGTCACGCCGCGGGGGACCTCCAACGTCGGACCGTCCGGCAAAGGCGCGCCCAGACTGTTGAAGCCGATCTGATAGGCTTTATTGTCGGCCAGCGTGGCCCAATTCGCGTCGCGGCCCGGGTTGCCCACAACGCGGACGATGTCCCCCGGACCGGCCTTGCTGAGCGCCGTGGCCAGATTGTTGTACGGGGCGCTCAGCGTGCCCGATCCCGAACCGGTCGCCGGCGCGTACGACTTGTCTACGAAAATCGTCTCGGCCGCGCTGGTCGGCGTCCCACTCAGCAGCGCCGGCGCCGTCTTGAACCAGAAGTTGTAGACCCCGCCGGGAACGCCGTCCCCGTCGCCGTCCAGGAACGTGGGACCGCTCGGATCGTTCGGATTGTCGATGTCGGCGATCGCTTCCTTGACGTCCGGACGATAAGTCAGCCGCAGTTCGTACTCGCCCTGCGTCGTGCCGCCGAACCCGGAATCCTCGATGGCCGGGTCGTACTCCTCGTTGCCGCTGGCACTCACGCCGACGTAGTACGTGCCGGGAGCGAGGTCCAATTCCAGGTACGAGTCGCGGCCAAAGTAGTTGTCGTTCCGCGCCAGCAGTTCCCGCGTGCCGTCGGCGTTCTCGCGCCACAGCGTGATCGCGGTGTCCAGCAGACTCGATTGCAGCCGACGTTCCGCCATCGTCTCGATCGCCAAGTGGCCGAGCGCCTCCGGCTTGCTCGGATTCACGGGCAACTCGAAGCGGAACATGTCGATGTCTTTGCTCTCAGGGAAATACAGGTACCGTAGATGTACCAGGTCCTGATCGCTCATGATCGTGGGCTCGATCGTGTTGTCAAAATCCAAATCCGCATCGCTGGCGCGGAGGGAACTCCCCGGAATATCCCCAATCGCACGCCCGGGCAGTTCCGGAGCAACGGCCCAGCCGGCCGCGATGGTGGACGCATCTTCGGGGGTCTGCTGAATGTAGTCCTCCGTGCCCAGTCCGAGATACGACGTGATCTCGAGCAAAGCCGTCCGGAACCAGCTTCCGTTGAAGCGATCGTTCAGATTGACGTCCAGGGGCCTGAGCAACGGCTGGTCGGGATTGAACGCCAGCGAATCCCCCGACGCAATGATCAAACCGTCCCGTTCCGTCTCGACAAATTCCACCCCAATCAGGTCGCTGAGAATTTGGAAGACCTCGCGTGCCCGGCGCTTCTGCGTTTCGGTAATGACGTTGAACGCCGTTTGCCGATTCCCCCGCGCGTCGATGAGAAAGCCGATGTCCTGACGGAAGTTGTACTCCAGCCGCGTGATGCCGGAATCCCGGTCGGCCCCCTCGTCGGGGACGTGCTGAACCAGAGCGATGTCCCGATGCCCGGGTTCGTCGTTGCCCCCGGGCAACACGAGGTTGTAGACCTGGGGCTCGATCCGGCCGCGAACGATCAGGTCCCGCAGGTCCTGCTGGGTCGCCGACACTTCCAGCGTCCCCAAATCTGTGGCTGTATCATAGCTCGACCCCAGCCCCGTCAAGGTCACCGTGGAGTACTTGACCGGCGGGCTTGTTTCATCCGTGATCGGCGTCGTAATGAGTGTCCCTGCGTCCGCCGGAGCGACACGCGCCTGCACAAGTTTCCCGGCGCTGAAATGCTGGTTGATCGCGCCGGCCAACTGCTGCGCCGTGGTGGGGTGCTTCAGGTCCACGGTGATCACGTTTTCCAGCACGCTTACGCTGGGCGAGCTGCCGGCGCCGTGCTCGCGCTCGAACATGGCGTCCGAAAGCTGGTAGACGTCGATCCGAACCGCCTTGCCCCAGCTCTCTGACAAGCCGAGCATCTCAATGGGCACGCCCAGGTAGTTGCCCGTGCCCTTGGTCTCGGGTGTGACCGTGACGGGAGCCAGCGGGAGCGACTCGTTGGTGCCGATCCGTAAACGAAAGGTGCCGGCGGCGCCTTGCGGGTTCACCAGCGTCGCCAGATCCGACGCGAACGTCAGCAGCGCCATGTCCTTGTCCGCGCTGTACTCCACGCCGATCGGCTTGAACGTTATGTCATCCGTGTTTTCCAGTGTGTCGTTGGTGTAGATCAGCTTGTAGAAGTCCCGGTTCAGCGCGCTGGCCTGGTGCAAATCGTCATTGTTGAAATAGACGGCGATCTTGTTCCGTTCCTGCACCAGGCTGCCATTGGCCAACTTCACGATGGGTTGCGGAACCACGGCGACAATCTGAGGCGCCAAGTCCAATTCGAATACCAACGTTGAGTTCTTGCCGTCCAGATAGCGTTCGCCGTTAACGTTCTTCAGCGGCGTGGCGCCCGTGCCAAAGACGTCGATCCGGTAGACGTCGTCCGGCGGCTGGCCCGCGAAGCGAAAGACAACCTCATTCCGTGCCGGCTCGGCGTTCACGCCGATGTAACCGGGCTGGACGACGATGTCGTTGGCTCCCGTCAGGACCAGGGAGCTATTGGCCGGGGCCGTGGCCGCAATATTCACGGAACCGGAACCACGCGCAATCCGCGCCGTGATCAAGTTGGTGGCCTCGATGCTGTTTCGCAGGGCCTCCACCAAATTCTGAGCTGTCGTTTGGTTGTTCTTGTTGATGTTCAGACTGACGTTGATGGTGCGTCCAATGACACTGATGCCCGGCAGACCGGGTCCGCCGAAGTCGCTCTTGGTGATCGACAAAGTGATCCCATTCTGATCCTGTCCGAGTCGAACGGCAGAAAACTCGATCGACACCCCGTTGATGCCCGTGCCAAAATCGCTGGAAACTGTAGCCGGCGCAAAGACTCCGTCCAGATTGCTGCGCGTGATCTGAATGCCTCCGGGCGCCGTACTGCTGCCCAACGACGCCGGGTCGATCTGCTGAAGCTGATCAAACCGGAATGTCAGGTCGGACGGCGCCACGTGACGGATGTCGCCCGTCTGCAGCAAGCCACCGTCGTTCGGCTGAATTCCGATCAGCTTGGCGCCAGCCAACAGCTGACGTTCCTCAAGCCGCTCGATCTGCATGTGCCGATTCGGTTTGCGATGATTGGACGAGAGCAATTCCTGCCGGTTCTTTCGTTTCCTGGACAGCAACCTTCGCGATCGACGGATGGCCATGAACCAACCCCTTGTGTGACCCGCTTGTTGAGGATCAAGTGTCTTTGTTTTCGAGCGCCACTGACCGACGTACCGCCAGCGCAGTATGGCGGCCAATAACAGCAGCATCGGCTGCTAGCGTTAAGTAAATATAGGCAATATAGAAAGACTGGATCGACAGCTTCAGCAAGCACGGCGTAATAAGCGGATTATAATCTCCGACTATTCCAGTTCAATTAACACGTAACCCATTGAAAATGTCGGATTTTGTCGTTTTTAACGCGTTTTCTAGCGACAACGATCGTGACAAACCAGGAACCACAGCTAAACCGCTCGACGAAAGTCCCCCCAACGCACCCGCCTTTGACGCAGATCCGGCATGGTCGGTTCCCAGCAGCCCATCGAGTCGGGATCGCGGAGACCGACTGCAGGTCGAGAAGTGCCTGCTCTCCCCTTGCCCTGACCAACTGGCCATCTCGCCTGTGATTTGGGGCAACATCGGGATTCGCTTGAATGCGCCGTTTTCGACTGGACGCTCTAAAGACAAGCGTGTATCCAGGATACCACAACATCAGACATGCTCACCTTCTTGTTCTAAGCAAGACCTTTCCGCCGACACCATGCGGATACGCATAAAAGCCCCTTGCTGTGTCTCCCGGACCACCGGACACGCGCCGCGCTCGATGGCCACGGACCACTTCCTTCACCTCGCCCCCGCTGGGAGGTTCTCTGTCAAGTATCGCGTTAATAGTTCGCGGAGATGACGCGTTGTGCCGGCACCTTCGCCGATCGAATGCGCGCGATTGGGGTAGGCCATCATGGTGAAAGGTTTGTTCAGACGCACCAATTCGTTGATCAGCGACTCGGTGCCTTGGTAGTGGCAGTTGTCGTCGCCGGTGCCGTGAACGAGCAGCAGGTTGCCCTGCAACTGGTGAGCGAAGTTGAGTGCGGACCCCTGCAAGTAAGCGTCGGGATTGTCGCCGGGCAGCCCCATATAGCGTTCCTCGTAAATCGTGTCGTAGAAACGTCGATTGGGCACCGGCGCGACGGCCATCGCGGTGTTGTACAAGTGCGGATACTTGAAGATCGCGTGCAGACTCGTCGATCCGCCACCGCTCCAGCCCCAAATACCCACGCGTTGCGGGTCGAGGTAGGAATGCGCCGCCAACATTTTTTCCAGGGCGGAGGCTTGGTCCGCTGGTCCCAGGATACCCAACTTCCGGTACATCGCCTTTCGCCACGTTCGACCGCGAGGCGCCGGCGTCCCTCGGTTGTCAAAGCTCATCACCACGTAGCCGCGCTGCGTCAACATCAGATGCCACAGATAGTTGCGGCCTCCCCAGCGATCCACGACGGTTTGTCCGGCCGGTTCCCCGTACGCGTACACCAGCAACGGATACCTTTTGGTGGCGTCAAAATCCGGCGGTTTCAAGCACCAGCCGTCCAGCGATACATCATCGCCAATATCGACACGAAAGAATTCAGTGGGTGTTTTTTGCAGCTCGCCGAACCGCTTGCGCAACTCAGCGTTCTCAGCCAACACCCGTTTCGTGGAATGTTGCGGCAGGTCGACCAACTCGACGACCGGCGGCGAGTCGGCGGCGGAACCCGAATGGATCGCGTAGCGTCCGTTAGGCGAGATTTGATAAGCGTGCCAGCCCTTCTGGGCGGCGGGCGTAATCCGTTCGAGTTTGGTTCCGTCCCAGCCAATTCGATAGAGGTAACGCTGCGTGGGATTGTCCGGTGAAGCCAGGAAATAGAGACAATTCTGCTCTTCATCGACGTGCAGCAACTCGGTCACGTCGAACTCGCCGGGCGTCGCGAGTTTGAAGTCCTGCCCTCCGCAAGACGCCAAATAGACGTGCCGCCAGCCGTCGCGGTCGCTGATCCACGTGAAACGCTGACCGTCGGCCAGCCATTTCCACTCGTCATCCACGTCAACCCAGGCCTCATCCCGTTCTGTCAAAATGGTCGTCACTTGCCCCGTGCTTGCGTCCGCCAACAGGACGAGATTCGTGTTCTGGCGGCGATTCAGTTGCTGCAGCACAAGGCCCTGGGAATCCGGCGTCCAGGAGAGTCGAGCGAGATAGTGCTGGCGCGGATCGCCGGGCACGTTCAGCCAGCGCGTTTCGCCGCCTGTCGCGCCGACCACACCCACGCGGCAAGCCGAGTTCTGCTGTCCGACTTTGGGGTAAGCGAAAGTGGTCAAGCGGGGATACAGCGCGTCGGTGTTGTTGATCAGCATGAATTCCGGGACGCCGCTGGTGTCGAGTTGCCAGTAGGCGATCCGGGTTCCGTCGGGGCTCCACGCGAAGCCGTCCCGCAAGTTCAATTCCTCCTCGTACACCCAATCGAACGTGCCGTTGATCAGGTGGCGACTGCCCGTGGTGGTGAGGGCCGTGATCTGCCGAGTCACGAGGTCTTCGACGTACAGGTTGTTCTCACGCACATAGGCGACGTGGCGGGCGGTAGGCGAGAGCTTGGCGAACATCAGCGTCGCCGGCTTGGCGTCCCCGCCCAACTTTCGCAGTTCATGGCTGGATCGATCCAACAGCCAATAATCGCCACGCGTATTCGTTCGCCAGACGCGTTTCGAGTTGGTGAAGATCAGCGTCAAACTGTCGTCGTCCGAGAACGCGTAGTCCTCGATAGCCAGTGGGACGGACTCGCCCGGCGGCACGAGTCGCGTGGCCGAAACCAGCACCTTGTCCTGGCCGGACTGCACGTCGTGAAGCACGATGTCCCGCCCACCCGCCCCGCCGGTGGATGATTCCAAGGTCAGGTATCCAGAGCCGTCCTTTGCCCACCGCGCCGCGAATGACTCGCCGGCGAAATCGCGCGAATCGAAGACCCTCGCGACCGTCAGCAGCGAGCGGTCCTGCTGTTCGCCCGCCCGCGCGTCCCCTACCAGGACGATCGCGACGACAACACCAAACCAGCGTACTGCCAGACAATGCATGTTTGCCCTCGTAGGACAGGCTTTCCGACCTGAAGCCCCAAAATGCCTCGTAAAACCGCTATCTCCCGTATCTGCTCAATGATAGTCTGCGGTTTTTCGCGAACAACGCCGACGCTCTTCACGACGGCGTCCTGGCCCTCACTCGTCTTGATAAACCACTTGACCGTCGACCACCGTGAGCACCACGCACGTGCTGTTGATCTCCACGGGGGCGACGGAAAAGATGTCTCGCGACAAGAGCACAGAATCGGCGAGCATGCCGGGGATGGCGTGGATCATCACTTGCAACCCGGCGCGGTCCGCGCGGCGGACCCGTTCCAGCATGGCACCCTCGGGTAACATCTCGTCGCTGGGCAAGCCGCAGGAGCCCGGCGAGTCCAGGTACGGATCGAAAAACCAGGCCGTCGTCGAGCCCAGGCTGCCGTCGGTAAAGCCCTTCAGGCCGCCGCGCCGCCGCCAAGCGTCGCCCGTGCCGGCTTTCAGGCCCGCTTCAACGGGGCCTCGCCAGTGCGGCAACGGCGACATCGCGTAGATCCGCGTTTTGAGTTCGCCGCACTGTCGCAATGCTTCGCAAACGGTGATCGCAGCCCTCTCGCTCCGCGAAAGGGACCTTTCTGTCCCCAAGCCATCGCAGCAACCCCGCAACAGCCGTCCGGCCATCTGCACATCGTTGTGCCCTTGACGAACCGGCAACAAAATGGGAGCAAGAACATGAGAATTTCTCCAGCAGATTTTTCTCCCCCCATTTTCCTGCCAGTTCCGTCTTTGTCGAGCGTCAGACCCAAAAAACTGACGCAACCCGTGGCGGCAGCCCTTCTGGAGCCCTTATAATCTGGGACCAACCTGAAGGCCCCGGCCTGAAACGAAGGGAGACTCCCATGAGACGAGGGACGACGATGGTAATGCTCAGCCTTCTCGTGTTCGCCCTCTGCACCACCGCTTGGCCGCAAATGCTCGACCGCACGGATTCTCGTGTGCAAACGACGCTGAAGACCGGCTGGAGATGCCTGGGGACCATTCAGCCCCGCAGCGTCAGCGAAATCGACGCCGGGCAGAATTGGGCCTTGGGCTGCGAAACGCTGTGCCGCGACTACATCTACTGGGACACGTACAAGGACTACGTTGCTCCGCTGGGAATCAAAACGATCCGGCTGCAGGGCGGGTGGGCCAAAACAGAGAAGGTCCAAGGCGTTTACGATTTCGCGTGGCTGGATTATGTCATCGACGACGCCCTCTCAAAGGAGCTGGAAATTTGGCTGGAAACCGACTACGGCAACCCCATCTACGAAGGCGCGGGGACGGCGGACCTGGGCGCCGGTTTTCCGACGTCCGAGGTCGGCCTGGCGGCTTGGGACCGTTGGGTCGAAGCCGTGGCGACTCGATACAAGGGCAAGGTCAACAAGTGGGCCATGTGGAACGAGCCGGATATCGGCGTCAAGAAAACGCCCGAGATGATCGCCAACTTCAACATCCGCACGGCGGAAATCATCAAGCGGATCATTCCGGATGCCCGGATCGGAGCCTTGTCACTGGCTCGTATCGATCCGAAATACCTGGACGCCTGCCTGAAAGTGATTGCGGACCAAGGCAAGCTGAGCTTGTTCGAGTGGGTCATTTATCACGGTTACACGAAGAACCCGGACGACGCCTACAAGAACGTCGAGGCGATGAAAGAGGTCGTCCGCAAGTACGAGCCGCAGTTAAAAATGTGGCAGGGCGAGAACGGCTGTCCCTCGGAACGGGCGTCAAAGTTCGCCCTGTCCGGGCACGACTGGTCGGAACTGACCCAAGCCAAATGGAACACCCGCCGGATGCTCGGAGACCTCGGCCACGATTGCATCTCGTCGGTCTTCACCATCTGCGATTTCGACCACACCGGGCGCGAAATCAACCGCAAAGGCCTGCTGAAGATCAACGACAAGCGAAGTTTGGCCAAAGTCAAGATAGCCTACTACGCCGTTCAGAACGTGGTCTCGGTGTTCGACAACAACCTGGTTCGCCAGCAGAACTACGCTTGTATGATCGAATGCGAACAGCCGATCACCTGGTTTGCGTATCGCCACGAAAAGGCGGGCAGCGACGTGTTGGTCTTCTGGAACGGGACGACGTACCCGCTGGACACCAACGACACCTCGCCGGCCACGATTCGCGTGGAAGGCGGCAAGTTCGCCGACCCGGTGTGGGCGGACCTGATTACCGGCCGGATCTACGAAATCCCGGAGGAGTGCAAGAGTCTCGCCGAAGGAACGATGGTCCTCAACAACATCCCGACTTACGACGGGCCGGCGATCGTTGCGGATCGAAAGTTGGTTTTGAAGTGATTTGGGTCTGCGAGGAGATACATCATGGTTGCAAACTGCAAGGGTTCTCGTTTTTCGATCGCGATTCTGACGCTGGCCCTGTCTGCCGCCGCCAACGTCGCTTGGGCCGCGGCGCCCGATCCCCAGGCGATCGAGGAAGTACGGGCCGGCAAGCGGTCTGTGGCGCAGGCTTCCTGGTGGGGCTTCCAGCCCGAAGAGTCGACCGCCGCGCTGCAGGCGGCCATCGACTCGGGGGCCAAAAAAGTCGTGGTCGAGAAGATGCCTTCGCCCTGGATCGTCGACACGCTGCGGTTGGCCGGCGACCAGGAGTTGTTCTTTGAACCAGGTGCCGAAGTCCTGGCTAAGAAGGGCGCCTTCCACGGATCGGCAGATTCCCTGTTCAGCGCCGCCGGCAAGAAGAACGTCAAGCTCATCGGCCCCGGAGCCACGTTGCGCATGCGCCGCGCCGATTACGACGGGCCCGACTACAAACACGCCGAATGGCGCCACGTGTTGAAGTTCCACGGCTGTACGGGCATTACGGTCGAAGGCCTGACGCTGGCCGAAAGCGGCGGCGACGCGATCTACCTGGGCGCCGGTTCCGGCGGGGCGCCCTGCAAGGACGTGGTGATCCGCGACGTGATCTGCGACCGCAACTACCGGCAGGGGATCAGCGTGATCAGCGCGGAGAACCTGCTCATCGAACGGTGCGTACTGAAAGACACCGCCGGCACGCCGCCCGCGGCCGGGATCGACTTTGAACCCAACGCGGCCAACGAGCGACTGGTCAACTGCGTGATGCGCGACTGTACGATCGAGAACAACCAGGGCTATGCCTTGCACATCTACGCCCCCAATCTCGACGCCACGTCTCCGCCGCTGTCGATCCGCTTCGAGAACTGCGTCACGCGTGGCACCAACGCCCGCTCGGCCAGCATCGTCGTGTCCAGCGGACCGAAAGGGCCTTTGAAAGGTTTGATCGAGCTGATCAACTGTCGCTTCGAGGACACGGGCACAACCGCCATCACGATCAACTCGACCACGCCGCGCGGCGTCCGGGTGCGGATGGTCGATTGCACGCTGGCCGATCCGGCGGAGGAGTCGAAGGTCGCGGCGCCGATCACGCTGCAAACCCGGCCCGACAGCCTGGAACCGTTGGGCGGGATCGAGTTCGCTGGCGTGACCATCCGCGAGCGGATCGACCGGCCGCTGATCAAGTACAACGATCCGGCCGGCGTGGCGCTGGCCGACGTGACCGGCAGCATCACCGTGGAGCGCGGCGGACAGCGGCAGGAGTTTCGGCTGGACGAGCCGACACTGGCCAAGCTGATTCCTCTCGACCCCGCCACGCGCGTCCCCCGCTGGCCGTTGAACAAGACGCCGCTGGCGGTGTCTCAGCCTGGCACGTTCGCGGGCGGCAAGCTCCCGGCCCTGCGCGTGCGAGGCGACGCGTTGTTCCTCATCCCCGCGCGGCAGGGCGAGAACGTGTCCTTGCGTCTGGCCTCGCAAGCGGTCGGACGCGGCGGCGGCCAAGCGACTCCGGTCCGAATCGTCAGTCCGTCGGGCAAGCAGGTAAAGCGGCTGGCGGTCGAGTTTCTGCAGGAGGCCGAGGCCGAGTTCACCGCCGCCGAGACCGGCGTCTACCGCCTGGAATGCCAGGCCGGTTCGCACACGATCCGCGTGGCGTCCGGCAGTCACGCGCCGCTGGTTGCCAGCGACGCGGGGCCCATCCATCTGCTAAACACGGCCGGCGAGTTCTATTTCCTCGTCCCGGCGGGTGTGAAGGAGTTCGCGGTGCGATTCTGGGGCGAGGGCGACTTGGAACGCGTCAGCGCGGCCGTCTTCGATCCCTCGGGCACGCAGGTCTGGAAGCAGGACGACATCACCACGGCTCAGTCCTGCCAGATCCAGCGCAAGGACACGGCCCGCGACGAGGTGTGGAGGCTGAAGCTCAGCCGGTCCAAGATCGGCGTGCTCGAAGACCACCATGTGGAGATGCGCGGGATTCCCACGATCCTCGGATTCCGACCGGAGGGGCTGTTGGCCCCGGCAGAGCGTTGAGACAGTGCAGATCGAGTTGCCTATTTGACCTCCAGGAGATGAAGTATGTCCGACCGGCAAGTATTGATTTCGCGGCGTGCTTTCCTCGTGCAAGGCGGCGGTGTGATGGCCGCCGCCGTGGCGGCATCCCACGGCGTGTCGCAGGCGGCCGACGGCAGGCCGGCGAACATGCATTTTGGGTTTACGAGCTACCAGTGGGGCCAGGACTGGGACGTCCCCACGACGATTGCCAATTGCACCAAGGCCGGAGTCTTTGGCGTCGAACTGCGCACGAGCCTAGGATACGCCCACGGAGTCGAATTGGAACTCGACGCCCAGCGCCGCCACGAGGTTCGCAAGCGGTTCCAGGACAGCCCCGTGACGCTGGTCGGCTTGGCCACCAGCGAACGGTTCGATTGGCCCGAGTCCGAGAAAGTCAAGGCCGCGATCGAGCAAAGCAAGGCGTTCGCGAAACTGAGCCACGACCTGGGCTCCAGCGGCATCCGCGTGTTCCCCAACAACTACCACAAGGACATCCCCGCCGAGCAGACGATCGCCCAGATCGCCCGAGCGGTGAGCGAAGTGGGCGCATTCGCCGCCGACTACGGCCAGCAGGTCCGCTTGGAGGCCCACGGGCCGGCGGGCGATCTGCCCTCGATTCGGGCCATCATGGATCAGGTCACGCAGCCCAACGTCCGCGTCAAGCTCAACAGCGAGAAACGCAACACCGAGGGGCAGGGGTTCGAGCACCAGTTCAACCTGGTCAAGGACTTGCTGGGCGGCACCTTGCACTTGCACGAACTCGACAAGCCGGACTTTCCCTACCAGTTGCAGGTCAACCTGCTGCGCAAGATCGGCTGGAACGGCTGGGCCCTACTGGAGGCCTCGGCCAAGGTGCCCGACCGAGTCCAGGCTCTAATCCAGCAGCGCGAACTGTGGGATGGCCTGATGGCCAGGGCATCGTGACGCGGACCCGTGCCCTCAGTGCGGTGGTTTTCTGCCGGCCGAGTGATTCTGACACCCTTGCACAAGGCCGGCCGGCGAGAAATAATGATGCCTCGTGATTGTCCCGAAGGCCGCGCTGCAACTTTATCGAGTCTCCTGCCATGCGTTTCCGATTCCTCGACCGAATCACACAATTAGAACCCGGCAAACAAATCGAGGCGGTCAAGCACCTCTTCGCCACGGAGGGCTACCTCGAGGACCATTTCCCGCGGTTTCCGATCATGCCCGGCGTGTTGATGCTGGAAGCCATGTACCAAGCCGGTCTGTGGCTAGTTCGCAGGACAGAAGATTTTGCCCATTCGATCGTGGAACTGAAGGAGGCGCGGAACGTCAAGTTCAGCGGGTTCGTCAAGCCGGGGCAAGACCTGGTGGTGACGGCCGAGATCAAGAAGCAGGACGGCGACTTTACGACGCTGATGACTCAGGGGACCGTCGACGGCAAAGTCGTGGCCAGCGCCAGGCTGGTTGTCGAGGCATTTCAGCTGCCGGATCGGTATCCGCAATTTGCAGCCAGCAACAATTATCTGATGAGGAAGGTGCGGCGGCAATTTGGACGCGTGATGTCGGGCGTTCCCGACCCTCCACCTAACGCGGGGTTTTCGTCGCGTTGGCTATGGATCGATCGTTTCGTCGAATTTGTTCGCGGGAATCGAGCCGTGGCCATCAAGAATGTGAGTCTGACGGAAGATCCCATCAGTGAGTATTTGCCCGGCATGTCCGTGCTGCCTTGCTCGTTGGTGGTCGAAGGGCTCGCCTGGACCGGTGGGATCCTGGCAAACGACCAGTGTGGTTTCCGGGAACGGACGGTCTTGGCGAAGGTCAAGAAGGCCGTGTTTCACCGCCCACCGCTGGCGGGCGACCAAGTCAGATACACCGCGGTGATCGAAGGGCTCGAACCCGAAGGTGCGTTCATTCGCGGTACCAGCCATATCGGTGATGAACTCCAGGCCGAAGTGGACATCTTTCTTGCGCACTTGGGAGACCGCTTCGAGGAAGTCGAAGGCGATCTGATCGATCCTGCCGACATGCTGGCGACGCTCCGGCTGTGGGGCATGTACGAGGTGGGGCGCACCGCTTCCGGGGACTGCCTCGACGTCGCGGAAAAGCTGTTGGAAGGCGAGCGCCAGGCCCAGGCAGAAGAAGGGGAAGCCGGCCCACTCACTTGACCAGCTTCGGTTCGGAGGCGTCTTTGCCGGCAATCTTGTTGAACGCCTCGTTGAACGCCTGGACCATGTCGGCGTAACCGACCGAAGGAGACTCGACAGGCGTGGTGACGAGGTAACTCCGGCCGTCTCCGGTGACCAGTTGGCGCATCAACCGGCTGGGCTGCCCGACCGTGATCGTGTGGATGTGAAAGCCGGCCGCCGCCAGTTGCGCAGCGACGGTCTTCGGGTTCGGGTCGCCGGCGCTGGCGCCGTCGCCGATCAGAATCAGGATCTTCTTGGCGTCATTTCGCGAGGCGGGCCCGGTGGCGATCTGGCGGCCGCCGGTCTGGCCTTGGGAACTGCCGTCAAGAGCCAGTCCGATGCGGGGCGACTCACCCGGGTAGCGGCCACCGCCCCGGTCGATGTAGCTCTGATACGAGTAAAGAAAGGCATCGGGTCGGTTGATATCCAACAGATCTTTGAGCGTCGCGGCATCGTTGCTCAGGCCGCCTTCCAGTCCGGTGTCGACAGCAAAGCCGGAGATGCCAATGAGGTCGTCGGGGTAATTCGCGACCACATAGTCGACGAACAGCTCCGCCGACTCTTTCAACGCTCGTTTGGCGTTCAATGGGTAACTGGCAGGCGGACTTTCGCCGGGCGCGTACTCGTCGGGACGTGGCTTCAGCAAGGCACTGGTCTGGTCGATCATCAGGACGAAATCACGAGGCCCCGTCACGTCCCGTCCGCCCGTGGCGATGGCTTCGGCGCCGGCCGAGTAACTCGTGTGCCCCAAGACCCTGCCAAAGAAAGAGTCGAAATTCCATTGAGCGGTCACACGGACCGCATTCATTTCCAGATTCGGCCTGATTCCAGGATCGAAGATCCTTAGGACTGGGTCCCAGCGGCCTACTTCGACTTGAGGGATCACGCCGGGCTGGTTCAATTGGAAGTAGTGCTCGGCCACCAGCCGAGCTTCGTTGCGGTTCACCGCCGGTTCGCTACGTTCCAGAACGGCGGCCGCCGCCAATGCAGCGGCGTCTGCGGCGTTTTGCGCCACGGCCCGGTGGTGGACCGTCACGCCGATGTCGATGGCGAACGCGAGCAGGCCCATCAGTACAATGATCATCAAGGCGAACAGGATGAGGACGGCCCCTTTGCGACGCCAACGGAAGCGCTGCCGACGCTTGGGGTTAGCGGGCCGAACGGCATTTTTCGAAGATGAAGTGGCAGTGGTTGCGTGCATGAGGAATCTCACCTGATCGACAGGAAATGTCAATACCACACCTAGAGTATAGGTCACACAGGCATGATTGGCAGATTTCTGCTGCCTGGGCTCCTGTTAGTGGTTCCTCGTGGAATTTGCGGCCCGTATCGTTCAGGACGACGCTGGCGGCCTGGAGAGCAAGTCGCTGCTCACAACCAAGCTGCGCATGTCCGTGGCGTGGCCGGGTGGGATCCAGGTTGGGAATAGGGTACACTCTTCCCAAGGCTGGGCGCAGCCCTGATGACTTGCGGACCTCAAAATCGTCGATCGAGATGGAATCATGACCGAGTCCGGTCGGAAGAAACGGCTGGTGAATTACGCCAGCTGCGCAGGCTGAGCGGGCAAGTTGCCCCAGGAGGGCACTGCACAGGTGGTGCAGAACTTGCCGCGAGTTGACGATCCCAACCTGATCGTCGGAACCGAAGGGTTCAGCGACGCAGGCGTGTACCGGCTGCGCGATGATCTGCTGATCGTCCAGTCGCTGGACTTCTTCCCGCCGCTGGTCGACGACCCGTTCGTGTTCGGCCAGATCGCCGCAGCCAATTCGCTGTCCGACGTGTACGCGATGGGTGCTCGGCCGACCACCGCGTTGAACATCGTCGCTTTCCCCGACAATCAACTGGAACTGGACATCCTGAGCGAAATCCTCCGCGGCGGCGGGGATCGGGTCAGCCTGGCCGGAGCGGTGATCGTCGGCGGACATTCGGTTCGCGACGCCGAAATCAAGTACGGATTGAGCGTGACCGGCGTCGTGCATCCGCAGCATCTGCTGACGAATCAACGGGCCCGCCCCGGCGACGCGCTGGTGCTGACAAAGGCCTTGGGGACAGGCTTCATCACGACGGCCTTCAAAGCCGAATCTTGCCCGGCGGAGACATTCGCGGCGGGGTGCGCCAGCATGACGCAGTTGAACGCTGCCGGATGCGATGCCGCGAGAGAGCTAAAGGCCAACGCCTGTACGGATATCACTGGGTTTGGTCTGGCGGGTCATGCGGGGGAAATGGCCGAAGCCAGCGGCGTGACGGCGATGCTGGAAGTCCACCGGTTGCCGATCCTGCCAGGGGCTGCCGCCCTTGCCCAACAGGGAAACCAGAACCGCGCCAACCGCTCGAACCGAGCCTTTGCGGAACGTGGGATGCGCGTCGAAGGTCGTCCCGATGAATTGCTGGCCGAGTTCCTGTTCGACCCTCAGACCTCCGGCGGTCTGCTGATCAGCGTCCCGCAGCAGCGCGCGGATCAACTGGTTGCGTACGCCCAAGCCGCCGGCGCGACCGCAACGTGCATCGTCGGATCGATCCTGCCGCGACACGACGCGCGCATCGTTGTTCGCCCGTGAGCGTCTTTGGTCTTTGAGTCGGGCGTTTCAAGTTCTGATTCGGCTGCCAAGTCGCCGGCGGCGAGCCTCGGCATGGCAAGCGCGAATGCGGCTCTCCACCTCCGCGAGCAGTTGGTCGTCGTTCAGGGTGGCGGCGAAGTCGGGCGAGATGGGCTCGCCGATGCAGACACGGACGACGGACGGACGCGGGAGCAAGGCGTGCCTTGGCCAAGCATCAAATGCGCCGTCCAGCGCCACGGGCAGCAGCGGAACGCGGCTCCGGCGGGCAAGCACCAGGAATCCGGGTTTCACGGGCGAGATATTCCCGTCCCGACTCCTGGTGCCTTCCGGGAAGATCAACACCATTTCGCCACTTTTCAGGCGTTTGAGCGTCTCTTTCAGCCCTCGAATGCCGCCCCCTTCGCGGTCGATCGGAATGGCGTTCACGAAACCAATCAGCCAGCCGAAGGGGCCGAAGCGGAACAGGGTGTCCCGCGCCAAGTAGTGGCAGTGGCGGCGGAATCCAAGACCGACGAGAATCGGATCGAGGTAGCTCTGGTGATTCGAGCAGATCAGGACGCCGCCCTCGGACGGCACATGCTGGTGCCCCAGGCAGCGGACCTGAAACATGCCGACGCCCACCAGCCGGCACAAAGCTCGGGCCACACAGTAGCCAGACCGCCGGAATCGAGATGCTTCCGCCATACGCAGAAGGTGCTTTGGATTGGGGAATTGTTTGCTGGCTGATCATCACGCGGAGCGTGATGGCTACTTTGAGGATACCTGGGGCCGCCGCGAGTTCACGATCTCGACCAACCGGTCGACGACTTGTTCGATCGACATCCCGTCCGTGACGACCTCGACCGCATCCTGGGCGCGGACCAACGGCCCTACCGCCCGGCGGGAGTCGCGCTCGTCCCGCTGAAGCTGCTGAGCCAGCACGTCGTCAAACGACGGCGTCTCGCCCCGTTGCTGCAGGTCGTGGACCCGGCGACGCGCACGCTCTTCCGGTGTAGCCGTAAGAAAGATCTTACATTCGGCGTGCGGAAAGACCACCGTGCCCTGATCGCGGCCCTCGGTCACGATGTGGCCCCTGCGGCCGATCTGCTGTTGCAGTTTGACCAAGTGCTCGCGGACCTGAGGGTTGTCTGCCGCGTAGCGGATATGTGCCGTCACTTGACTGGTCCGAATTGGGTCCGTCACGTCCTCGCCGTCCAATAGGACGCGCTGGTCCTGGAAGCGAATTTCCAGCTGCTTGGCCAACTCGGCCCAGCCCGTCGCGTCCTGGCACGGCAAACCGCGGCGCAGGGCGGCCAGCGTCACCGCCCGATACATCGCCCCCGTGTCCAGGAACCGGAACCTCAGTTTCGCCGCCAGCGACTTGGCGACCGTGCTCTTGCCCGCGCCGGCGGGGCCATCAATCGTGACGATCATCGCGGTCCCGCTTGCGGTTGCGGTTTGCAGTAAGACAGGGCCAACAAGGCATACGCGGTCACTAGGTTCGGATCGCCCTCCATCCAGCGATCGGCCTCGTTCACCCACGAACCATCCGGCAACTGGCGACTCGCCAATTCCGCCCGCAACTCCGCCCGCCAATCGTGCTTGACGCCCTGATGATCGACAAGCACGTCTTGTTTCATCGCATCGAGCGTTTTGGCAAAAGTGTGATAGTAGTAGTACAGCCCCTGGCCTCCCATCCCCGGGTTGGACTTCAGGTCGTAGTGCATTTTGATCCACTTCACGGCTGCCTTGACGCGCGGGTCATCGTCGCCTACGCCGGCGTAAATCATGCTTTTCAGGCCGGCGTAGGTCATCGATCCGTAGCTCCGCAGCCCGCCGCCGGGCGTGGTTCCCGCCATACTGGAACCGCCGGCAGCCGGAGTGTAGTAGAAGCCGCCGTCGGGGTTCTTGGCCGCAAACGGCGTCGTATTGTGTTCCGTCTCGAGGTTCTGGCAGCGGGAAACGAAAGTCAAAGCCCGCTTGACGGCCTCGTCGTTCACATCGGTTCCCATCGCCTGCAACGCATCCATAAAGAATTGCGTATTCGATAGGTCAGGTCGCTTGTGTTTCCCGTAGCCCGCACCACCGTAGGCAGGGTCGGCAGGGTCCTTGTCCTCGCCTTCGTCCCATTGCAGCCCCCGGATATATGCATCCGCTTTATTCAGTTTTTCCGTGTACCGCCCATCCTTGTTGGCCTCGGTCAAACACAAAATGGCGACCGAAGTCTCGTAATTGGCGTACAGCGAGCCGGTTCGAAAGACGCCTCCATCCGATCGAACGAATTGCTCCACGTACGCCAGACTGTTCGCGACCAACGGATCGCTTGGCGTGCGACCGTGCCGCATCAGGGCCGTCGCCACCAGCGCGGTCACGGCCGGCCCGGCCTGACTGCTGAACGACCCGTCCTCAGCCTGCCCCTTCGTCGCCAGGAAGCCGATCGCTCGACCCACCATCTGCTCGTAATCTGGTGCGCCGGGGCGAACCGTTTCCGCACCCGTGAGATCGCTTCCCGCACCGATAGCAATTGTCACGCCAAAACAGAAGATCCAAAAACGCTCGTGCATTCTTTTTCACCTGGGAAAGATTGATCTCTTGCAGTCCCCTATACGCCCATGGTCACCGCACGGGGACGGACGCCATCGGCGAAACGACGATACGCCATTCGCGGCAGCAACACCTGAGTATTCCAAGGCTTCAATCGAAAACTGCGAGGATCTCGTCCTCGTTCATGATCAGCAACTCCTCGTCATCGACCATGAGTTCGATGCCCGCGAAACGGGAGAAGAGGATTCGATCACCCTCACTGACCTGATGCGACAACCGGGTGCCGTCAGGCAGCAAGCGGCCGTCTCCTACAGAGAGCACCCGTCCCTGCTGGGGCCGCTCGAGGGCGGAATCCGGCAACACGACGCCTCCAGGCGTCGTCGGATCCAGTTCTAGAGGCTTGACTGCGACTTTGTCCCCCAACGGCACGACTTTCATCTCTTAGACTCCCGAATGGAACCATGCGGTCCGGCGTAAGTCGCAAGCTGCCGTTGCCACGTGCAATCCGCCGACAAAACGACTGCCTGCGTACCGGGTCATTCTCGCACGCCGTCCGCGTCTGTTCAAGGACAACAGCAGAATCGACGGCGAGAGTTGGTGGTCGCCGCCAAGTGTTCCCGATCGTTTGGCGCAGAAATTGCTGGCAGCCGGCAACTCTTGGCCGCGAACCAGCCGGTCTTGGCCGGTTCCGGCTCACGGGCCAGGACCGTGACGGGCAACTCTATCGATCCGAGGTAATCGCTCTCTTCGCCTGTGCGTCGGTCTCCTCCAAGGTGAACCGCACGCTGACGATGTAGGGGGACTCGCCCTTGGTCCAATGGCCGTAGGCCGTCGTGACGAACGTCCCGTCGGGCAGCAATTCCAGCCCCGGATAGGCGCAGTCGGCCCCCTTATGGTTCTTCATCAGCCGAACGCGATACTGCCCCTGGCGGCCTTGGACGATATCTTCGTACGTCCCCACCCAGCCGACCCAATCTCCCTTGGTCGGGCTCTCCAGTGTGGTATCTCGGAAAGTGATGAACAACCGCCCGTCCGAGGCGTAACGCCCCGTGTGGCGATCGCCGGTCAGGGCGGCAGGCAACTCGTGGGGCGCGGACCAGGTGCGGCCTTCGTCGGCACTGAAGATGACGTGCGAATTGCGGCGCCGGCTGTTTTCGCGGAGCAACGCCGCCAATTGCTTGCCGTCCGGCGAGCGGGTGACGCCCGGCTCGCACAGGTGGACGTCAGTCGTGCGGCAGATGGTTTCGGGCAACGACCATGTCAAGCCGCCATCGGCAGAGAACGTTTTGTACAGAGTGAATTCCACAGGCTGCTTGCGCGGGTCGTCGGCCGCAAAAAACCGGCCGTCGTCGTGAAAGCCCCTTGGGGTACACGGCGATCATCGTCCTGCCGTCCTCCAACAGCACGGTCGTGGGGTGGCCCAGGTACTGTCCCGGCTCGCGGTCCACGACGCTTTGTCGCTGCGTCTGGCCGGCCAGATCGACCAAAGGGACCGTATAGCCGCATGGCAGAATTTCAGCCGCAGCTGTCACCGCATCAGGAATGCACAAGACGGCGACCGTGAGCAGACCAACACGCAAGGCGAGTTTCTTCGTGGCGATTCTCCCAACAGATTCACTCGGCCTGACATCGTTCGAGAAATAACGGTTAGGTACGTGAGCGGCAAGGCGCTAGCCGCCGGTATTGCAGCGAATCCGGAACCGGTGGCTAGCGCCATTCCGCTCACTTGTTTGCTCGAATTCCCAACTCTACTGTCCGCAAACGTTCATGCGGATCGAATAGAATCCCTTGCGGGCCGTAATGAACAACGTGCGCCGGTCCGCGCCGCCGAAACAGACGTTGGACGAGGCTTCGGGAACGTCGATTTCCAGAAGCTTTTTGCCGTCGGGGCTGTACACCTGCACCACGTTCCGCGCCAAGTACAGGTTCCCCTGCTCGTCGAGCGTCATGCCGTCCGAACCGACGGGGGCGATCAGTTTCCGGTCGGTCAGCGAGCCGTCTTCTTCGATGCGGTAAACGTAGGTCTTGCCGTCGCCCGCATCGGCGACGTACAGCAGTTTGCCGTCCGTGGTTCCAACCACGCCGTTCGGCTTGACCAGGTTGTCGATCACGCGCCGCAATGGATGGACGTCACGCGCCGGTGCCGCCTTCGCAGGCCACCCGGTTTCCCGCACGGTCGAAAAACAGGCCGTTTGCCCCGCGGCTGTTTTCCCGAAAGCTGCTCAGCTTTCCGTCCAGCGACCATTTGTGGATGCGCGCGTTGGGAATATCGGTGAAGCAGGTGTTTCCCTGGGCATCGCGGGCCGGGCCTTCCGTAAAGGAAAACCCGTCCGCGAGTTTTTCGACTTTTTCACCAGGTGCGACGAGTTCATCGGCCGCCGGCGCAACGCACGCCGAAAGGGCAAGGCTGAAGAACCAGGCGGCAAGCGAGCTGGAAATGAGACGATCGATCATGGACAGCTCCTTCGTGTCAAGATTGGTTAACCCAAGCGTTGCGAGAATCTCCCTGTAGGACGGATTGCCAATCCGTCCTACGGGGAAACTTCTGCAGCGTCTGGGATCATTCCGCTTCGAGCACGTGGACGTCCTCGGGCTCGACCGTCACCGTCACCCGGTCACCCGGCTGCACGTTCAGGGTGGCGAACTCCTTGCGGCCCAGCAGGGCTTGGAGGCTTAGCCCGCCGCCGCAGGCGACGGACACCTGGACCACGGCGCCCCGATCCGTCAACTCGCCAACCGTTCCTGGCAGCAGGTTCAAGTCCCGGGACGTCGGGGACGGCTCGCCGCGCGAGATGCGCAGGTTTTCGGGCCGGATAATGAAGCTCACGTCGTGGCCGGCGGACGCCGGTCCGGCGCGGACGGCGCGGAATTCGACGCCGTCCGCACAGGCGATGCGCAGCCCGCGGCCGGCGCTGGCGGCCCGGCCCGTCAGCACGTTTCCGGCCTGGACGAATTGGGCCACAAAACCGTTGCGCGGCCGCTGGAGGATCTCCTGCGGCGAACCGGTCTGAATGATCCGGCCGGCGTGGATCACGCCGACTCGGTCCGCCACCGCAAGCATCTCGGCGAAATTGTGGCAGACGTGGATCGTGGTCGTGCCCGTGCGACGCTGGAGGCCCTTGATCTGCCGGCACAGCGCGTCCCGCATCTGCTCGTCCAACGCGCTCACCGGCTCGTCCAACAGGAGCAGCAGCGGCTGGACGGCCAGCGCCCGCGCCAGCGCCACCCGCTGCTTCTCGCCGCCGGACAGGTTCCGGGGCTTGCGGCAAGCCAGCGGTTCGATGTCCACCAACTGCAACAGCTCATCGACCTGGCGGCTCTCGGGTCCCAGCCAGGCAGCGAGCGGATTGCGGAGCCCGAACGCAACGTTGCTGCGGACGGAAAGGTGCGGAAACAGCGCGTAGTCTTGCGGCAGGTACCCAATCCGCCGGCGTCGCGGCTCCAACCGCGTGACGTCGGTGCCCTCCACCAGAATCCGCCCGGCGTCGACGCGGTGCAGCCCGGACAGGCTCTCCAGCAGCAGCGTCTTGCCCGATCCGCTCGGCCCCAGCAGCACGAAATACTCGCCCCGCGACACCTCCAGCGAGATGTCCTGCAGGGCGAACGTGCCCACGGAGAAACACAGCTGCTGCACCACGATCATGATTTGCCAAGCCCCAGAATGCGCACGCCCACCAACGCCGCCGTGGCCAGCACGAGCATCAAAATGGTCACCGCCAAGGCCACTTCGATCCGGCCCACGGAGGTCTCCAGGTAGATCGTTGTCGGCAACACTTCGGTCCGCATCCGCACCGCGCCCACGAAGACCATCAGCGGCCCGAAGATCCCGAACGCCTTGGTCCAAATCAGAATCGCCCCCGACACGATGCCGCGCGACGCCAACGGCAGCGCGACCCAGAAGAAAGCCCCCGCGCGGCCGTAACCCAGCGTCAGGGCGACGTGCTCCAGCCGCGGATCGACACCGTCGAACGTCAGCTTGACCGCCCGGATCCCAAACGACGCCGACGCCAGAAACTGGCACAGGATGATGCCCTTCTTCTGAAACACAAACTTGAATCCGGAATTCTCGATGAACTGCCCCACGTCCGTCCGAAAGAAAACCAGCAGCGAGAGTCCGATGATCAACGGCGGCAGCAGGATTGGCAGATCGACGATCGAGTCGACCACCACGTGCCCGGGAAAACGATAGCGGCTCAGCGCGTAGCCCATCGGAATCGCGAAGACCAGGCCGATCAGCACCGACAGGCCGCTGGTCCACAGCGACAGCCGGAGCGCCGCCCGAATCTCCTTGGCCCGCAGCACCTGGCCGACCGCGTCCCAGCTGGTGTACGCGACGTCCGCGGCGAACAACGCCAGCCAGCCGCCCACAAAGAGCACGACGAACGCCAGCATCGCGGCGGCGAACAGCCGGCTGGACAGTCCGCCCACCGGTTTGCCGGCGCGGGACGGGGAGGAAAAGAAACCGCTCACGGCTTGCCTCCCGCCGGCGCGTCGCGCGCCGCCGACTCGCTCTCCGGCGTTTCCGGCGGCGAGGTCGTGTAATGGTGCTTGGCGAAAACCGCTTGACCTTCGGGCGAGGTCAGCAGGGCGACGAACTGCCGGGCCAGATCCGGCTGCCGGCTGGACCGCAGCACGCCCACGGCCACGGTCGAAACTACGTTCTGGCCGGCAGGGATCGCCACCGTTTCGGTCTTGTCGGCAAAGTTGGCGGCCACGGCATCCCAGACGATGGCCGCGTCCAAGGCGCCTACCCCGACGTTCATTCCCAGTTCGTTGACCGTCAGCGCGCGGAAAGACACCTGGTCCGCCACGTCTTTCGCGCTGATCCCCGCCCGCTGGAAGATCTGCTCGCAAGTCCGCCCAATCGCACAGGCCTGAATGTCGCCCAGTCCGACTTTCACGCCGGTTTGCAGCAGATCCTGCAGCGTACGAATGCCTTTCGGATTGCCTTTCTGGACCAGGATCACCGGCACGAAGTAGCAGACGGTGCTCTTCTCGGCGACCAATCCCTCCGCCTCGGCCTGTTCGATGTAGAACACTTCGCCGGGCATGTACAAATCGCCTTGGCCGGTCAGCTTGATGCGGCTCAGCAGCAGTTCGCTGCCGGCGTAATCGCATTCGATCTGCACGTTGTGCCGCCTGCCGAACTCCTCGGCCAACTCGGCGACGGGCCAGCGCAGGCCGGCCCCGCAGTACAACATCAACGCCGGCTGCGGCGGAGCCTCAGGCGGACCCTCCGAAGGCCGGCAGCCTGCCAGCAGAAGGACCAGGCCGGCAACCAGCGTTGCCGGTGCGTTACTTGACATAACCGAACTCCGTGAACACCTTCTCGCCGTGCTGCTCGGCGAACTTCAAGAACGCCTCGACGCGATCCTGGTTCTGCGAAAAGGACAGCCCGATCACGCCCACCCGCACCTCCTGGTCGTATTCGTAGGGCGTCGGGACGACCTCGACGGCGTCCAGGAAGTTGTGGGCCACGCCGTTCCACATGATACCCGCGTCGCCGAAGCCGAGCTGCAGCTTGGTGCCGATTTCCGAATGGTGCTTGAACATCGCGTTGCCGACGTTGGCCAGCACCTGGTCCTTGATCCCCTTCTTGTCCAGCAGCGCCATCACCATCTCGCCGCAGGTGGTGTACTCGGGGTTGTTCAGCAGCACCTGCAATCCCGGCTTGGCCAGGTCCTCGATCTTTTCGATCTTTTTCGGGTTGCCCTTGGGCACCACCAGGCACGGGGCCAGGTAGCCGACGCGGACCCAGCGGAGCATGGCGCCGAACTCCTCCGTCTTGTCCATGTAGGGGTCGTGCGTGATGAACAGGTCCCCGCCGGCTTTCAATTTGACTTGGGGCAGCAACTCCTCCGAGCCTCCGAACGAGAGCACGACCGTGTGCCCCGTCTCCTTCTGGAACATCTCGACAAGCTTCTCCGTGGGCGGACGGAACGACGTGCCGCAAAGGATCACCAATTCGTCCCCGGACGACGGCTCAGGAGCGGCCGCGCCTTCTGGTGTCGCTTCGGCCGCCGGCGCTGCCGGTGCCTCCGGCGCAACCGCTGTCGTGGGCGGGGGAGCAGACGCGGGCGGCGCCCCAGCGGGCCCGCATCCGACGGCTGCGAGGAGGCTCATCGCGGCGAACAAACACGCTGCTCGTTGAATCCGTGGCGACATTTCCTTCACCTCTTCCAGGCCTGCTGCGGCCATTCTGACGGCATTTTTTGTGGCGGCCAGCCGCAGCCGGCCACTGAGAGACCAAACCTTGTGTACGAATCATACCGTAAACCGAAGCGGCGTGTGGACACGCCCCCCTCAAAAGTTTTCTCCGGAAGCATGGGAACGCACCACGCCAAGGGGACAGGATCACAAGTTGGATACTCATGATCGGAGGCGAACCATTGCTCTTCTGCCCTTTGTTTTTCTGTCACTCCATCTTTCTTGACACCCTCCACCACGTCTGCTAACATGCTTGGCTGGAAGATAACGCCCCGACTCTGGGGCCATGAGGGTCGGGGCGTTCTTGTTGCTGCTTGCCCCTGTCGCGTGGGGACGAAGATGAACCGCATCGCCGGCGAGCAGAAACGGCAGAACGACCAGAGCCGCGGGCGATGGGACCTTTACGCTCCGCACCGCAGCCGCGTGACTCGGTTGCTGACCGACGCAGCCCCGCCCGAGGCCGAGCCTCATGGGCGGCTATGCGTGCTGGGGGCGGGAAACTCGAACGACCTGGACCTGCGGACGCTGCTGCAGGCGTACGCCCAGGTGCATTTGGTGGACTTGGATGCGATCGCTCTTCAATCTGGCGTTGACAGCCAGGGTTGCGGGCAGACCGATCGCATCCGCCTGTACGGCAACGTGGATCTGACGTTCATCGCCGACCGCCTGGCGCTCGGAACACCGCAGCAGCCGCCGAGCGACGGCGAGTTGGAGTTCTGTGCGAGGACGCTGGCGGCCCATCCGCCACTGGACATTCCGAGCCCCTTCGACACGGTCGCTTCGGTGTGCTTGCTGACCCAGTTGATGCAGTGCGTCGGATTGAGTCTGGGCGAGCATCATCCGCGGTTTGTCGAAACGATCATGCGCCTGCGAGCCCAGCATCTGGGGCTGCTGCTGGAGTTGCTGCGTCCCGGGGGAACCGCGGTGCTGGTCTTGGACTTTGTCTCTTCGAAGACCTGCCCCGAGTTACCCCAGATCCCGGAATCGCGCCTCTTCGACAAAGCCATTGAACTGATCCAGCGGCGGAACTTCTTCACCGGCGTCAACCCGTTTGTGATCCGCCACCTGTTCGAATCCGACCCCAGCCTGGCACCCGCGGTCCAGAGTGTGCAGATGACCGCTCCCTGGCTGTGGGACTTCGGCCCGCGCGTCTACCTGGTGTGTGCGATTCTCGTCCGGCGAAAGCCTTGATCGCTGCGAGAATCGCGTCTCGAAGGTCGAGCATCAGCGCTGGAGCACGAAATCAGCGACCTGGTCAACGGTACGTACGGCCTGACGCCTGACGAGATCGCCCTGATGTGGAAAACCGCGAACCCGACCGAGAAACGCGCAACCGAAAACCCCTGGAGCCGAACGCCTTGGCGGATTGGGAGTTGCGGATTGGCGACTATCGAGTGTTCTATGACATCGACATCGCCGGGACGACGGTGAAAATCAAAGCGATCGGCCACAAAGAACACAACCGCCTCGTCATCCGAGGCAAGGAGTATCCGTCATGAAGACCATCGAACTCACGGCTGCGCCGCCGCGCACAGAAGACGTTCTCCAGCTTGCGGAGGGCGACAGTCTGGTTGTTCGGACGCCAAACGGGAAGTCCTTCCTGATCGCCGAAATGGACCGCCGCGACGACGCAGAGGACGACTTTGCCCAGGAGGTGGCGTTGGCGCGGGGCAATAGGGCGCTGAGGGAATTGCTGGCTGAGCGGTCGCGCGAGCCGGGCCGGTACTCGTTGGAGCAAGTGCGCGAGAAATTGGGGCTAAGGCCGCTCTGACGCGGTGCATACATCGGTGTGTTCAGTGTCTAGAGTTGATCATACGGCTGGCGAGATCGGCGTCACGTAGTCCACCGCCCCGCCGCGGATGCCGATTGCCGGGCCTGAAAGGAAGATGTCACAATCGCGATTGGAACTACGCCAATTGCGCCCGATTCTCGTAGATCTTGGCAATCGCGTTGGCGATGTCGTCCATGTCTTCCTTGGTTCCCAGCAGGACATTCTGGCTGAAGCAGACGGCCTCGTTGCACAGCGCGTCGTTGTCTGGGCACTCGATCTGCGCGCGGCAGTGGTCGAGTTGCTCTTTGGAGTACATCCGCTGGAAGTTGCGGGAACTGAGCGTGTTCTCGATGAACGACGCCTTGTTCAATGGGCCGTAGCCGCCGCCGCCGGGGATGCCCTCCCGCTGCAATGCGGCCAGGAACTTCGAGCGGGGTACGCCGCCGAATGCTTCCGGATCGTACCGCAGCGGATACAAATGATAGGCGGCCCGCGTCACGCCGTCGTACAGCCGGTGCGGCGCAATGCCGGGGATCTCGCGCAGCTTCGACGTCAGGTAGGTCGCGTTCTGCCAACGGCGCTCCGACTGCTCCTCCAGTCGCTGCATTTGGGCCAGCAGGATGGCCGCCTGGAACTCGGTCATGCGGAACTTCGTGCCCAGCAACGGCCCGCCGCGCCCGAAGTTGTGGTAGGAATTCGCCCGATCCATCAGCTTGTCGTCGGCGCCTAACACGGCGCCGCCTTCGCCGCAGGTCAGGTGCTTTGAGTTCTGGAAACTGAAGCAGCCCAGATGGCCGAGCGTGCCGCACTTCTTGCCCTTGTATTCCGCCAGCCACGCCTGGCAGGCGTCTTCCACGACCACCAGGTTGTGCTTCTTGGCGATGGCGTTGATCCGGTCCATGTCGGCCGGCAGCCCGTAGATGTGAACCGGCAGAATGGCCTTGGTGTTCGGCGTGATTTTCGCTTCCATCTTCTCCGGGTTCACCAGGAACGTCTCGCGGTCCGTATCGACCATGATGGGCAGAGCGCCCGACAGGAGGATGACCTGAACCGACGCGCAGAACGTGTACGGGCCGACCAGCACCTCGTCGCCCACGCCGATATCGAGTGCATTGAGCGCCGTGAGCAACGCACTGGTGCCGCTGGTGACCGCCAGGCAGCGTTTGGCTCCCAACAATTCGGCGTACTTTTTCTCGAACTCGGCCACGACCTTCGATCGCGACCAGACGCCGCTGCGGAGCACCGACAGGACCAGTTCCTCGTCACGTTCCTTGTCCCAGACGGGCCAGCCAGGGAACCCCTTGGTGCGCACCGGCGTGCCGCCCTTGATTGCCAGTTTGCTCGCCACCCCGCTCGCCGCCGCACGTGCCGGAACGGCTTGTCCGGCCACTGCGGCCAAGGAGCCCAAGGAAGTTGCCGCCACAAATTGCCGTCGGTTCAAACGCGGAGTGTCCATTGCTCGGTCCTTTCGCAATCGCATGTAAGGGGTGGGTGGAAGGCCAGTACGTGGGAGAGTCTCCATAAACAGATTACCGAATCGCGACGAAGCCTGCAACCATCGAGAACAGACGCATCGCCTGAGCCAACGGCGCTAGCCGCGGGTTTACCGAGGCCGTCGCGTTGGAAAAAAACCGACGCTATCGCGTTCGGCTCACAAATCATCGCAACCCTGGCCAGCAACAGCACGCCTTTCCGGGGGGGCGGAGAAGGCCAAGTTCTTTTCAGTTTACGCGAGCCATCGGGCGACCGACCGTATCCACGGGACCGTCGAAACCGGGGCCGCCGGCGGCGACGTACCCGTGGCTCGCACCCGAGCCGTCCGGCGTGACCCAGAACGCGTAGAGGCTTCCCTTCGTGAGATGAAACCGCAGGCGAACCGTCTGACCACTTAACGCCGACAGATCGCCGGCTCCCTCCCAACGGATTTGGGCCAGCGTGGCATCCTCGCGCACGGGTAGGCACCGCTGGCGCGTAAACGGAGCGATCGGCTTGCCGTCGGCGCCCAGCACCTCCGCCCGCAGTTCGCCGCCGTCCATGTCGGCGTTCACGAACAGGTACCGGCCTTGGAAGCGGACGGGCCGCGTGGTCACGGCGCCTGGCGTGTCGCCTGCATCGAGCGATGCGAATCCGTCGCGGCGCAGTGTGGCCAGCGCGGTCGTACAGACGCCCGACGAGGTTGAGCCGGGAATCCCTTTCCGGGCGCTCACGTAGAAGTACAGCTGATCTCCCACCACCAAGCATCCGCCGCCAGCCGACTGGACGTTGCCCCAGTTCCAGTCGCCTTGCTTCTCCGAAACCGGGTTGAACGCCCGCCGGTCGGGCCGATGCCAGTGGAAGCCATCGCGGCTGAACCCCACGCACACCTCGTTCGGCTTAGCTCGGTCCGACGGTTGGCCGCGCCAGATGGTGAACAAGCCCAGCAGCAGGCTCTCGTAGGCCACGCAGTCCAGGTTGTACAGTTGTGTGGGCGTCTTGAGATCTTGCCGCGGCGGGGCGGCGCTGTCCGCGCCGACCCACAAAACGGGCTCACCAGACTTCCACTGGGCATCGCGCAGAAAGTCCGTCGCTTCCCAATACTGGCGGATGCGTCCAAAGCCGCTCGCGCTGGCACGGATGCCATAGATCCACTTCTTCAGAAACGGATTGTAGAAGAACGTCGTCCGATCGCCCGTGGGGCCGCTGTGTACGGGCTCGCTCCAGTGGATGCCGTCCGCCGAGGTCTGGAGCACCAGACGACCGCCCGTGTAGTAGGCCATTTTGAAACGCGACTGAGGATTGTCAGTCTCCAAATCCAGCCACACCGTGCTGGAATCACGCCTACCCTTCTGGATCAAGTTCGTGCCGGGAAACACGTCCAGTTCGGGCTTCGTCCAGTGGATGCCGTCTTTGGACGTCGCGTAGCCGGTACCCGCCACGTAGCCGGCCATGTACCACATCTTGAACAGTCGGTCTTGGGGGTCGTAGAACACGCCGTCGCTGAAGACCATCGCGCACGGATTGGGCTCAGTCATTTCCCATGGCTTGTCCGGCACGAGCACGGGGTTCTGCGGCGTGTATTCCGCAAGGTGGTAGGTGCGTTGGAGGTCGGTTTCTTGGATCAGGAAATCGTCGACAAACAGTTGCCGCCCCACGTCGATGGGAATCACTTCCGGCGGCGGCGCGAGATACGGCGGTGTGACCGGGTCGCGCGGCAGCTGCTGCATTTGCGGCGGCCAAGTGGCCGGCAAGGCGATGCCGTTGTACAAGACCTGGCCGGCGCGGGATTGGGCCGCCGCCGGACTCGCCTGCTGAGCAAAACACCACGCCACACAATACGCGATCGCCATCGTCATCGCGACGCCGGTGGCCGTACGTCCTGAAACCTGCTGGTACGCGTTCATCGTGTTGCCCTTTCCGTCGATCATGTCAGCGAGCTAGGGATCACTTGACGGCCATCGCCGGCTCGCGCCAGAATAACCCGGATTTCAGAGCCTGCCAAGGGACTTGACTCACCGAGCCGGTCGCCCTCAATCCCACCACACCGTCACGATCCCATACTCATCGCGGCCGGTGCCCAAGGCGCGGTCGATTTCCTCTTGGTCCTCACAGACCCAAACCTTGCCGCCCCAATCTTCTTCCTGGATGATTCGGGCCAACTCGCGGGCCTTGTCGCGAGTGGGCGTCAACAGGAACAGCGTGTCGGCGTTCCAGAAATTGTCGTCCAGATCGCGGAGCTTGATCAGACCCGACATGAGCAAGTGGGCCGGTTTCGCGTAGTTCGGGAGACCGGGCCGGTCCAACAAGGCCGCCAGCCACAGATCGCGGTGCGCCAGCAGGCTTGCCAGCACCCGCTCTCCGTCCAGAGCATTCCACCGGGCACGACGCAGAAGCTCCAGCTGGATGTCCTGGACGGTGGCGTCGCGAAGCAAAAGTGATTCGTTCATGGGGCAAAGGGAAGGCATAAGGGATACAAATTTCCTTTTCCCGACACGTCCGATTGTAAGCAGGAGGAGGCGGTGACGCAAGGAGGAAGGAGGGGGCAGCATAGGTGGCACTGAGAGTATTTGACGGGGATGCACGGGCCTGCCATAATCGTCGGCGGAGAGGAGATCGAGTTGTGAAAGTCGCGTCTGCGACCGAAATCTGTGAAGACCGCGGTCTGCTGCCTGTCGATACGCTCCGCAAAGCGTACGAGCACG
>CAZAQY010000007.1:65875-81294 GCA_964486845.1 uncultured Pirellulaceae bacterium
CGACGAAGCCTATTCGCGCCTAATCATGGACGCGCTTGCGGTGTGTCACCAATATCGCCCGAAGTTCGGCAAGGGAAGACGCTCGGGTTACACACTCGGCCAATTCCAGGAGATGTACCAGGCGGATCCGTTCTACAGCTGGTTCGGCTTGGATTCGCCGTTGGTCTACGCGGCGCACAAAGCCGCCGGGGGAATCACCTCGGTCTACCGCCAAATCGGAATCGCTTGCGAGCGGCTGATTCGTCAAGTCTTTCAAGATGCCCTGGGGCTCACGTGTGAAGACGCCGAGTGGTCGTACCAAGTACGCGTCCTCGACGGAGAGCCTTGGGATTCCAGCTACGTGTTCTCCAAGGATGTCCTCGGCTACGACTTGGCTGGCTTCTTTGAACGCACATCCCCGAACATCAAAGGGGAGGTGCAGCGAATCATCCAGGATCTACTCGAATGAAGACGGAGCTGTTTGAAGACCTACGAAGTGACCATCGGCAGAAGGACTCGCAACGACGGCGTGATCACTTGACGTTTCGAGGCAATGTCCGACAAGGACGCCATGGCTGGCTTCGCCTGACGCCCGCTTACTCACTCCACGTCGTCCGCGAGATTCTCGAAGACTGCAAAGCCAGTGACTGGGTGCTCGATCCGTTCTCCGGCACTGGAACGACGCTTTTGGCGAGCACTGCGCATGGTGTTCAGGGGCACTCCGTGGATATTAACCCGTTCCTCGTTTGGTTTGGCAATGTGAAGCTGACCCGATTCGACTCTAGCGCGGGCGATTTGCTATGCGACGCTGCCGCCGCGTTGGTTTCCACGTCTCGGAAATGCTCGCCGGGCGTCGAGAATTGGGTGCCGCCGATTCACCAGATCGAAAAGTGGTGGGATGCGCCGGTTCTCGAGAAACTGGGCCGGCTGTTCGCGCAGATTCGTTCGCGGGAGGGAGAGAGCTTGTCGCCGGCCACTGACCTGCTTAAGATCGCGTTTTGCCGCACGCTGATTGAGACTGCCCACGTGAGCTTTGGGCATCAGTCCATGTCCTTCAAGAAGCGGCCTGGCGTTGAGCCGCCGGCGCTATTTGGCGCTTCCGAATTGCCCGAACTTGGTCACGATGTGTTCGGGAAGTTCTCCGCAGCCGTGCGCGAAATGGCAGCCAGTCTGAACCAAGACCAACCAGTCGCCGAAGGCAAAGTGTTCTTCGGCGACTCTCGCTGCCTGGAGCGTGCGCTCCCGCAACGCTGCTATACGAGGGGTACCGCAAGATGTCAAACGCAATTCGCACGACATTCGTCTTGGCGGCATGCATCCTGCTGTCGCCTGCCCAGGCAGGCGAACCTGTGACGCGGGGGAAACAGACGCCCGAATCAACACCGCTGGTCCGCACGGCCGACCTGGATGTGGGCCAGTCGCAGGAGGTCGAGTTGGCGGACGGTTCTCTGGCTCGCCTCAAGCTGCTGGATCTCCAGGAGACCCGTGACAAGCTGCGCAACGCGGTGCGCGCGTTACGGGTCAAAGTCGAGGTGAACGGCCAGACCGTGACGCTCGCGTCGGCCATGTACCAGTTGCCCGTCACCGTGGCCGGGGTCCAGATCGACTGTCCCATCACTCGCGGCTTGACGGACAACAGCAGCAAGCAGAACGTCTGGGGTTTGACCAAGGACGCCCGTTTTCGACTTTGGCCGGCGGGATCGCCGTGGATCGAGCCCGGCACTTTCACCTACCCGGTGCGCCAGCGGTGGTTCGCCGGCGACACGCAAATGGCCAACGAGCCGACGTTCGTCAACGGCGACGAACTGCCGGGCAAGACCAGCATCTACTACCATTACGGACTCGACTTCGGCGGCGCTGAGGGATTGGTCGAGGTGATCGCGGCCACGGATGGAGTTGTCGTCAGTGCGGCCGGCGAGGTTCTGCCCGAACACAAGGAGTCGCCTGCCAAGCCGCGGTACGATGTGATCTACATCCTGGATCAGCGCGGCTGGTACTACCGCTACAGCCACCTGATGACCGTCGAAGTCAAGCTCGGCCAGCGCGTGCGGATGGGCCAGCGGATCGGGCTGTTGGGCAAAGAGGGCGGCAGCGGCGGTTGGTCGCACCTGCACTTCGACATCACCAGCCGTCAGCCCTCGGGCCAATGGGGCATCCAGGACGCCTACGCTTATGCCTGGGAGGCCTACGGCAGGGAATACGCACCCTCGATCATCGCCGTCGCCAGGCCGCACCATCTGGCTGCGGTCGGCGACCGGGTGCTGCTGGACGGTTCCCGATCCTGGAGCGACGCGGGCAAGATCGTCCGTTACGAATGGACGTTCACCGACGGCAGCCGCGCGACCGGCGCGCAGGTCCAGCGGACTTACGCGCGCCCCGGCACGTACAGCGAAGTGCTGCAGATCACCGACGCCGCGGGCCGCACGGCGTGGGATTTCAGCGTTGTCCAGGTGGTCGATCCCGAAAAGCCCAAGGAGCTGCCGCCGACGATCCACGCCGCGTATTATCCCACGACGGGCCTTCGTCCGGGCGATCCGATCACGTTCAAGGTCCGCACCTTTCGCACCACGCACGGCGAAGAGCGCTGGGACTTTGGCGACGGCACGCCGCCCGTGACGGTCCAGTCCGACGGCAACGCCAACGTGCACGCCAAGGACGGCTACGCGGTGACGCAGCACGCGTACGCGAAGCCGGGCGACTACCTGGTGCGCGTCGAGCGTGCGAACGAGCGCGGGGAGACTGCGGTAGGGCACTTGCACGTCAAAGTCGAGACGCCTTTCCAGGCGGCTACGTCGGTATCGATCCAGGGCGGCAAATGGCACATCAACGGGCAAGTGACTTATCCCGGCACGCGGGCCGAAGGATTGCTGATGAACGTGCGCATGGTGAATTCGGTCTTCGAGGACCGCCGCAAACCCGATTTCGACGCCCAGGCGAATACGGACCGTTTCTTAGAAAGGATTCCGGACTACGCCGCGCACGGCGTCCGGGCTTTCACGATTTGCCTGCAGGGCGGCATGCCGGGTTACGAAGGAGCGTTGAACAGTGCCTTCGAACCCGACGGCTGCTTGCGGGAATCCTATCTGGCCCGTGTCCGGCGCGTGATCGAAGCGTGTGATGCGCAGGGGGTAGTCGTGATCCTGGGCTGTTACTACCAACGGCAAGACCAGATCTTGGCCGACGAAACCGCCGTGCGCAGCGGCGTGCTGCACGTGGCGGATTGGGTTCACCGCAGCGGACTGCGCAACGTGGTGCTGGAGATCGCCAACGAGTTCGACCAAAAAGGCTTTGACCACCCCCTTCTCCGGACCGTCGAGGGCCAGATCGAACTCGTGCAGCTGGTCCGCGCCCGCGTGCCAGGATTGTTGGTTTCCACCAGCGGGCTGGGCCATGGCCGCTTCCCGGACGGCTTGGGCGAGGTCGCCGATTTTTTGCTGATCCACTTCAACGGCACGCAGCTGGACGACATCCCCGCGCGGATCGCCGCGCTGCGGAAACACGCCAAGCCGATCGTCTGCAACGAAGACGACAAGACGGGCCGGATCGCTGCCAAGGCCGCCGAATTGTGTGTGGCCAGCGGCGCCTCGTGGGGCCTGATGCTGAAGGACGTGAATCAGTACTTCCCGTTTGAATTCCACGGGGCGGCGGACGATCCGCTGGTGTACGCCAAGCTCCAGGAACTCACGTCGCCTTGATTGGACCACGCCACTTTGACCTGAGTTCGTGCCGAGACGAGCACACAGCAAGAGCAGTTCAGCTGCCAGTAACGGGGTCCGGAAGGAAATCGAAACGGTGGAAGGCGAGTGCCGCGACGGTGATGTTCTTGCAGATCGTGACCAAATCGTCCTGGCGGCACGTGATGCGGTACAGGGCTACGGAAGCCGAGTTTGCACCGGCGGGCGCCTGCTGCGAATCGAGGTTGACCGTTGGTCTTCCGTTCAGACAGACGGGCACTTTTCGAGGCACCTTGATCCGCAGCCGCACCTGGGCGTCCGACACCTCGCTCACCTTGCCGGGCCGCGGTTGTGCTGTTTTTTTCGCCCCGTCCCAGTGGCCCTGCCCCGAATTTCGGGAACGGCATTCGCTGCGCTCGATGGGAACTTGACGGGGGCACTGGAACCCGAGCCGCACTCGGGCACCCGACAGGTGTCGGCCGTTTTTATCAGAGATATCCTCCACCGTGACCGTGATTTCATCGCCGACGACTACGGTTTCATAGGTTTTCCGGGTGAGCACCAGCATCGGAGGCCTCCTTGCATGACATAATCCGGCATGAACGATCGAACTGATGCGATATTGTGCCAGTTTTTCGGGTCTGGAGGCCATAGCAGTTTTCGAAAAAAGTCGCCGGGCGCCCGTTTACTGCGGTTTTGGGGCCGGCTTCTCCAGCGCACCGGGGTGCTGGCTGCCAACAACCGCCAATGATGCCTCGCGAGTGCGGCGGATTTCGGCGTCCGTGGGAGCGTGATCGCGAGCGTGGTTCAGCAGATCGAGGGCCGTCTCGTGGCGGCCCAACTGCTGTTGGATCTTGGCTAGGCGGAGGTACTGCCGGGCGAGCGACTGGTGCAGCCTCCCCGCCAGCCTCTTGGCGTCGGGTTCCGCGCCGGCCAACTCGAACAGTTCCGGGACGAGAATGTACAGCTGTTGGCGGGCTAATTCGGCGACTGGCGGCCAGAGCAGCTTTGCGGACTCGCCCTGCGTGTCGCTCCATTTCTGCCAGAACAGATCGCCGTCGGCGTCGGTCGCGTCCAGGTAGTTGCTCAGGATTTCGGCGTCGCCGCGCACCGCTCCGGAGCCGGCCGCGAAGGCCCTCACCAGGTCCCAGCGGAGAGGTGCGGTCGACGCGGCCTTGATCAAGTTGTTGGCGACGAGGTAGTTCTCCAGGGAATTCGTCGTATCGTCGCGGAAGATGGGAGTGACTTGGATGCCCACCAGCGGGATCTGGAAATAGAAGAAAGTCCGCCGTGAGAACGTATTCGGGCAGAATTCTTCACCGCGGTGTTGGCCGAAAAGGACAGTCGCGGTCAGGACGGCCAAGACGACTCCCAGGACTCCCAGGGCTCCCAGCAGCCAGTACTCGCCGCCGCGTTTGGCCCTGCGTGGCCCGCCAGGGTTTCTCTGATCGCTCATTTCCTCACCGATCCTCCCTATTTTTCCGATTTCCTTGCTGCCGCACGAGATCGGGCTTGTTGACGACGCCCACTTTGGCATATTTTATCGCAGTAGTTCGGTTCCTTGCCAGCGTGGTAATGCGTGAGGATTAGATCAAACTGCGGCGATGCGAGCGAATACGCGGCTGACAGCCAGACAATTGGCAAGCGTTTGCGGCCGATATCGGCACGATCTGGCCTTACTTGGCGCGGCCACCAGCCGGGCGGCGAGTCTGCGATCCTGGTGGCTGCTGGGGGGGGAGCCCAAGAAAGTGGCACCGCCCAACGAGGGGGGGCAGGGGCGGGACCACCGGCTGCAGAGACTGGAAGCCGTACTTTTTTTGTCGCGTGAGCCGTTGACGGCTCGAAAGCTTAGCCAATATGCTAATTTGGCTGACGGAACGGAAGCGCGAACGCTGATTCGTCGTTTGAACGGTTTATACGACGAGAGCGGGCGGGCTTTCCGCGTGGAACGAGTGGCCGGCGGCTTCCAGTTGCTGACGCGGGGGAGGCTGTCCGGCTGGGTGCGCCGCTTGGACGGCGTGCCCCGCGAAGCCCGGTTGTCGGCGCCGGCCATGGAGACGTTGGCGGTCGTCGCGTATCGCCAGCCGATCCTGCGGGCCGACATCGAAGCCATTCGCGGCGTGAATTGTGGCGAGATGTTGCGTCAGTTGATGGATCGCGAACTTGTACGGATCGGAGGAAGAAGCGAAGACCTGGGCCGGCCTTACCTGTACACGACGACCAAGCACTTCTTGCGCGTCTTCGGGTTGGACAGCCTGGATGGTCTTCCGAGGGTTGAGCGGCTTCGGCGGGGCGGTCCCGACTTGGCGCCAACGACGCATCCGGCACGCGCCCAGGACCAATCCTTGGGTGACATTGAACCGGTATCAAGTGAGGAGGAGGGTAGCATGCTTGTTCTGACACGCTCGGGCTTGACCTGGGACCAACCTGAGTTCGGACGCGTCGAGGACGAAGTGATCGATCCTCGTATGGCCAGGACCAACGACGAAGGCGAACGCCAGGAGTTCGTCGAGGAAGAGGACTTCGACGACGACGAAGAGGAAGAAGACGACGACGACTTCGACGACGAAGATCTGGAGGACGAAGAGTTCGAGGAAGAGGAGTTCGAGGAAGAAGAAGCCGAGGACGAGGACGAAGAACTCGAAGACGAATGGGAGGAAGTCGAAGACGAAGAGGAAGAAGAGGAAGAGGACTGGGAGGACGAAGAAGACGACTCCGAGTGGGATTACGACGACGACGACGAGGACGAGGAAGAAGACGACGAGGACTGGGAATAGTCGCTCGATTCCTCACGCGGCCTTGGGCGGCCGGCAGTCTCGCGCCTCCCTTGGCCTTCAAGCTACTTCTGCGCGGGTATCGCCAGGCGGATTGCCAGTTCCTCCAGTTGCCTGCGGTCCACTTCGCCTGGCGCCTCGGTCATCAGGTCCGTTGCCTTTTGCGTCTTTGGGAACGCAATGCAATCGCGGATGCTGTCCAGCTTGCCGAAGAGCATTACGACGCGGTCGATGCCGAGCGCGATGCCACCGTGCGGAGGAGCGCCGAACTGCAGTGCGTCCAAGAGAAAGCCGAACCGTTCGCAGGCCCTCTGCTCGTCGATGCCCAGCAGGTTGAACACCTTCTGCTGCAGTCGGCTGTCGTGAATACGGATGGTGCCGCCGCCGGCTTCCGACCCGTTGATCACCAAATCGTAAGCCTGCGCCCGGCACTTGGCGGGTTCCGTCTCCAGCAGCTCACGATCCTGCAGTCGCGGCGCCGTAAACGGGTGATGCATGGCATCCCAACGCTGTTCATCCTGGTTCCACTCGAACATCGGGAACTCGACCACCCACGAGAAACTCATCGACCGCGGGTCGTACAGTCTCAATTCCGCGCCCAGACGCTTGCGCAGGGCGGCTAGCGCTTTGCACGTCATTTCCCAGGTGTCGGCGATGAACAGCAGCAAATCACCCGGCTGGGCACCCATCCGCTGACCGATCCGGACCAAGAGGTCTTCGCTGAAGTTCTTGGAAACCGGCGACCACAACGTGCCGTTTTGCTCGACACGGAACCAAACCAGACCCTTGACGCCGAATTCCTGCTTGACCCAATCCGTCAACTCGTCGATCCGTTTGCGCGAAAACTGACCGGCGGCTCCTTTGGCGTTTAATCCCCGGACCCGGCCGCCCGCGTCCGCCGTCTCTCGAAACACGCGGAATTCGGCTTCCTTGGCCAGGTCCGAGCAGTCGATCAGTTCCATGCCGAACCGAAGGTCCGGAGCGTCGTGCCCAAATCGCTCCATGGCCTCATCGTACGTCATCCTCGGCAACGGCGTCTGGACTTCCAGACCCAGGATCTCCTTGGCCAATCGGACGACCAGACCGTCGATGATACCGATGATGTCGTCGGCGTCGACAAACGACATCTCCAGATCCAACTGCGTGAATTCCGGCTGGCGATCCGCCCGCAAATCCTCGTCGCGGAAACATCGGGCGACTTGAACGTATCGATCATAGCCGGCGACCATCAGGATCTGTTTGTAAAGCTGCGGAGACTGGGGCAACGCGTAAAACTTGCCTGGCGTTACTCGGCTGGGCACCAGGTAGTCACGCGCCCCCTCAGGCGTACTGCGTCCCAGAATGGGTGTCTCGACGTCGATGAAGTCGTGTTCTGCAAAATAATCCCGCATCGTCTTGATGATTCGGCTTCGCAGCAGCAGCGTTTGTTGCATCTGGACGCGTCGCAGGTCCAAGTAGCGGTGCTTCAGACGCAGGTCTTCTGCCGGCAATTCCTGCTGCGATGGAACGAACGGCGGGGTCTCGCTGCGGTTCAGGACATCCAGCTTCGTAATCCGGAGTTCGATCTCGCCCGTGTCCAGCTTCGGATTCACGCTGCCTTCGGGCCGGTGGGCCACTTTGCCGGTGACGCGAAGCACGTCCTCCGACCGCAACCGGCTGGCTTGCTCGACCGTCTCTGCGCCGCTTTGAGGACTGGCCACGACTTGCGTCTTGCCGTACCGGTCGCGCAGGTCGATGAATACCGCACCGCCGTGGTCACGGGAACTGTCCACCCATCCGCAGAGCGTTACTTCCTGTCCAATGTGCTCCGGCCGAAGCTGGCCGCAAGTGTGAGTTCGCAGCAAGGGAGTCGATCCTATTGTGTGAAAATTACGGGCAAACCACGCACCACAGGGGCAGCATTCTAGTCGGAGATTCGGACGGCGCGAAGATTGCCCCGCCGACAAGAACGAAGTCACGAATCAGACCACCTGCTCGAAGCGGCCGAAGATCATCCGGCCGGCGCTGGTCTGCAGCACGCTGGTCACGGTCAGGCTCACGATCTCCCCAATGTGGGCTCGTCCATTCTCGATGACGATCATTGTGCCATCGTCCAGGTAACCCACCCCCTGTCCAGGTTCCTCGCCGGGCTTGACGACCTTGACATCGACCCTCTCGCCGGGAAGGAAAATCGGCTTGAGGGCATTGGCGATGTCATTCAAATTGATGACCGGGACATTGTGCAAACGCGCGACCTTGTTCAGATTGTAGTCGCCCGTGATGATTTTCCCTTCCAGGTCTTTGGCCAGCAGGACCAACTTCATGTCCACCGGCTGGTTGGCCATTTCGGGAAGTTCCCGGTCGTAAATCTTGAATTCCACGGACTTGCTGGTCCGTAGCCGATTGAGGACGTCCAGGCCCCGGCGGCCACGTGCCCGCCGCATCTTGTCTCCGCTGTCCGCGATATTCTGTAATTCGCTCAGGACGAAGCGAGGCATGATCAGTTGGTTGTCAAAGATGCAGGTCTCGACCACGTCCGCGATCCGCCCGTCGATCACGACGCTGGTGTCCAACAAATAAGGCCGCAGCCCTTTGACCTCCTTGGCGAATTCGATGTACGGAATGACGAACCGGAAGTCGTCCTTGGTCTGCATCAGCAAACTGATACAGGCGTAGCACAAGACCATGCCCAAGACCAGCCGGATCCGCTCCACGTGCGGGTTGCCCTGCATCAGGGGCGTTAACGCGATGCTGACCACGTACGTCAAGAAAATCCCCACGATCAGGCCAAAATAGACCGCAGAAAGCGTGTCCAACTTCTTCTTCTTAAACAGCATGTCGATGCCGACGACGATCGCGGCGACGATCAACACGCCCACGAAAACAATCCAGGGACGTTCAATCTCAAAACTGTCGTCGTTGACAAGCAGCGTTGCCAGGCCTGCCGCAAAGACGATGAAAATGATGCGCAAAACGACAAGAGGCATTCGCAGAAATCCTTATTTCAAAGGATCAAGGAATTCGGGACTTATCGAGAATTATACCATGCCATACCCCGCGAGAACCACCCCAGGCAATATTTGGATGGAGAACCGCCAACGGACAAGCGATGCGGGGGGCTTCTTGCGGTGCCAAGCCGGCAATCAGGGCTTCTTGCAGGAACACGGGGATGAGAACACCCGCTGCACTGATGTTACTGCCTTTGGGGGGAATTCTGTGGAAGCGTACTGGGCAGCCCGCGGCTGGTCGGTTACGATAGCTCCCAAGAAAACGTGATGGAGAACGCGATGACCGGTAAATCCAAGCGCGAATACCATCCCTCGCTGCTGGAAAGCGTCCGGAATACCGAGAAGAAGTTCCTGGCCGGCAAGCGGGACCGTGGGGCGGACCTGGAGAGCGCGGTTCGGGTTTTCTTGGAGTTCCTGCGAGGTTACGAATCGCTGGATTTCGAGGGCCCCTGTGTGACGGTCTTTGGGTCCGCACGGTTTCCGGAGGATCATCGTTACTATCAGCTGGCTCGAGCGTTGGGAAAGAGCCTGGCCGAGGCGGGATTCGTCGTCATGACCGGCGGCGGTCCGGGCATTATGGAGGCCGCCAACCGCGGGGCCAAGGAGGGCGGCGGCTATACGATCGGTTGCAACATCGTTTTGCCCCGCGAACAGCGCCCCAACCCGTATCTGGATAGGTTCGTCGAATTTGATCATTTCTTCGTCCGCAAAGTCATGTTGGTCAAGTACTCGTGTGCCTTTGTCGTCATGCCGGGCGGATTTGGCACGCTGGACGAGGCCTTCGAGGCCGTGACGTTGATCCAGTGTGACAAGATCGAACGCTTTCCCGTCGTCGCGATGGGACTGCCGTTCTGGAGCGAGGTATGGGACTTTGTCGAGGAATCGTTGCTCGGCGAGCGGACGATTGCACGGGAGGACCTGAAGCTGCTCCATCCGACAGATTCGGTCGACGAAGCGCTGGCGTACATTCGACAAGGTATTCCAGATGACGTCGCGAGTCTGCTGCCGGGCAGCCAGTGATACGCCCCGCCCTGCAACACCTGTCGCGACGCACCGCAGGCATCAAGGAGATTTCCCATGAAAGTCACGTTACACGGAGCTGCGGGCGGCGAGGTCACGGGCTCGGCGTATCTGGTCGAGACCTCGCAGGCCCGGCTGTTGATTGATTTCGGCCTGTTCCAGGGTGTGGCCAAGTCCGAGCAACGGAACCGCCTCCCGCGGGACCTGAACTCCCGCAAACTGGACGCCGTCCTGCTGACCCATGCGCACCTGGACCATTCTGGCCGGCTGCCGATGTTAGTCAAAGGCCGATTCGACGGGCCGATCTTCGGAACAACGGCGACCGGCGAACTGACCAACCTCATCCTTCGCGACTCGGCCAAAGTCCAGGCTCAGGACTTCGAACGGATCAATCGCCGCCGCCAGCGGGCGGGCCAGAAGCAACTGGAACCGCTGTATCGCGTCGAGGATGTGGAAGCCACCATGCCGCTCTTCCGCCCCGTGCCGTTGAACGACCCGGTGGACGTGGCACCCGGCGTGACCGCGCGGTGGGGCGAAGCCGGCCACATGCTCGGCTCGGCCAGCATTCACTTGACGCTGGCCGACGATAGCGGCACGAAGGCGGCCGTTTTCTCCGGCGACTTGGGCCCCAGGAACGCACCGATCCTCAAAGATGCCGAACCGTTCCGCGAAGCCCAAACCGTGTTTCTGGAATCCACCTATGGCGCCCGCAACCACCGGCCTTTCCAGGAAACCGTGCAGGAATTCCTGGAGGTTCTTCGAACCGCCATCTCCCGCAACGGCAAGGTGCTGGTCCCGACGTTCGCGGTGGGCCGCGCCCAATTGCTGCTGGTCATCCTGGCCGGCATCTTCCGCCGCAAGTTGCTGCCCAAGTTCCCTGTCTACCTGGACAGCCCGATGGCCATCGAGGCGACGCAGATCTACCGGCACCACGCCGAGCTGTTCGACGACGATCTGACTCGAGAAATCAAGGAACACCCGCTGGAGGAAGACCTCAACACGCTGCAGGCCACGGTCACCGCCGAGGAATCCAAGGCACTAAACCACGTACATGGCCCCTGCCTGATCATGGCCGGCGCCGGGATGTGCAACGCCGGACGGATCCTGCACCATCTCCGCCAGAACCTGTGGCGCACGGAGACGCACGTGATTTTTGTCGGCTACCAGGGCGACGGGACGCTTGGCCGCCGCTTGGTGGACGGCGCTCAGCAGGTTTCCATTTTCGGCGAACGCATCGCCGTCCGCGCCCGCATCCATACGTTGGGCGGATTCAGTGCCCACGCCGGTCAGGACGACCTGCTGGAATGGTTCAGCGCCGTAGCCCCCTGCCGCCCGCGGCTGATCGTAACGCACGGTGAAGAGAACAACCAACTCGCCCTGGCCGAGAAGATCCGCGAAAAATATCACTTGCCGGCCGAAATCCCCAGACTCGGCGACGCGATCACGCTGTGAACGAACGGCAAGCTGGCGGCGTCAAAGTGCCTCAGCATTCACCGTGCCTCGATGCGGTACAGGTGTGTGCGAGTCCGCAGGAATAGGGCTTTGCCGGCCACGGCGGGCGAGGCCATCGTCTGCTCGCCGTCCAGGCGGTTCACGGCCAGCACTCTGAAGTGCCGGCCGGGCTCGATCACGGTGGTTACCGCATCGCGGTTGCAGAAATAGATGCGGCCGTCGGCATACAGCGGCGAGGCGGAGTAGTTGCCCTCGATGCGGTCTTTCCACACTTCCTCACCCGTCCGGGCGCCGACCGCGTACACGATCCCGTCGTCGCTGACCAGGTGCAACAGGTCGCCGATCAGCAGCAGCGACGGCTGCCGCGGCATGCCGCGGCGGATGGTCCAGGCCACGTGGCTGCCGGTCACATCGCCTTGGCCGTCCGGACGCACGGCCCACAACTCGGGCCGTTCGTAATCGTTGATGAAGAAGATCAGGCCGTGCCCGAACAGCGGCCGAGGGACCATCGACCAGCCGCGGTAGCGGACCTTCCACAGTTCTTCGCCCGTCCGCGGGTCGTAACCCATCGCCGCCATCGCGCCGGGGCTGATCAGTTGCAGCCGCCCGCCGGAATGAATCACCTGCGGCGTGCAGAACGCTTTGTGGAGGTTGATCATGTACGGACTGTAGTCGACCGAACGGTTTGTCTTCCAAACCGTCTTGCCCGTGTGCTTGTCGAGGGCGACCACATACTGAACGTCGCGGCCGTCGACGTGGACGATCAGCAGGTTCTCGAACAGGATCGGCGACGACCCGGGGCCTTCGTGGTGGTCGCAATTCAGGTCGCGGCGCGTCCACAGGATTTGGCCCGTCGCGGTGTTCAGGCAGGCCGTGCCGTACGTGCCGTAATGCGCATAAACGCGGCCCTCCTCGATCGCGGGCGTGGGCGAGGCGTAGCTGTTCACCACGGCGATGGGCTCCGGATTGGCCGTGTCGAAGATCTTGACGTGGCGGACGATCTTGCCCGTTTCGCGATCGACGCAGACGGCGAACATCTGTTTGCCGTCGGGCGTCGCGGTGGTCAGCCAGATCTGCTGGTGCCAGATCACCGGCGAGGACCAGCCGCGGCCTGGAATCTCTGTCTTCCAGGCCACGTTCTCGGTTTCGCTCCAGGTGACGGGCAGCCCGGTGCTGTCCGCATGCCCGTTGCCCGCCGGGCCGCGGAATTCAGGCCATGTTTCGCCGGCCCGGACACAGGCCGCGGTGAGCAAGGCGGATACGAATACCTGAAATGTACGAAGCATCTGTCCTCTCCATTTGGCTGTGGCCTGATTTGGAAGGCCGACTTTGTTGTCAGGCCAGCGTTCTCCTGAACCCAATCTGTCGTTATGCTCCAATCCGCCGTCCAAAGCGGTGACAAGGCACCGCACTCCAAAACCTGGCAGCGTGCCACGACTCGGCCACGCGCGGGGCGTGTCGCACGCGGCTGAATGAGCCCAGCTGATGGCCGCCCGATCACTCCGTCCCCGACGGTTTGGCCAGTTGTTTCTCGAACCAGGCCGCCATTTCGCTCGTGGCACGCTTGGCGTCTTCGCCGCTGAAGCCGTGGCCGGCGCCGGAAATCTCGATCAACTGGCTCTTCACGCCTTTCTCTTGAAACGCGGCATGAATGTCGCGGCTGTGTTTGATCGGCACCAGTTCGTCGGCGTCGCCCGCGATCAGCAAGGTGGGGGCGTCGTCAGGGGTGACGTGCAATAGGGGCGAGACGCGGGCGGCTTCCTCGACCGGCAAGTCCAAGGCTGGAAACCGATCGTAGGCGGGCAGATGGTCCGGAGCCTTCCAGACCATGATCCGCAGATCCGTGGGCGCTACGAAGGCTACCACGGCTTGCACCCGGTTCCCGGCTCGCAAGACCGGGTCCTCCGCTTTCGGGTCGCCCTCGTCCGAGGCCGTGCCCAACATCAGCGACAGGTGCCCACCGGCGCTGTAGCCGTACACGCCCAATCGCTGCGGATCGACGCCGAACCGCTGGGCGTTGACGCGGATATAACGCACCGCGCGGCGGACATCCTCGACCGCTTCCGCAATCCCGAACTTGGGACTGCTGCCGTGCCGGACGGCAAAGACCGTCAAGCCCTTATCGGTCAGCGGCTTGAACATGCCCTGCGCCTTCTCCGGCGGCTGCCAATGCGAGTACCAGCCGCCGCTGACCATGAACAACACGCCGGCTCCATTTGCTTTCTCGACGGGCTGGAAGACGTCAAACGTCAGCGCCAATCCAAACTTGTGGCCGTATACCACATCCGGCACGATCTTCACGTCGCCAGCGGCCCGCAGGAGGGGCGTGGAGCAAGCGCAGAAGAGCAACACAACGGCAATCCGACAAGTACGCATGGTCCGAATCCTGATCTCTGGAGATTTGTACGGAACTCGTCCTCCGGGACGTCGCCGCGAGGAAATCCGCCGCACGAAGACCGTATGATACCGCGCTGCCGTCCCAGGCTCCATCAGGCGCACAGGAAACACCAAGCATAATCCGCACACGCCCAGTAGTAGGCCGAAAAGACCGCCCCATACCAGCACGCGGATGCCGGCGGCGCGCAACGCCGCCCACGCCCAGCGACGAAAACCGCGTTGGCGTGGTTGCATCTCCACGGCTTAGCCTCCGGTCGTCCCCGTCACTCCCCGCCGTGCGCGTCCTACCGCCGGGCCGTCTTGAAATGCTGCCAGGTGATGTAGGCCGAATAGACGAGCACCAGCAGCAGAATCAGCCCCAGCGCGATGTAGGGGCCTTTGCCGTAGTAGAACGGGTCGGAAAAGTGCAGGAACGACCACTTCTTGAAGCCGAGGTGAAAGAAGAAGGCCGCCAGGATGACGCTGCCGCTGAAGACGTACTTGAGCAACGGCGGCAAGGCACGCTCGTCGCGGGCCGCCAGCACGTGGGCGATGGAGATCACCACCGCCGCGGCGATCAAGATCCAGCGGGTCGCCGATCCCAGCCCCGGCGTCATGAACGGCGGCAGTTGGGACAGCATGATGATGATGGCCGCGTACCCGGCCGCCAAGAACGCGACGTGCATCACGTAGGATTCCCGCTCGCCGCCCTCCTCGGTGCCCACCGGCCGGTCCAGCGACCGGTCTTCGGACCGCGCCACCAGGAACATAATCGCGATGGCCAGCAGGACGCCCGCCAAGATCAGCAGGGTGAACAGGCTCATGACCGGTTCGCCGGCCGCCTCGTCCAACCCACGCTTCACTTTCATGGCCGACTCCAAGTCCTCGACCGTCTGTGCCCAGAGCGGGCCGCCGGAGAGGAATTGCCAGAGCAACGATCCGCTTGCGATCGCGCTGACGCTTGCCCAGATTCGGCCGCTGCCGCCCATCGTCACGTCCCCCGTCAAGGTTTCGCCGCATGGACCTGAGTTGCCAGCCGTCATTGTACCTGATCGCGTGACGCAATCCAGCACGAAGAAAAGCCCGGCTTCTTCCGGCATTCAGCATCGTTCGAGAAATAACTGTCGCCTCGTCAAAGTAGCCATCACACTCCGTGG
>CAZAQY010000008.1:0-75958 GCA_964486845.1 uncultured Pirellulaceae bacterium
TTCCGCCCCTTGCGCCGCAAGGACTTACAACGCGATATGTCAAACATGGGCTAGAAAAACAGTGGGTAAATCCCCCTTTAGCCGTCCGAGACGAAAACCTATAATCCGCGGCCCCTTCGCCGTCTGACTTCCGCAGCTTTACCGGTTTCACTCTGCTAGCAGCAAAGGCTACCACGCGGCATGAATCGCTATCGCCTGTTCCTACTGACTTGTTTGCTGCTCGTATTCAATGGCTGCCGTGGCTACTCGCCGTTCGCTCCTCCGGGGACGATCCAGCAACAGCGGCTGAACGCTTCCGTGCATGATCCCTACGCCGACAATGCTGCGGGCCCAGAGGTCGTAGGTGGCCGGCCCCGCGATTACCAGAAGCCTTGGTCCGAGGCGGATCGCAGCCGGTCGTGGACCAGCAGTGCGTGGGGCCAGCCATCCGTACAGCCGGCACCGCGCTAATTCGCCTTTCCAAGTTGGCTGCAAGGCGCCGCCTTGCGAGACCGCGATGGCTTTTCTTCGTTCCTTCGGGGCAGACTCTTCGCGCACGGCGTCTGGGACGATTTGCCGGCAACGGGTATCATCTTCTATTGGCGCTGCCCAAGATCGCGGCCAAAGAAGCCCGGCTTTCCGGAAAGAGTTGGGCTTCGAGCGAACTTGATTCCCGCAAGATTGGCACTGATTCATGAAGCGACGGCCCCCACCGCCTCCATCCCCGGGTATTGACAGTCACTCGCAAGAAGAAATGCCGCGCGGCGAGCGTTTGCAGAAGGTGCTGGCCGCCGCCGGTATCGGCAGCCGGCGCGAGTGCGAGGAGTTGATTCTGGCCGGGCGCGTCGAGGTCGATCGCCGGACCGTCGCCGAACTTGGTACGCGAGTCGATCCGCTGCGGCAGCAGATCCGCGTGGACGGGACGCCGTTGACTTCTCCGAAACGATTGTACTTTGCCGTGAACAAGCCGCCGGGCGTCGTTTCGACCAATTGGGATCCCGCCGCGCGAATGCGCGTGGTCGACCTGGTCCGCAGCGACGAGCGGCTGTTTCCCGTCGGCAGATTGGACCGGACCAGCGAGGGGCTGATTCTGGTCACCAACGACGGCGCGTTGGCCAACCGGTTGACCCACCCGCGGTACGGCGTCGACAAGACTTATCTCGCCCGCGTCGCGGGCTGTCCGTCGTTGCAAGAATTGGACCGGCTGCGGACCGGCATTCACCTTGCGGAGGGGTTCGCTCGCGTCGCTTCCGTGCGCGTCAAACGCCGCCAACGTGAAACGGCTGAACTGGAAATCGTGCTGAACGAGGGCCGGAACCGCGAGATCCGCCGGATTCTGGCGCGAATCGGCCACAAAGTGCTCCAATTGAAGCGCATCGCCGTCGGGCCGCTGCGGCTCGGCGACTTGCCGGTGGGGGCGTGCCGGCCGTTGACGCGCGAAGAGGTCCAGATGTTGGAGCGGGCGACGGCACGGGCGGAGGGCCAATCGCGGAGGGCCGCCAAGGCTGGACGCAAGGGAGCCGCGGCCGATCGCGGACCGCGAGCGGCCTCCGGACGGAAGCGGCACGGTGGCCGGGCCGACCGCCCGGGGAAACCGGCGGGACTCGAAGCCCGGACTTCTTCGGACGAGTCTCGGCGACCGCCTCGAACCGGGAAAAAGCCCTGGAGGAAGAAGCACCGATGAGCAACCCGCTTCACGCTTCGTACTACGCCGATCACGCGGTGCAGCAGACGGTCGCGATCGTCGAGAACGTGCGGACCGCACGCGATACCTACCGGCTCCGCTTCGAGTGCCCTCCGATCGCGCGCAGCGCCCTGCCCGGCCAGTTTCTCATGCTCCGGCTGGCGGACGTGAACGATCCGCTCCTCGCCCGCGCGCTGGCTTTGTACGACACGGTGCGGACCTCGTCCGGAGCGCCCTGGGGAATCGATGTGGTCTACCTGGCGAAAGGCAAGTTCACTCGGCGGTTGGCGGATTGCCCGCCGGGCACGCGATTGACGGTCTGGGGACCACTGGGAAACGGCTTCCCCGTCCAGATGACGGATCACCTGATCCTGGTCGCCGGCGGCATCGGCCAGACCCCGTTCCTGGCTTTGGCGGCCGAGTCGCTGGGCAGACGCTGCTACGGCGATCCGCCGCGCACGGTGACGCCGGCAGCGAAAGTCACGCTGTGCTACGGAGCGCGGTCCGCCGATTGTCTGGCGGGCGTCGAGGACTTCCAAGCGTTGGGCGTCGATGTCCGCATCAGCACGGAAGACGGCAGCCGTGGACATCGCGGGCTGGTGACGGACTTGCTGAGCCAATCGCTGGCCACGCGCACGACGCCGTGCCGGATCGCTTGCTGTGGCCCCGAAGTCATGCTGCAGGCGGTCGCCAAGCTAGCCGCGGCGCACGAGGTGCCTTGCGAAGTCTCGTTGGAAACGCCCATGGCCTGCGGTATCGGCATCTGCTTCAGCTGCGTGGTCAAGGTCAAAGACGCCGGCGGACAATGGGACTACAAACGCACCTGCGTCGAAGGCCCCGTGTTCGACGCGGCGAGGATCGTGTGGTGAGCACTGAATAGCGAAGACTGAAGACTGAATAGTGAACAGTGAGTGAAGGCCCCCAGCCTTCCATTCTGCCTTCAGCATTCCCCCTTCAGTGTTCACTATTCCGCCTTCAACTGCGCAAGGGCCACAATTCCGCCGTGTTGGGCAACGCCGGCGATTCATCCTCGAACTTTCGCGGGAAACAGCCTAGGTCTCGCGCTCTTCCCAATCCAATGCTCTGGCCACCGCGCGGGTCCAGCGGGCGTACCGCCGCTGGCGATCCTCGGCCGCCATCTGTGGGCGAAATTCGCAGTCCAAGGCCCAGTTGCGGGCAATGTCGTCCAAACCGTTCCAATAGCCCACCGCCAAGCCGGCGAGATAGGCCGCGCCCAGCGCCGTCGTCTCGGCGACCACCGGGCGGCGGACCGCCGTGTCCAGGATGTCCGCCTGGAATTGCATCAACAGGTCGTTTACCGACGCGCCGCCGTCAACCTTGAGCATGTCCAGCCGGATGCCCGCGTCGCGCTGCATGGCGTCCAACAGGTCGCGGGTCTGAAACGTCATCGATTCCAACGCCGCCCGCGCTAGGTGTCCGGCGGTGGTGCCGCGCGTGATGCCGAACACGGCCCCGCGGGCATAGGGATCCCAATGCGGAGCGCCCAATCCCGTAAACGCCGGCACAATCACCACCCCGCCGCTGTCGGGAACGGAGGATGCCAGGCGCTCGATTTCCGCCGAAGTGCGGATCAGGCCCAATCCGTCGCGCAGCCACTGGACCACCGCGCCGGCGATGAACACCGAGCCTTCCAGGCAGTAGGTGACCCGCCCGTCCAAGCCCCAGCCGATCGTGGTCAGCAGGTTGTTCTGCGATCGCCGCGGCTGATCCCCCGTGTTCATCAGCATGAAGCAGCCGGTGCCGTAGGTGTTCTTGGCTTCGCCCGGCGCAAAACACGCCTGGCCAAACATGGCCGCCTGCTGATCGCCGGCGGCGCCGCCGATGGGCACCGCCGCGCCCAGCCAATCCGCCGCCATTTCCCCGTAGTTGTGGCTGGACGGCAGCACTTCGGGCAGCATCGCCCGCGGAATGCCCAACACTCGCAGCAACTCGTCATCCCAATCAAGCGTGTGGATGTTGAAGATCAGCGTCCGGCTGGCGTTGCTCAAGTCCGTCACGTGCCGCCGGCCCTGGGTCAGTCGCCAGATCAGGAACGTATCCACCGTGCCGAACAGGATTTCACCACGCTCGGCCCGCGCTCGCACGCCGTCGATCTGGTCCAGCAAGTACTTGATCTTCGTACCGGAAAAGTAAGCGTCGATCACCAGCCCGGTCTTGTCGCGGAACACCGGCTCCAGGCCGTCGGCTTTCAGCCGTTCGCAGATCTCCGCACTGGCGCGGCTCTGCCAAACCATCGCGTTGGCCACGGGTTGGCCGGTGTCGCGTTCCCACAGGACGGTTGTTTCCCGCTGGTTGGTGACGCCGACCGCCGCCAGGTCTGCCGGGGAAACGCCCGCCGCCGCCAGCGCCTGTTTCGCCACCGCCAACTGCGAATCCCAAATGGCTTCGGGATCATGTTCCACATGTCCCGGCTGCGGCAACAGTTGCTCAAACTCCTGCTGTGCCGACCCCACCGCCCGCCCGTCGTGCCCGAACACGATCGCGCGGCTGGAGGTGGTCCCTTGGTCCAAACCGAGCACGTACTTGGTCATTGCGTTGCTCCTCGTAAGCTGGCAAAGTCCGGGGAGGAAGTTCTTCAGCCGGATCAGCATAGCAAGTCGCCCCAAGAAAGGAAATTCGCGATGCGGGGAACAGATGGAGGTCAGGCTGCGAGGCGTCTTACGCTATCGGTTTGTGCCGCTGGTAGGTCCCGCCGCCAGTGTCGCCAGTTCGGGGATCGCGGCCAGCACATGCCGGACGGGGGCCACGGACAGGCTGTTGCCGGCCAATTCCCACGCTTTGCGCAAGGTCAGCGACCCCGGCACGCAGAAGCCGGGCGGGAAACAGAGCAAGCGCAGTATCTCCCGGGGCGAGAACCGCCGCACGCCGCGCGGGGTCGCCAGGTAGGAACCGCTGTGGGCGATGCTCTGGCCGTAACCGGACGCGAAACAATGCGATTCCGCGTACGCGTCTTCCGGGTCCAGCACGTGCACCGCCGTCCGATACCGGTCGAGGAACTCGCCGGGCATCCACAGCTGGTCCGGCGGGTCCGCGTCCAAGATTTGCCGCACGGTGAATTGCCAAGGCCGTCTGGGCTCAGCGGACGCCGGCGCGCGGGAGCAACGTCCGCTCGCTGCATCCCCGGCCGCGGGCCAATCGCCCGGCCTTGGTTCGCACAGGCTGCCGCTACGTCCCGCTATCAGGTAAAACCGGCGCCGCCGATTGGGAACGCCCAGTTGGGTCGGACACAGGATTTGCTCTTGCACCTCGTAGCCGTGGGCGTCCAACGTGGCCCGCAGTCGCTGGTGCGCGCGGGAGCCGCCAAAGCCGGGAACGTTCTCCAGCGCCACGTAGCGCGGACGGATCTGTGCGATCCGTTCGATTACCGTCAACAGCGATTCCGCACGCGGATCATGCACGTCCAGTCGCCGGCCGCGGACCGTGTACGGCTGGCAGGGCGGGGACATCCACCACAAGTCCGCCACGTTCTCGCGGCAGACCTGCGCGGGCAGGCTTTCGATCGCGCGGACCTGGACCGGATGCCGGAAATTGTGCCGGTACACAGACAAGGCAACTTGATTGATGTCCACCGCGGCCACGATTTCCGCGCGCTCGCCGAGTGCCGCGGCACAGCCGCCGATGCCACAAAACAGTTCCAGGACGCCAAAACGATCCGCCATGGGTTCCCAACATCGGCAGTCTGGTGCCGATGTCAAGCCCGGACGCTCATCGCCAAGTCTGCGACCGCTTGCAACGCAATGGCGGGCCGCTATCATCGTAGGTTCCGTGGGGACGCTTGAACGCCTGAGAAACGAGAGGCCGCCGGTGACGATGGCAGGAATCAACGAAGAAAAGCGATTGGCGGCGGAACGCAGCCTGGATTATGTCCGCGACGGAATGTGCCTGGGGTTGGGGTCCGGCTCGACGGCGGCGATCATGCTGGAACTGCTGGGCCAGCGAGTGCGCTCGGGGCTCCGCGTTCGCGGCGTACCGACTTCCGAGACCAGCCGGCAGCTGGCCGAACTCGCCGGGATCCCGATGGTCAGCCTCGACGAGGTCTTCCGTCTGGATCTGACGATTGACGGCGCTGACGAAGTCGACCCGCAGTTCAACCTGGTCAAGGGCGGGGGCGGAGCGTTGCTGCGGGAAAAGATCGTGGCGTCCTTGAGCCGCCGCGTGGTGATCATCGTCGATTCGCACAAGCAGGTTCCGCATTTGGGTGCGTTTCCGCTGCCGGTCGAGGTCGTTCCGTTCGCCTGGCAGCCGCTGGCCCAGCGGTTGGGCGATTTGGGCGCGACGCCCATTTTGCGGCCAAGCCGAGAGGGGCCTCCGTTTTTGACCGACGAGGGGAACTACATCCTGGACTGTGCGTTCGGCCGCATCGACGATCCCGCCGCCCTCGCCGCTCGCCTGGACGCCATGCCCGGCGTGGTCGATCACGGCCTGTTTGTCGGCCTGGCGGACACCGTGATTGTCGGACGTGGCCAAACAACGCAGGTGATGGAACGACAATGACCGTTGCCGCCTACTTTCCGGCCGGCTGGGAATCGACGGTCAGTTCGTGAATCGACCAGAACAATCCCTCGGCCCGGCCGGTCTGTACAATCTTGATGGCCCGGCCGCGGACTCCTTGCGGGAAGACGATTTTGGTGATCGCCTGATTGCCTTGGCCTTTCAGGACCAGTTGTCCGTCGCCCAGGCTGCTGGGCGAAACGTAGATTTCGTACCCGCGCGGGTAATCGCCGCCCGAACCGCTGCTGTCCAGCACCAAACCCTTGATCAAACAATCCTCGTCCAGCTCGATGCGGAACCATTCGCCGCCCTGCTGGGCGCCGCCCGTATCCCAGCGCGTCTTGGGGTCTTTGTCGATGGCGTTGCTCGCTTTGTCCGGGTTATGGGACGCGGTTACGCGAGCCGGCGCGGCCAGCAGTTTTTCGATGTTCTGCGCGGCCGCTTCGGCGGATTGCTTCAGGGCCGGATCGCCCGCTTGCTGCCGAGCCATCTCCAGCGCCCGGCGGTGCCGCACCAGGCCCAGCTTGGACAAGACCAATTGCTTTTCCTCGTTTCTGCCGGCCATCTGCAACGATTTGGCATAGTTGTCCAGGATCTGGTCGTCGGTCGCGTCCGGCTGCTTGGGAATCATGTTGACGTAACCCCGCAGCGCCAATACGCGATGAACTTGCGAGGCGGATGCGTCGCCGGCAATCCCGAACAACACCTGTGCGGGCTCGCCCGTCGGCCATTCGGCCAGCGCGCGGATCGCCGCATCTTTGACGTCCGCCTCGGCGTCCTGAGCGGACTGGTACAGGACGAGCAAGGCGGAGGCGTGCGCGATTCGCCCCAACACGCGCAGCAGCGACGCGCGGACTTGCGGCGAGGGCGCGCTGGGCAAAGCCGCCAGCACCGCTTCGGCCGGATTCCTGCCGGCTGCGGTCGTCGCGGCAGCGGCCACCACGGCGTTTTCCGCTTCGCCTCGCACGCCGCCGTCCTTGGCGCCGACCAGCAGCCGCACCAGCGGCGGCACGTGTTCCGATCGGGCGATCACGCGGATCGCCTTAAAGACCTCGGCCGCCACTGCCGGCTCTTGGTCCTGGGCAGCGCCCAGCAGCGCGGCCACCTGATCCACCGCGCTGCGTGCGGCCAGCGCCTTGGCCGCTTCGGCCCGTACGCCGGGTTTGTCCGCCGACAGTTGCTTGGCGATCACCGCATTCGTGCCGTCGGCGCGGAGCAGGTTCAAGCTGTTGCGGGCGGCCTGCTGTTCGCCGGCTCCCTGTGCCTCGGCGGCCCGTTGTGCGAGCAGTGCCACGACGGACGAGTCACCCAATGCGGCCAGCGCGTCCAGCGCCGCGACGCGGACCGCCGGCGACCCGGCTTCCGCCGCTTTGACCACGGCGGGCAGGGCCGTTGGGTCGCCGCGGTCGGCCAGGACCCCCAACAACTGGGCCTGGATTTCCTCGCTCTGGCGTGCCAGTTCAGCCACGACGGCTTGCGTCGCCGCTTCGCCCGGCACGTTCCGCAGCGCCGGCACGGCGACGCGACGCACGCCGGCGTCCTTATCTCCCAGCGCGGCGATGACCAGCGAGATCGACTGGTCCTTTTGCGCCGCGATCAAGCCGTTCAGCGCGGCGACGCGGCACAGCGCCGGCTCGTTCGGGGCGTACAACTGCCGGTAGATCGCCACTGCAGCTTCGTTCTTGTTCTGTTTGAGCATCCTCGCCGCACAATCCAGATAGGCGTCCGAGGCGGCGAGTTTCAGCTTGGCGGGCACGCTGGCGCGGGCCTTCGCGACCGCCGCGACCGCCGCCTCGGAGTCGATGCGGCCGAGCGCGGCCAGGGCGGCGCGAGCAAGCTCCTCGTTCGAGCTATCGGCCAGCGCGGCGATTTTGTCAACCGCCTCGCGGCATCCACGGTCGCCCAGCGAGTTGACCATGCCGATTTTCAGTTTCTCGTCCACCTTGCCCAACGCCTCCAGCAGCGCCGCATCCGCCTGCGGGCCGGGAATCCGAGCCAGGGCATAGCGGGCGATGTGCGACGATTCGGGGTCGATCAGCAGCTGGGCCAAGACCGGCACCGAGGCTTCCGTGCCGATCATCACCAGCTGGCGGCAGAAGAAACTGCGGCCGCCGCGGGTTTGGGCTCCGGCCAAGCCTTCGATCATCCGCAATTCCATGCCGGCCCGGGCTGCCGGGTCGGCGGCGGCCTTGACGACTTCGCCCGCGAGGAAGTTCAGCGCATCGGCCGAATCGGTGTCCTTCCAGTTCTGGGCGGTTTGGATGGCCGTTGCGACGCGCTCGCCAGCGGCGTCCGCAGCGCGAGCGGATGCGGATGGGCAGCACGAGATGAGGGCCAACAGTGCAAGCAGGATTCTACGGGCAGGAATCATGGGTCATGTCTCCAGCGTTGTGGCGGGTCTACCCCGACGATCGCTCCAAGGAATGGCCATGTTCCGGCGATCGTACCGACATGGCCACGTCCTCCCACGCCGCCAGTGTATCCGACGGCGGGCGTGTCAACCACAACCCCCGCTTGAAGAAGCAGCGATCCCATCTACGGCCTTCCGCGAGCCGTCTTTTGAAAAGCGCCAATGGCAGGTATACTCTTGGCGACATCCGCAATGCCAGCTGCACGGAAGGGAGGCTTCGACGCGAATGCTGCCGCCGAAATTCTTCTATTTTGATCTGGGCAACGTCGTGCTGCCTTTTGATTACCAGGTTGCGGTCCGCCAAATGGCTGACGTGGCGGGGGTGCCTCCGGAAGTGATCCAGGAAGTCGTGTTCGACAGCGGTCTGGAAACGGCGTACGAACGGGGAGACATGACGACGGAGCAGTTCTACGAGGCGTTCTGCGGGCGGATCGGGAAGCGTCCGGAGTGGGGCGATTTGCTCGTCGCTTCCAGCGACATGTTCCGGTTGGATCAGGCGGTCGCCGATCTGATCTTGGGGCTGCGCCGGTCCGGCCACCGCACGGGGGTCTTGTCCAACACGTGCGAAGCTCATTGGCGGTTCGTCTGCGATCGGCGGTTTCCGATTCTGCAGCAGCTGTTCGAAGTGGCGGCGCTCAGTTACGAGTTGCGGGCCATGAAGCCCGATCTGGCCATTTTCCAAGGCGCGGCCCGGTTGGCGGGCGTCGCCTCGGCGGACATCTTCTTCGCCGATGACCGCCCAGAACACGTGGAAGGCGCCCGCCGCGCCGGTTTCGACGCCGTCCTGTTCACCAATGCAACCGAACTGACAGCCGACCTGGAACAGCGAGGCGTGAATGCGGCATGCCTCGATGTCCGATCCTTCTGAATTCCCTATTCTCTATTCCGTATTCACTATTCGTTCCCGCTGGAAAAAAGCCGCGACTGGCTGCGGCCGCAGGCTGCGGTGTCACTCGTGCCGCAGGGCTTCGATGGGATTCATCATCGCGGCGCGGCGGGCGGGGTAGACGCCGAACACGACGCCGGTCATCACCGACGTGCTGAAGGCGACGATGATCGCCCACCAGCTGATCGCGGTCTCGATTTCCGACAAGCGGGAAACGCCCACGGGGATCGCGACGCCCAGGAAGATGCCGAACAAGCCGCCGCTGGCGGCCAACACCATGCTCTCCACCATGAACTGCGTGACGATATGGCTGCGGGTGGCGCCCAAGGCTCGCCGGATGCCGATCTCTTTGGTCCGTTCGGAGACTGTCGCCAGCATGATGTTCATGATGCCGATGCCGCCGACCAGCAACGAAATGCCGGCGATCGAACCGAGCACCAGGTTCCAAACCCGTTTTTCGCGCTCGGCTTGCCGCAGCAGTTCCAGCGGGACCTGGATCTCGAAGTCCTCTTTGTTCGGGTGCCGTTGCTGCAGCAGCTTGCGGACCATGGCAGCCGTCGGACTGACCATGTTTTCATCGTGCAGCGTCAGGGTGATCTCGCTCAATTGGGTCTTCTCGAAATCGCGGCCGCCGGACCGCAAGATTAGCTGCATTTCGCCGAAACGGCTGCGGGCGGAGGTCAGCGGGATATAGATGTCGTTGTTCAAGTCCGACGAGTTGACCGCGCCGGGCACCGCGCTGCCGCTGTCCTGCGGCTCCAACACTCCGACCACGACATAGGCGCCGTTGCCCAGCAGCAGCGGGCGGCCGAGCGGGTCCTCGTAAGAGTACAGGCGTTCGGCGGCGCCCGCGGCCAGCACGGCCACGTTGGCCGTGGTGGCCAAGTCGGTGGGGGTCAGGAACCGCCCTCGCCGGACCACCAGGTGTTTGATTTCGAGGTATTCCGGCGTGGTACCCAAGACCCGTGCGTTGGCCATACGGCGGCGTCCGCACTGGGCATTCTTGCGGATCATCGCCACGGGGACCGCGCGTCGCACGGTCGGCAGAGTGGCTTGCAGGACATCGAAGTCGGCGTACTTCAGTCCGTATTCTGCCACGCGGCTGACCTGGCGCTGACTGCTGTTGCCGGCCGATGCGTCGCGGCGGTCGTCTTCGCCCGGCTTGACGCTGCGGACGATGACGTTGGCCGCGCCGAGCTGGCGAATCTGCTCCACCGCTTTTCGCTTCGAGCCCTCGCCGATGGCGAGCATCGCGATCACCGAGCTGACGCCCAGGATCGTCCCCAGCATGGTCAACAAGCTGCGCAGCTTGTTCAGCATCAGGTTGCGGACGGACAGTTCGACGATCTTCAGCCACATGGCTCACGAAGCCTTCGCCGTCTTTGGGGCAGCCGCGGCGCGGCGCGGCTCGCGGGCGGTGGGCGGCGCGGCGGCCACCGGCTGCGTGCTCGGCGCGGCGGAGATCTGCTCCTGGGCGTTCTCGGCCCGTTCCGTTCCCTCGCCCGCCGGCCTCTCTGCTTCTGCGGCGATCGCCATGGGGTTCAGCACCACGCGGTCGCCGGCTTGTACGCCGTCCAGAATCTGCACCAGCTTGTCGTTGGTGCGTCCGAGCTTGACGGCCCGCCGCTGGGGCGCCGGCTGTCCTGCGATGTAACAGGCGGTGTCTTTGCCGACTTGAACGATGGCTTGGACGGGAACCGTCAACACGCTGTTCAGGCGATCGACGTGGATCTCGGCGATGGCCGTCATGCCGGGCTTCAGACGCTGCACCGGTTCGTCGATCGTGACGATGGTTTGGTAGACCTTGGTGTCCGAGCCGTACCAGCCGCCCTGGTCCGGCAGCACGGCGACCGACTTGACGGTGCCGCGATAGAGGCGTTCCGGAAAGGCATCGACGCGCACGCTGGCCGACAATTCCGGTTTGACCTGGTCCAGCACGGACTCGTGGACCGAGGTCTTGACCTGCATCTGCGACAGGTTCGGCAGCGAGAGGATCTTCTGCCGGGGGCGAATCGTCGCACCTTCGCGGATCTCCTCGCCGTAGTACCGGTCCGGGACCGCATAGGCCACCATTCCGTCCTGGGGCGCGGAGATCTTGCACTTGTCGATCTGTTCCGTGTACCGCACCAGGCGCTCCTCTTCCTTTTTCAGCTGTTGGTTGGCCGCGTCCAGCGCGGCCTTGGCTTGAGCCAACAATGCCTCGGCGTTCCGCTTGACCTGTTCCACCTGGCGCTCTGAGGTGTCCTTTTTCCCCTGCAGTTTCAACTCCTCCATCTCCCGCTCGTAGGTCTGCTTCTTCTTCAGCGTGGCCAATTGCGTCTTTAGCTTGTTGATCTTGGCCGTATACTGGCTTTCCGCTTGTAGCAGATCCAGAACGCTTTGGTCCCGCTGGTGCTGGCCGGCGTAGCCGAGCTTGAACAGGGCCTCGATGCCGCGTTGCTCGTTCCGCTTCAACTCCAGCGTCCCTTTGGCGTTGAGGATTTCGTTGTTGATGTCCTCCACCAGCCGCTCAATCGCCTCGACCTCCAGTTTGTAGGTTCCTCTCTCCTGGTCGACAAACATCTCCTGTTCGAGCTTCGCCAATGAGACGCTCAGCAGGGCGTCGGCGAGCAGCGTCTCGTTCTGCGTGATCTGATTGTCGTACTTGGCCTGGGCCTGGATCTGCACGGCGCGCGCGGACTCCGTGCTCAGGATCTGACGGTCCAAGCGTTCCCGGTGCTGCGCCGAGTCGAACTCGACCAGCAGATCGCCCTTCTTGACCGACGTCCCGTTGGGCACGATGAACAGGACTTGCGTGCCTACGACGCCGTCGCCTTCAATATCGTCCACCTCGCAGATGATCTCGACATTGCTCTGGCTTTCCAGGTTCCCGCGCTCGGTGACCGTAATCGGCAGGTCGCCCGTAGCCACCGTGTGGTAGATCAAGGGTTGGCTCGGTTCGAGCGTCCCCTGGCGAAACCAGCGCAAGCCAACTGCCCCGACGCCGACGAGGCCGGCCGCCAGCACTCCCCACAACAGCCACTGGCGCCACCACGGTGCCGACTCGTCGGCGGTGAACGAAGAGGCGCCCTGTCGGGATGCCGGCGCGGGGGCCGGCGCCGGCGAGTTCGGTTCGTCCCCGCGGAGGTCTTCCTCGGGCGAGTCCAACAGGCGGACCGTTTCGGCGACAACGGTCTGCCGCCGTGCGTATTTCCTTGCGTAACTCATCGAGACTTCTGGCGTAATTCAAAGGGCGTGAGTTCTTCAGGACGCTTATCGTTTTCACGGCGCGTCACGCCAGCTGCCGGCATGCTTCGCGTCGGCTTATCGCGTGTGGTGATGTAAACGGGGTGTTGCGTGCGGTCTCGACTGGGGAACGACAACTTCCATCCACAGGACTCTGTCCTGCGCCGCCCTTAATTCTAGTGACGCAGACGGGGCTGTGTAAACCGCCAAGGAAAAGAAAAGTCAATCAGCGTCAAGATTTACGTGCCGATCGGAGCGGTCAAGTCAACTCAAACGTCTACGGCAAAAGAACCTGCGCCACGGCCCCCCCATCTGCAGCCTCGCCGCAACCGGGCGACCTCCCGTTCTGAGAACTCACGCACCCTGCAACCACGGGCCGGTGTCGATCCACCAGCAATGTGGACGCATCCAGGAAGACCGCGCCCGCGCGGAGCAACGCCGCTAGTTCGTCGCGCCGTCGATCACGACCGGCAGTGGGGGTGACGGCCTTCGTCCCGTGGACTAGCATAGGTTCAGTTTCCGCCGCGTCGAGTCGCCTTCTTCTGGAACCGGCACGATACGAGTACATTGCGAGGAGTCTCCCCCAATCGTGAATCGAACGTCCGCTCCGACTGTCAAGGGCCAAGGTCTTTCTTCTTGGGCTGTATTATTTGTCGGTGTCGGCGTCTCGTGCCTGTTTCCGAGCCTGGAGGCGGCATCTGCTGCCGAGCCTTTCGAGTTGCGTGATCGCGCACTGGCTGGACCGCTGGCTGGCTGCGAAGAGATCATTTTTGCCCAGCGTGTGCCGGGGAACGACCACTGGTACGGCAATTTCGGACATTACTCTGACGGCCACGCGGGCCACTACGCGCCGCCCTCGACGCCCGACTCGGTCGAGTACTTCAAATACGCCTTCGGCGACGGCGGACGACTCTGCCGCTTCCACCTGCGGACCGGCAAGCTGACCGTGCTGCTGGACGATCCGCAAGGCGGAATCCGCGATCCGCACGTCCACTACGACGGCCGGAAGATCCTGTTCTCGTATCGCCGGGGCGGGACCACGGCCTACCACCTGTACGAAATCAACATCGACGGCGCGCAACTCCGGCAACTGACCGACGGGCCGGACAACGATATCGAGCCCATCTACGCTCCCGACGACTCGATCGTTTTCTGTTCCAGCCGTTGCCACCGGTTCGTGCCGTGCTGGAAGACCCAGGTTGCCACGCTGTACCGCAGCAACGCGGACGGCACGGACATCCGCATGCTGTCCAGCAACGCGGAACAGGAAAACACGCCCTGGATGCTGCCCGACGGCCGAGTGCTGTACATGCGCTGGGAGTACGTCGACCGCAATCAACTCCTGTACCATCACCTCTGGACGGTCAACCCCGACGGGACCAACGTGATGGTCTATTTCGGCAATCAGCATCCGGGCGATGTGATGATCGATGCCAAGCCGATCCCCGACTCGGGCAAGATCGTGGCGTCGTTTTCGCCGGGGCACGGTCGAGCGGAACATGCTGGATACGTCACGATTGTCGATCCCGACCGCGGCCCGGACGACATGGACATGGCCCGGCGCGTGAGTGGGGCGAGCTACCGCGATCCGTATCCTCTGGCGGAGGACCTGTTCCTGGTCGCCGACGCCAAGGGGATTCATTTCCTGACCGGGGAGGGCCGCCCGGAACTGATCTATGCGCCCCAGGACGCTGCTCCCCGCTGGCAGTGTCACGAGCCGCGGCCGTTGCGCGCCCGCCGGCGGGAACCGATCATCCCCAGCCGCTTCGCGCCCGCCAGACCGACCGGCCATTTGGTGCTCTCCGACATCTACACGGGCCGCAACATGGCGGGGGTCGAACGAGGCGAAATCAAGAAGCTGCTGGTGCTGGAGCAGTTGCCCAAGCCCGTCAATTTCTCCGGCGGGTCGGAACCGTTGACGGCCGGCGGCACGTTCACGCTGCAACGCGTCCTGGGCACCGTGCCGGTCGAGGCCGATGGCTCGGCCTATTTCGAGGCCCCGGCGCTGCGGTCGCTGTTCTTCGTGGCCCTGGACGAGGACGAAATGTCGGTCAAGCGGATGCAGAGTTTCGTGACCGTCCAGCCGGGCGAAACCACGTCCTGCGTCGGCTGTCACGAGCCGCGGACGCGAGCGCCCCACCTGCGAGACATCCAACTGCTGGACGCGATGAAACGTCCGCCGAGCCGCATCGAGCCGTACGAGAACCAGCCCGACGTGCTCGATTTCCCGCGCGACATCCAGCCGATCCTCGACCGGCACTGCGTCGCCTGCCACAATCACGCCCGGCACGACGGCGACATCAACTTCTCCGGCGACCGTACTCCCTATTACTCGACGGCCTACTGGACCATGTTCAGCAAGTCCCTGGTCGTCGACGGGCGCAACAAGTACGGCAACCGGCCGCCGCGCACGATCGGCACTTCGGCCAGCCGGCTGATGACGTGCCTGGACCGGTCGCATTACGACGTCCAGCTAACGGGCCAGGAGCGGGCCACGATCCGCACTTGGATCGATTCGGGCGCAACGTACAGCGGAACCTATGCCTGCCTGGGTACCGGCATGTTTCCAGTGGACTTTCCCGAGGAGACGGTCATCGAGCGGTGTGCCGGATGCCACAAGGCGACGAAGACATCGTACCGCAATGTGAAGAAGGATGCCTTTTACTTCCAGTTCGGCAAACAGGAGCCGCCGCAGCCACTGCTGGAGCGCATCGACGACATCATCCTGATCCGGCACCTGGCTTATTTCCAACTGGGCGAAGCGCCGCTGTACCAAGCGCTGTGCAACCTCGACCGGCCGGCGCATTCGGTCTTTCTGCGCGCCCCATTGGCCAAGTCGGCCGGGGGGCTCGAACTCTGCGGCAAACCGGTGTTCCAGGGCACGGAAGACAAGGATTACCTTGCGATCCTCGCCCGCATCGAGGATGCCTCGCGCCAGCTGCACCTGAAAAAGCGGTTCGACATATCCGGTTTCCGCCCGAACCGCTACTACATTCGCGAGATGCAGCGGTTCGGCATTCTTCCGGAAAACCTGGCAGACGATGCCGCAGTCGATCCCTACGCGACCGATCAGGCGTACTGGCGCACGTTCCAGTTCGCGCCCCGGCCGCGTTAGAATCGCAGTTGCACCGCCGGCCGCTCGCGGAGCGAACGGCCTACGATCCGCCATCCCGCGCATAGACTCGCACGTAGTCCACCTCGAAGTCTCGCGGGTACGTCAGATTCGGATCGATGTTCCCAATCCAGCCTGAATACTGGAACAGGGCCATCAGGATGAACATCTTCTCCTGCGGCGTGGGACCCTGGTAGGTCTGGATGACCTTCCCGTCGAAGTACCAGTCAATCTGCCCCTCCTGCCATTCCATGGCCCAGGTGTGGAAGTCCTTGGACAGGTCGACCTCGACGCGGGGGCGGTAGTGCGCGTCGGCGGTGAAGTGGACGTTGAGATCAGCGACGCTGTGCGTATCGCTGATGTGCCGGCCCTGCTGCTCGAAAATGTCGATCTCCAAGACTCCGTCTGCGAGGCCTTTGCGACGGCCGTCCGGCGTGTATTCCTGCTTGGTCGGGTCGTGCTGGTGCAGCCAGAAAGCGGCCATCAGTCCCTCGCCGCGCGGACAGCGGCAACGAATCTCGAACCAGCCGTACTTCTGCGCGAATTTGTCGAGGATCTGGTATTCGTCCGCCGTCGCGCCAAAACGGTGATCCGAAGTCTGAACGCAACTGACACAGGGCACGCTCTTGTCCGCACGGAACGGCAGCCGCTCGTCGATGCGAAGCTTGAGGACGCCGTTTTCGATCGCATAGCACGCGTTGTGGTCGGTCCAGCGGCTCGGCTTGCCGATCCGCCGAAAATACTCCTTGCGCCCGGAACGGTACGCCGCGAACCAGTGCATGTCGTTCAACAACGGTCTTTCGAACTCGTCCTGGAACGTCAGCTTCCAACCCGGTTTCTCTGCGGGTGGAACGGGCCCGTCCGCCCCGATCGCGATGCTCGTTCCCAGAATCCAACCCGCGCAACAGAGAGCGATGGATTTGCTTTTCATCTCGGCTTTCCTCCAGGGGAGCGAGAGGATTGATGCGATGTTTCCTCCGGAGACTCATTCCGGCGCCTTCCGTCTGCCGCCTGCCGCTCGACCGGCAAGCCTTGGTAGCCGGCCGGGATGACCAGCCGGCCTTTCCAGTAGGCACAGGCGCCGGGATGCAGACGCCGGTGAAGTAGCCGGCCTCTTCCCGCAACAATCGTGAAAAAGCGGTGAAACTTCATGCCTTCGGCCGCCAACCGATCCAGCGTGGGCGTTCGAACGTTGCCGTCCCCGCAGCACCCGACAAACGGACAGCTGTGGTCGTCGCTCAGGAGGAACAAGAGGTTGGGCTTCTCGGCGGCCAGCGTCAGCGACGAAACCAGAGCCGCGCCGAGGAAGGCCCACAAGCCGGCGCGAAACAGAATTTCCGGACGCCCGCGCAAGCGAGGGTGCCTTTCATCGTTAGAATGGCGTGTCATCATCATTCAGGTACTCCGACATGCCGTTTTGGCCAGCTTGCGTTTCTGCCGGCCCATGACGACTCCTTCTTGGGCGTTGATCTCTTGGGCGCAGGACCATCGGGAACTGCCTCCGTGCGCGTGCTCTGAATGTACAGCGGCAACTTTGCTGATACAATTGCCCCCGTGGATGAATCCACGAACACCGACCACGGGAGCGCGGAGCCGATGAAAACGAAACGCCGGTCCAGATGCCTGCCTGGCCTGATCCTCTCGGCTTCCTTCGCTGCGGCATTTCCTGCAGCCCCCGCGATCCGTTGGCGCGCGTCGAATACCGACTCTGAACCGCAAACATAGGAGCGATGTCGAACATGTCCGCGATGACGATTCCCTCGGTGCAGCCAATCAGACGCTCGTTTCTTCCCTTCTCCATGCTCCGCATGTTCGAGCTTGCTCTCCAGGGCGCGATGGTGTGTTGCATCGCCGTCCTGGGCGGCAGCATCGTCCCACGAATCTCCGCCGCCCAAACCGACGAGACGCCAGCAACGGCTGATCCGGCGTTACGGCCCGAATCGCTCCCTGAACCGGTGTCGTTTGAACAACGCGCCCTGCAGTTGCTGTACGTCCCGGCGCCGGTGACCGGCGTGGCCGTTTCGCCGGATGGCAGGCGGCTGGCGGTGGCCCACGGCTTTCATACCGACATGGGCGAATTGGCGGTTTGGAATCTGGCGGACCACACCAAGTGCTGCGAAGTGAAACGGCCGTACGGGATCCGCGCGGTCGCGTTCTCGCCGGACGGCAAACTCATCGCGACCGGCGACTTCGACCGTATCGCACGCTTGTACGATGCCGCGACCGGCAAGCTGGTCGCGGAACTGGCCGGCCACACAGGCGGCGTGAACTCGGTGGCGTTCGCCGCCGGCGGCCAGCGGCTGATCACGGGAGGCTTGGACGGCAAAGTCATGGTCTGGGATGTCCCGTCGCGCAAGCTCGCGACCACGATGACAGGCCACGATCGCGACGTGTATTCCGTAGCCGTCTCGCCGGACGGGCAGGTCATTGCGTCCGCGGGGCGCGATCAGACGCTCCGACTTTGGGACGCAGGTTCTGGCAAGGAACAGCGGGTGCTGCGTGGCCACTCCAGCGGACTCGAAAGGGTGGCGTTCTCGCCGGACGGCAAAACCGTGGCATCCGCGGGTTGGGACGGCCTCGTGAAGCTCTGGGACGTGGGCGACGGCGCGCTAAGACACACCTTGGGCGAGCCGGACGATGGCGTGTATGCGCTCGCCTTTGCACCCGACGGGAAGACGTTGGCGACAGGCAATGCCAGCGGCTGCCTGCGGATCTGGGACGCGACCGCGGGCGAGGCCATCGCGACCTTGGAGGCGACTGGGCCGGATGGCGCGAAGCGATCCGGGACCGTCTACGGCGTCGCCTGGACGCCGGACGGCAAGGTAGTGGCGGCCGGACACCGGGATGGGGAAACGACGCTCTGGGACGTGGTTGCGAAGCGCGAAGTGGCGGTGCTTCGGACTGAGCCGGACCCGGAGGACCAGCCCAGCACGGTGCTGGCCGTGGCCTACACGCCGGATGGCAAGCGGATCGTCTCCTTGCACGCCGACCGCTCGGTGCGCGTCCGCAGCGCACAGACGGGCAAGCTGCAGATGTCGGTGAAAGGAGAAGACGCCGAGGTCGCGTGCCTGGCCCTGTCTCCCGACGGCACGAGGCTCGCCACGGGCGGTTCCGACAAGGCCGTCACGCTGTGGGAGATCGGTCCAGCGGGGCCGGAGTCCCCCGCCGGTTCCGGCCGAGAGCCGCCATCCCGGGTTTCGCCGCGAACCACCTTGACGGGCCACACCAGTTCCGTGTTCTCGCTCGCCTTCTCCCGCGACGGCCGGCAGTTGGCCTCCGGCAGTTTCGACCAAACGGTGCGCCTGTGGTCCATTCCCGAAGGGGCGGCCAAGGCGACCTTGACCGGGCACACCGGCGCAGTGCGGGCGGTCGCATTTTCGCCGGACGGCCGGCGGTTGGCTACGGGCGGCAGCGATCGCACCGTCAGGCTTTGGGACACGGGCACAGGGCAAGCGGTCGCCACTTTGGAAGGCCACGCCGAACCGGTGTGCGCCGTGGCGTTCTCGCCCGACGGAGCCATGCTGGCCAGCGGCAGCGAGGATCGCACGATCAAGCTTTGGGACATCAAACCCGGCGATCCAGCCGGACGATCCAGCGACGTGCCGTTGCGGGCTACGCTCCAGCGGCACACCGGCGCCGTGTGGTGCCTGGCTTTCTCGCCGCAAGGCAAGACGCTGGCCAGCGGCGGATTGGACAACGTCTGCCGGCTGTGGAACCCCCAGACCGGTGCGCTGCGAGCGGCACCGGAGTGCGACAGCGCGGTGATCTCGTTGGCATTCGCGCCGGATACCGGCGCCCTCGCGATGGGGACCTACGGCGGGTTGCTGTCGTTGCGAAAAGCCCGGACGATCGCTGCGCCGGTTTCCGGGCCCTTGAAGACGATCCCCGGCGCACCGGACACGCTGATGTCGGTGGCGATCTCGCCGGACGGTCAGCTGCTGGCGTCGGCCGGCAAGGATCGCGCGGTCACGCTTCGCCGCCTGCCTTCCTGCGAAGCCGTGAGCACGTTGGAGGGCCATCCCGGCGGCATTTGCTACGTCGCGTTTTCGCCGGACGGCAAGACCCTGGGCGCGTGCCTGTACAACGGTCAGGTCCACATCTGGGACGTGCCGGCCGGACGCAGACGCTGGCTGCTGCCGGGACACCCCAACGGCACGCGACGAATCGCCTTCTCGCCGGACGGAACGACCGTTGCCACGGCCGGAACGGACCGGACCGCCAAGCTTTGGAACCTCGCCGACGGCCAACTGCTGCGCACCACGCCGGCCCAGACTCTGCCCGTTAGCGACGTGGCCTTCGCGCCGGACGGCCACACCTTGGTAACGGCGACAGGCAATTGGCAGCAGTGGCGGCTGCCCGGCGAAGTGAAGCTGTGGGACGTTCAGGCCGGCCGGGAACTGGCCAGGGTGGGCGGCCATGAGTTGGAAATCAAGGGCCTGATCTTCGCCCCGTCCGGCGAGCGGCTGTTTTCCTATGGCCCCGGCGGCGTACAGATCTGGGAGGTTGCCGCGCGCCGGCAGCAAGCCACCCTGGCCGAAGCCACGACCGTCTGCGCTGCGGTGCTGCTGCCAGACGGCGAGCATCTGGCGATCGGAGACAACCAGGGCGGGCTTGTCATCTGGCACGTGGCGAGCGGCCGACCGGTGTGGCAATACACGGGGCACGAAGATCTCGTTTTCCAGCTGGCTTGCTCGCCCGACGGATCGCTGCTGGCCAGCGCCGGCAAGGACGGATCGCTCAAACTGTGGCCGATCCGACTTGGCCAGGACTAGCCCGGCCGGTCTGCAGTTCCGCCTGTCAGATCAGGTCCGCCCGCGAGCACTCGGCCCCGTCAACGAAACTGGACAGAACTCGGGCGCGGAAGGGCTGTTGCAGTTTGCGGACGGCCTTGCACTCGATTTGCCGCACGCGTTCGCGGGTCACGGAGAACACGCGGCCGACCTCTTCCAGGGTGTAGGCGTAGCCGTCCGTCAGACCGAACCTCATGCGGAGGATCTCCCGCTCGCGGTAGTTCAAACCCTGCATCACTTCTTCGATGCGCTGTTTGAGCGATTCGCGAGTGGCTTCGGCCAAGGGATCGTCGCGGCGATGGTCTTCCAAGAACTCGCCGAAGTAACTTTCGTCATGTTCGCTGATCGGCTGATCCAGCGACAGCGGCTGGCGCGCCATCTTCAGAACGCAGCGGGTCTCGTCCAGCGACAGCCCCACGCGGACGGCGGTCTCCTCGGGCGTCGGTTCGCGTCCCAGCTCCTGGACCAGCTGCCGGGTGGCGCCGCGGACCCGGCTCATCGCGTCAATCATGTGGACGGGCACGCGAATCGCGCGGCTCTGGTCGGCGATCGCCCGCGTGATGGCCTGCCGGATCCACCACGTGGCGTACGTCGAGAACTTGTATCCGCGGGCGTGCTCGAACTTGTCCACCGCGCGCATCAGGCCGGTGTTGCCTTCCTGGATCAGGTCCAAAAAACCGAGTCCGCGATTGCGGTACTTCTTGGCGATCGAAACGACCAGACGGAGATTGCCCGCCGACAGCCGGCGCTTGGCGTCGTCGTAGGCTTCCCGGTGCTGACTCGTCGTCACGACGCGGCGGCGGAGCGTGGCCGGACTCTCGAAGGTGACCCGCATCAGATAACGGAGTTCCTCACGGATTTCGCTCAGGCTGTGACCAAAACGCGAAATCCCACGTTCGAGTTCACGCATCTCCTCTTTCAAGGCGTCCATCCGCGCGGAGATCTCGACGACCTTGGCATACAGCGGCTGCAAGCGGTTCGTCCGCAGGTTCAGTTCCTCGATCAGCCGCACGCAGCGGTTCCGCCGCCGCACCAGCGAGGCCCACGCGGAACGTCGCACGCGCCGAGTGTGATGCCGGCTGATCGCGATCCGAAAGTCGCGACGGTTGCGAACCAGCAGGTTTCGCAGGGTCTGAACGTTGGGCCCCAGTCGTCGCAGGATGCGGCGTTTTTCCGCGGTGTTGGTGACCGAAACCTCCACGGTCCGGTCCAGGCGGAGTTCGCCGTCGCGCACGCGTTCCAGGATTCGCACCGCGCCTTCGAGCATGAAGTCGTTCGCCAACATGCTGTGCCGGTACAGGGTCCGCGCCCGCTCGATGTCCCGAGCCGCCGCAACTTCCTGGCCCCGATTCAACAGGGGGATTTCTCCCATCTGCATCAGGTACATGCGCACCGGGTCGTCCGTGACGCCCCACGTTCCCTTGTCCTCGCCTCCCTCGGTCGACGATTCGACGTCCCCGTCGCCTGACTCAGTCTCGTCTTCGGCGTCCAGGTCCTCGTCAGCGTCATCCAGGAGATCGTCGTCATCCCACAGGTCCGGCCCCTCGCCGGTGGTGCCCGCCGCAACGGCGCTGTCCATATCTTCGTCGTCGGCGTGATAGTTAGATGGGCCTAAGGCAGAATTCCGCGCACGATGAGCAGTTCCAGGACCGATTCTTTTCAACATGTTGCCCCTTCTGAAGAAGTGTCTTCGGTAATCGCGGAGGAAGACAAATCGGTAAGTTAATCGTAGGGATGCATGTCGCGTGCCGAAGCGATCATCAGAACTCCCCGGCGAACCTCAAGTTGTTAATTTGGAAAAAGTTACGAAGTCTCGCTGAACTCGTATCAACCCCTTTGCTGATGTGTCCCGTCCACGTGGGGTGGTACCGCCTCAACGAGTTGTCTATTTTCGGAAGCGCGGTTTGCAGACTGACTCCGATGGTTCGCGCAAACGGAGTGTCCCTTGTCGATTTCGGCCAAAGCCGGTATAACCCTTACCGTTGGACGTTTGCTGGGCCAACCGCAGTCCGTCTCGAAACGGGCTTTCTGCGGTTTAGTTCAGGTTCGTGCCGGGCTGGCGGAACGCGCCTTCTCCCCAATGCAGGAAGTGACCCATGGCTGACAAGAGCAGAATCCTGATTGCCGACGACAACCAACCCAACTGCGAACTGCTGGAAGCGTATCTGTCCGACCTGGACTGCGAAGTGGCCATGGCGGCGGACGGGCTGGATACGTTGAGCAAAGTCAAATCGTTTCAGCCGGATCTGATCTTGCTGGACGTGATGATGCCCAAATTGAGCGGCTTCGAGGTGTGCCGCAAGTTGAAGGACGACAAGGTGACGCGGCGGATCATGATCCTGATGGTCACCGCGCTGAACGAACTGGGCGACATTGAACGCGCAGTGCAGGCCGGCACGGACGACTTCTTGTCGAAACCGGTCAACAAACTCGAACTGGTCAAACGAGTCGAGAATATGCTCAAGCTGAAGGACATCAGCGACGAGAACGAACGGTTGCGGCAGTACATCGAGCAGATGGACAGCCGTAGCGAGCGGTGAGGGCGGGGGTCGGAGGGCAGAGGGCAGAGATCGGCGGGCAGAGGTCGGAGGTCGGCGGGGACGAGCGCCGGCTGGCAGGAGGGCGGGGCGGTACGCGTTGCCGGAACCGCGTCAGTGAGAAAAAACGCGGATCGGGGAGAAAAGCCGGGCTTCTGCGCCGGCGAACCAGTTGGGAATCTGCTGAGCAGCGTTCGAGAAATAACTGTCGCCTCGTCAAAGTAGCCATCACGCTCCGCGTGATGATCGGCAACAAACGCTGGACAGTTTTTTCCCGCATGGCTCGAACGCTGCTAACCACACGGCGCAAAAAATCTGCCCCGCGTCACTCTTTCGGCGCCGGGGCTGCGGTGTCGCTGCTGGCTTCTTTCCCGGCAAAGCGTTCACGCAGGTTCTGCAACGACTTGGCGTTTGTCTCATCTTGAAAAGGATTCGCGGGGGCTTCTTTGGGTGGACCTCCCGGCCCGCCGCCGGCACCACGCTGTGGCCGGGGCAAGCCGACCGCATCCAATTGCGGTTTTTGGGCGTCATCCAACAGCGCCAAGATTGCGTCGTGTTTCGCCTGGGCGTCGTCGTCCGACATGTCCTCCGCTTTCTCGACATCCGCCAGCGCAGCCGCCAGGGATGTGCCTTGCTCTTGGTTCAACTTGATGCCGATGTCACCCGTCAAAAGATCGAGCTTGCGCACGAGGGTCGTCAATTCACGTTTGGGATTCGGACCTCCGCCCATACCTCCGCCCATACCTCTGCCCATCCCACCCATTCCGGAACCCATTCCCCCCATGCTGCGGCCCGCGTCCGACATGACAGCCGGTGCTGCCATGTCTCCGCCCTGAGACGCCGCGGACGCACCCGGCGGCGCCTGCCGAGCGCCCATCAGTCGCAAAGCCCCCAGGCTTACGGCAGCTCCCAGCAGAATTCCGATCAAGCCTGCGGCCAGCCAGACAACGACCGTCTTCCCAGTCCGTTGCCGCTGGAGAACCAGTACGGCAAACATCAGCGCTACCAACATGATCACGACAATGCCCAAGCCAACGGTGTCCAGACCCAGCCTCCACATGGTATTTCCCTTTCGCTCGAAGAATGCATCGCACGCGTCACGGACTGTGCCGCCAATCGGGCAATAGCGTACACCGCCAGCCGAACAAGTTCCAGTAGTCCGGGCCGATCGAGTCGACAATCGCGGCCAGACCGTCAAGCATTCAGCGGCTGTCGGAATCGTCCACCCTCGCCCAGAACGGATGTTGCCGGTCGCCGCGCGTGCGGGCGTCCTCCAGCAAGACCTCGGCGCGTGGCTCGATTCGCGAATAGGTCCGGCGGTTGATCGTCACGCTGACCCGTTGCGAAAAGTCAACCATTTCGGGTGACAGCCAAACGGCCGCCCGATCCGCCGCGGTGCTCAGGCTCACGCGGCTGTTCTCCAGAATGCGGCCTTCCGTTCGGGCCGCCCGCACACCGCTGTCCGGCGGCCAGTTGACGGGCAACACGACCGACCGGGCGGGCAACGACTCGAGTTCCGCCCACCAGAAGAAATTGTCCCAAGGGCGCATGGAAACGCACACGAACTCTTTCGGGAAGAACTGGCGGCGGTGCAAGTCCATCCAGGTGAACGCCCGCTGGATCTCGTCCATGAAATGCTCGTGGCCGCGGCCCTGGTACACCACCACGATCGTATCGTAGGTGTGCTTGTTCAGATACCGGTCCAGGTCCATGCTGTTGCGACTCATCTTGTCTCCGTCCATCTCGCCGGCCACGAAGTACATGGGGACATAGCGGCCGTTCTCCCAGTAGCGCGAAACGAACTTGTCTGCCGTCGCGACAATCGGGATCACCCCCGCCCAGAAATCCGGATGCGCCAGGCCGATGTCCCAGGCCGCGTCGCCCCCCATCGAGTGGCCGCTCAGGAACACCCGATCGGTGTCGATCGAGAACCGGCGGCAGGCATCCCGCAAGGGGTACAGCACGGCGGCATGTTCGCTGGCGGAGTACCCGTATTCGGCCTGGTGCGGCTGGGTCCACTGCGGCGCCACGACGATGTATCCGTAACGGGCGGCCTGGCCCAACCGCAACTGGGCCTGTTCGTTGTACGTCCCGGCCCACCAGTCGATCTGCTGTTGCGGCGTGGTTCCGGCACCATTCAGCGTGATCACGCAAGGATAACGGCGGTAGGGATCGTATTCCGGGGGCAGTTGCACGTAGTAGGTGATTTCCGGCTCACCGGTCAGTCCGGCCGCCGCGAGTTCATACCATCCGGGCGGAGCGTCTGCCTGGGCCTCCGTCTCGACGGGCGGCTTCATGTGTGAGAGCACCTTGGCCAAGTAACTGGGCGAACTGCCTTCCAGACTGGCCAGTTGCCCGAGGATCTGGTCGCGTTCGGCCTTCTGCGTCGTCGCCATGTACTGCCGCACCAGCTTGCGAACTTGAAACAACGACGTGGCCACGGCGACATTCTGGTCCCCCGAACCGCTGCCCAGCAGCCAGCCGCTGATGGCCAGGGCGACCTTTTGTTCGGCGGAGAGCGAGGGGTCGTTCGACAGCCGCAGGTAATCGGCCATGCGATCGTACGTGGTGATATTCAATTCGGACTTGATCTCCGCCACAATCGGCTCGACGTCGCCGCGGACTTTCGAGTCCTTGATCTCGGCCGAGTGGGCCTCGAGCGCAGCCAGCGTCAGCTCGCCTTGCTCCTTCAGCTTTTTGTATTCCTCCAACAAGTCGCGGACTTGCAGCAATAATTCGCCGGCCACACCTTCGGCGGGAAACCGTTCCAACATGCTGTAGGCCAGTCGATGCTGGCCCGATTTTCGGCGGAGTTCGATTTCCTGAATCATCCTCTTGGCGCCGACCTGGTACAACGCCGTCACCTGCTTCTTCAGGTCCGCCAGATCCGGGAAGTCGGCAATGACCGCTTGCAGTTCGGCACGCGCATCCGAGTGGCGTTCCGACTGGATGTACAGCCGCACCAAGCGCAGCCGCTGGTCGGCGTCCCTGGGATCGATGGCCCTGAGCAGGATCTTGCTCAGCGTGTCCCGTGGAATGGAACTGGTGGCGATCCGCATGTCCCAGACGTACGCGCTGCGGGCCGCCAGTCCTTCGACTTTGGTATAGACCGGCGTCACCTCCGTGATTCCTTGAATCACGTCGATGGGACCCTGGCCCGTGTTCATGGTAAAGATGCGTCGGCCCCATTCGTCGAAGGGCGTGACGCGGACAATGGGCCCGACCGCGGCCACCCGTCGGCTGCCCTTGGCCACACGCTGTTCGATGCGGATCTTTTCCACGTTGGTCTGGCTCGGAACTGCCGACTGCAGTTGAATTTGCGAGAAGAAAGTCCGCCGCAAGTCGTCGTCTACAAACACGATTTGCCGGACCTTCACTTGGCCGGCCGCGCTTTGCGGGTTCAGCGGATCTTCTCCCAAAGAACCGATCTTGCCGATGTTCCCCTCGAATTGCATCCCATTCTTGAGCGTGGCGATGTCGGCGTCCGCGGCGGTCGTCATCCACGCGGCCAGCAGAGCGACGGCCGTTCCGTCGCGCAGTGTCGCCCAAACAGTCCTACGTTCCTTCATCGAGTCGTCCCTTCCCGGAAAACACTTGTGGCGGCGGCCGGCAAGAATCGCCTCCTTGTTCCATTCTGGTCGGGGACGGCAGGTTTCGTCAACGAAGGGACGATCCCGCAACCACCGATTTACCCCTGATGGGATTCCGGATATGATGCGATGCCCAGGGGAAAGGCACATTCGCATACCCACAGGAGGCGATCTCGTGGCGACCGACAAACCCGTATCTCTCAAGCTGCAGCACAGCGAAAGCGCGGTCCTGCAGGTAGCCGCTCAATTGTATTCCGCCTACGTGATCTCCGGCCGCGTCAAGCCGGACGACGAGGCGACATGGATGGAGCGCTGCGTTCGCGAGGCCATCTCGATGGCCGAAGCCACCGACGCGGCCGTGATCAGCGACGACGAGATCAGCGGCCAACAGACGCGCGGTGGGCTCCGCAGCCGGCTCGAATGAGCATCAGCGCCCTGCATCCTTTGCACTGCTAGGGCTGAGGAATCGAAGAAGATGACTCCACGCGAACGGGTGTTGGCCGCCGTGGCACGCGAGCAACCGGACCGTACGCCCTGCGATTTTTGGGCCGAGGAGTGTACCTGGAACCGGCTGCTGGCCCGTGTCGGACACGCCGACCGAGAGCGGGTGCTGCAAGATCTGAACATCGACGTTCGCCACTTGGACATTCCCGCGCCCGCGGAGCGAGAGGTGGGCGAGGGCGTGTACCAGAACTTCTGGGGCGAGCGATACATCTATCGGGCCACGCCCTGGGGCAAGATGCGCGAAGACGTACACGGAGCCTTGTCCGACGCCTCCAGCTTTGACGAACTGGAGCGATTCGCTTGGCCGACGCCCGACGCGTTCGACTATTCTTCGTTGGCCGACCAGTGCCGGCGCTGGGAGCCGTACGCGTTGTTGTACGGTTTTGCGGACGTGTGGCAGCGGCCCGGTCTGGTCCGTGGCTGGGAAGGCATGTTCCTGGACATGGCCGAACGGCCGGACTGGGTGCATTTTCTCTGCCGCCGCTTCACCGATTTCTATCTCGAAGATTACACGCGAGCCGCGGAGACAACCGGCGGCCGAATCGACTTGTACCTGCTGATCAGCGATCTGGGCAGCCAGGCCGGTCCGCTGATCTCGCTGCCGATGTTCCGCGAATTTGTGGCACCCTACCTGAAGGAGATGATCGACCTGATCCACGGCTTGGACGGCCGCGTGCTGTATCACAGCTGCGGCTGTATTTGGCGGTTCATCCCGGATCTGATTGCCCTGGGCGTCGACATCCTGGATCCGATCCAGCCCGCGGCACCCGAAATGGCCCCTGAACGGTTGAAGGCCGACTTTGGCGACCGGCTCAGCTTTCACGGGGGCCTGGACATGCAGCGCCTGTTGCCGCACGGTACTCCGGACCAGATCCGCGCCGAAGCCCGCCGGTATCGTGCGACGCTGGGCGCCGGCGGCGGCTATATCCTCGCGCCGGCGCACTTGTTCCAGCCCGACGTGCCGCCGGAGAACATCCTGGCGGTGTACGAGACGGCACGATAGACGACCATCGGCATCTCCGGAACGATCATTCCGCGTCCGCTCGTACAAGACGGCTAGGGGGCACCGGTTGCGGAATGGACGTGCAAGCCCAAGATCCCAGCGAGCCCGCGCTCGACGTTTGCAAAGTCCCCTGCGGACATGGCACCGAGCCTCCTGGCGACGTCGGATCGATCCACCGTCGCCAACACTCCACGAACCGCCGAAGGCTTGACCAACCCTGCCCGGCGCCAGTCATTGAGTAGCGTATCGCCGGGGCGAAATGGCGGAGACACGTTGCTGGTAATGGCCGCCACAATCAGCTTGATGCCTGCGGCGTTGAAGGTGTCGTCGCTGACGATGACGGCGGGCCGGCGTTTCTACCCAGCTGAACCGCTAAACGCGATGTCCACCAGGATCACACCGCCTCGATCATAGTTCGTCATAGACTGCGTCCTCTTCGTTATCCCAGACCTCTTTCAAGGCAGGAGCACTGGCTGCCAGCCAGTCGGCAACCAACGCTGCTTCTGACGACCGTTCCGGAGCCGCCAAATCGAGGAGCGAGGCCCCCAGAACCCGCCATTCGTGGTCAAGCCTGACACCTCGAAGTCGTCCTGACTGGAGTAGCGCCAAAGCAGCCTCCGGTGAGATACGCAACAACTCAGCCGCTTCGTTGACCGTGTAGTACACGGTCGGCTGTATGGCAAGCGATACCAGTACACTCATAGGTTGCCTCCGTGAATGTGCGGAAACCGACAACGACCATCGGGCGTCACCTAGCCCACGCGGCCAATTGTACGTTGTGCAAGGAAACAAGAGAACGGCAAACCGGACAGAACGTCCGAGCTGCCTCCACCATACGCCGATGGACAATTCGACGGTTGGAACGGCGGATGCAGGGCCGGCGAATGTGGGCCTCACTGCGGGTCCTTTCTGTCCTCCTGCCCGATCACGTACGAGTCGATGACTTGCGAACGTTCCTGCGACTGGGGCCAGGAGCCGAAACCCGTAGTCTCCATCGCGAAGTGGGACTTGAACCAAGCGACCAGCCGCCGCCGGTAGTAGTTGCGGGTCCACGGAATCAGCAGCGTCACGCCCATCAAGTCCGTCAGCACGCCGGGCGCCAGCAGCAAGGCTCCGGCAAGAAAGATCAACACGGCGTCCAGCAGCGGTTCCGCCGGCATCCGGCCCGCTGCCAGCTCTTCCTGGATCCGCGACCAGACTCGCCAGCCCTGGGAACGAGCCAGCGCCGTTCCGATCACGCCCGTGGCGATGACCAGCGCCAGGGTCAGTTGCCAACTGGTCGCGTCGGCCAAGTACAGAAGCAGCGCCAGTTCGGCGAGGGGAACGACGATCAGCAGGAGCAGGAGTTTCAGGATCACGGCGATCTTGCTCGGACAGAGGTTCGCGTCACGGAGTGCCGCGTCTACGTGGTCTGCCAGTAGCCGCCGCGGGCGTGGTCGTAGACGGCCTCGCCGCCGCAGCGGGATTCGTCGAATTGGCCGTCGCGGAATACTTCGTGCCCCAAGACCCAAGTGCGGACCGGCCAGCCTTGCAGCGTCTGGCCGTGCCAAGGACTCCAGCGGCACTTGGTCTGCTGCTCTTCGTTGCGGATCTCGGCGGTCTTGTGCAAATCCACCAGCACCAGATCGGCGTCGTAGCCTACGGCGATGCGGCCCTTGTTGACCATGTCCCAAACCCGCGCCGGCGCATCGCACATCCACTGGACGACTTGCTCGATCGTGCAACGGCCTTGGTTCACTTGATTCAGCATCAGCCCCAGCGAATTCTCGACGGCCGGCACGCCGGAGGGCGACTGCGGGTAAGGACGCCGCTTTTCTTCCAGCGTGTGCGGCGCGTGGTCGGTGGCGACGACTTGCAGCCGGCCGTCCAACAACGCCTGCCACAGTCGAGCACCGTCTTGCTTCGTCTTGAGGGACGGATTCATCTGCACGAGCGTGCCCAGTCGCGGGTAATCGTCCCGGCTGAAGAACAAATGGTGCGGGCAGACTTCGGCCGTGACCAGTCCGCGGTGATCGGCCACCAGTTGCGTTTCTGCGCCGGTCGAAACGTGCGCGACGTGCAGTCGGCGCCGATGCCGGAAGGCCAGGTCGAGCGCGCGACGGGTGGAGACCAGCGCCGCCCGGTGATTGCGGATCAACGAATGCTGGACCGCGTCCTGCGGGCCGGCGTAACGCTGCAGGTTTTCACGAATGATGGCCTCGTCTTCGCAATGGGCGCAAATCGGCAGGGTGGTTTCGCCGAAGATCCGCTCCAAGGCATCCTGGCCGTCCACCAGCAGGTCTCCCGTGCTGGAGCCGATGAAGAGCTTGATGCCCGGTGTGCGCCGGGCCCGCTTGAGGTCCTCCAGATTGTCGGGCGTCGCGCCGATGTAGAAGCCGTAGTTGACCAGGCTTCGCTGTGCCGCCAACGCGTGTTTCTCGTCCAGCCGCGCCTGCGTGGTCGTGTTTGGGGTCGTGTTGGGCATGTCCAGGAACGTGGTTACGCCGCCCTTGGCACAGGCCCGGCTGGCGTGCCGCAAATCCTCCTTGTGCGTCAGGCCGGGTTCGCGGCAGTGGACATGGTCGTCGATCACGCCGGGGATCAGGAGCAGGCCGGCGGCGTCGACCACCGTCTCGGCCTGCGTGTGGACCGCCGGGTCGATCACGGCGATCTTACCGCCGTCGATCAGCACGGAGGTCCGCAGCGTACCTTCGGGCAAGACGACGGTTGCGTTTCGGATGAGCGTCTTCATGGCTACTGGACTTCGTAGGTTATACATCCATGGTGCTGGGCACGCGAGACCAGGTCCATCGAATACAGGCCGGCCAGGATGAATTCGACGCACGAGGCCCGGACCGCAATGTCCTCCGCAGCATTGACCTCGAAGGCCTTGTCCCACACCGGCGGAACGCGCTTCAGCCGGTCGGCGTACTGCCGCGACGGCAGCAAGTCGCCGACCTCGATCTTGACACCCTTATTGAAGATTTCGGAGATCTGCGACAGCCCGTGCTTGTCGACGTATTCCTCGAACACGACGCGAATCGCCTCGGCCGTGACCGCGTCCAGCACTTGCCGCTCCGTCATCTGGTGGCTGCCCATCAGGTCCAGTTCCAGCTTGCCCAGCGACGACGAGTAGATGCGTCCCAGGTCGCTGATCCGCGGCACGGCCGGCCGCTCGTTCAGCAACACCGCCCGCTGCCGAGCGCTGGAGACCATCGTGCGGTAGTTGGCGATGCTGAACCGCGCACTGATCCCCGACTGCTGGTCCACGTACTTCGACTTGCGGGCCTGGACCGTGATCTCCTCGACGACCTGCTTCATGAAGTAGGGAACGGCCACCGGATACGGTCCGCCCAGGTCCAGGCCCGCTTCCTGCTCCATGATTTCGATGCCGGCGTCCCGCGAGCGGGGATAGTGCGTGTGGACCACCGAGCCGATGCGGTCCTTGAGCTGTGGGATCACCTTGCCGCTGCGGTTGAACGTGGCGGGGTTGGCCGAGAACAGCAGCATGATGTCCAAGTCGAAGCGGATCGGATAGCCGCGGATCTGGACGTCACGCTCCTCCAGGATGTTGAACAGTCCGACCTGCACCAGTTCATCCAGTTCCGGCAGTTCGTTGACGGCAAAAATCCCCCGGTGCATCCGCGGGATCAGGCCGAAGTGCAGCGCCTGCTCGGTCGACATGCTCTCGCCGCCGGCCAGCTTCGCCGGGTCAATTTCGCCGATCACGTCCGCAAACTTGGTGCCCGGCGCCAAACGTTCCGCATAGCGTTCGTCGCGGTGCCACCAGCCGATCGGTACGTCCTCCTCGCGATGCTCGGCGACAAACCGTTTGCCGGCGCTGCTGATGGGGCGGTAGGGATCGTCGTGGAAGGGCGCTTGCGGGATGTCGAGGTAGGGGATGCACTCGTCCAGGAATCGCACCAAGCCGCGCATCAACCGCGTCTTGCCTTGTCCCTTCTCGCCCAGAAACAACAGGTCATGGCCGGCGAGCAAGGCCAGATTGATCTCCGGGATGACCGTGTCCTCATAGCCGACGATGCCCGGAAACAACTCCTCGCCGGACGCCAGCATCCGCAGGAAGTTGTCGTACACTTCGCGCTTGACGGATTTGGATTGCCAGCCGCTGTCTCGCAACGCCGTCAGATTCGCAGGCCGATTCGTGCTCGTCATGGAATTCCTCTGCTGCATTATAGGACCACATTGAATTGGACAAGATGGGTGGGGAAGACTTCGTCATTTCCTCCCTCGCCTGCTTGTGGAGAGACGGGAAAACCCTACGATGATGGCCATGTGGGTCTACCTGTTGATCGCCGGCTATTGCTCGTTGGTCGCCCTCGCTTCGCTGGCGGGCGGCACGCTGCCGTCACTCTTGCGGTTGACGCACACGCGGATGCAGCTGATCATGAGCTTCGTCGGCGGCTTGATTCTGGCCGTAGCCCTGTTACACATGCTGCCCCACGCGGTGGCCGAGACAGAGTCGGTGGACCGGGCCATGTGGGCCGCTTTGGCGGGTCTGTTGACCATGTTCTTTCTGATCCGCACCTTCCACGTGCATCAGCATGGCCCCGTGGACGCTGCGGCAGTCAGCAGTTGCGATCACGAACACCCACATGACACCTGCGACCAGCATGACTACCCAATGGACGGCGAACGCTGCGCGACGCACCGGCATCGCTACAGCTGGATCGGCCTGTTTGTCGGCCTGATGCTGCACACGTTGATGGACGGCATCGCGATCGCTGCCAGCGTGACCGCCGAGGCTCGGCATGCGGTGGGCCTCGCGGGGCTGGGGACCTTCCTGGCCGTGTTGTTGCACAAGCCGTTGGACGCGATGTCCATCACCTCGGTCATGGCCGCGGGCGACTGGTCGAAGAGGTCCCTGCAAATGGTGAACGTGGGATTCGCGATGACCAGCGCGGCCGGAGCGATCGCGTTCTGCCTGGGCATCGCGCAGCTCGTGGAGCACCAGCACACCGTGGTCGGTTTGGCGCTCGGTTTTTCCGCGGGCGTGTTCCTGTGCATCGCGCTGGCGGATATCCTGCCGGAGGTCCAGTTCCACGCGCATGACCGCATGAAGCTGTCGGCCGCGCTGGTACTGGGCGTCCTGTTCGCCCATGCGCTGGGATTCTTCGAATCGCCACACCAACACGGGCATGACCACGAGCATACGCCGGCGGAGACGCACAGCCACGAGGGGCATGAGCACGGGTGAGAGGGATTGGTGATCGGTGATCGGTCGGTGGTCGGTGGTGATCGGTGATCGGTGATCGAGAATGAAGGCGTGTTGTGCGCGGGTCCCTGACCCCGCACGGACGCCGACCGGAGGTCTCCGGCATCGTGGAGACCTTCGCTCGGAGGTTTCGGCGAGGTCAGAGACCTGCGCCGAACACGTGAGGGCAACAAGGTTGCGTAACCAGTGACGAATGACCAGTGACGAATGACCCATGAGGAGCCTGACGATGAAGAATTCCGCGTCCCGTATGGATTCCCGCGCTAACTCCCGCCGCGACTTCCTCCGGCGGTCCGGACAATCCGTCGCTGCCGCCGCGCTGGCCGGGGTGATCGTGCCGCGCGTTCACGCCGCCGAGGCGGGGGCGATCAAGTTGGCTTTGGTGGGCTGCGGCGGCCGCGGTACGGGCGCCGTCGTTGACGCCTTTGCGACCAGCGGCGGGCCGATCAAACTGGTCGCCATGGCGGATCTGTTCGAGCACCGCCTGAAGGGCAGCCTGCAAAACCTGACCCGCGCCGCCCAAGATAAAGTCGAAGTGACGCCCGAACGATCGTTCCTGGGATTCGACGGCTACAAGAAAGCGATCGATTGCCTTTCGCCGGGCGACGTTGTGATCTTGACCACCTCGTCGGTCTTTCGCCCCCTGCACTTTGAGTACGCGGTGCAAAAGGGCGTCAATGTGTTCATGGAGAAGGCGAAGAGCCGAAAAGACCTCCGGCGTTTCCCTTACTGCCGGAATCGCCGTAACTGCGACGTCGGGTTCCGCTCCACCCGACTGGGAATCTGCCCCCAGTCTTGCCGTGCTCCGTGTGGAAGGACTTCATTCGGGTGGGATATTAGAGGGCTTCGCCGGCGCATACACGGAGAGACATGTGGTCTGTCTGCGATAGAACGTTCGCAACTATTCAATCGCAATCTCGCCTGACCGATAGTTAATCCGCAGGTCACGGCCGAGCAACAATCCAACGCCGAGCAAGGGATACTCACCTGAGTTGGCAACCACTTCCAGATGGCGTTCTTCTCCAAACCAGTCGATCAGGCATGTGTACGTCTTCAACGCAACCTCGGACCCATCCGCGGGAATGCCTTTGACGGTTCCTGAATGGGGCAAGGCCAGATCATCGATCTGCTTCTCCGGCAACACCAAGTCCCCGTTAAAGCCGGTATCAATCCATGCCTCGATTTGACGGCTATCTTCCGCATCCGATGGCCGAACGGAGACGGTGACAAGGGCTCGGCCGGTGCTGTCTACGTGGCCGTTCATCGAACATGCACTCCGAAGTGAAGAGCGGCTTTGTGACCGACACGCATCGCGTGGGCCAGCCGGTCCGGGTGGCAGCGGCGCGCGGCTCCGATGGCCTCGCTGAGCGTCTTGCCCAGGAAATAGTCGCCGGATTCGGGCTCGATCGCTACGAAGTCATCTGCATGTTCAGGCTCCAAGACCGCTCGCAGTCGGTTCACATAAACATCTTCCGCTCTTCGCACGAACTCGTTGACATCTGGTCCGGTCATGGCTTATCTCCCGCGATTCCTGTTGATCAGACATTCTACTGTCTAAACAGCATGTGACACGTCGATATGTCTCAAGAACCCTGGAGACCTGCGGTCACGATTACGGCGAGGTCGGGAGACCTGCGCCGAGCGTCTGGCCGATGGCTCGCAACTGGGCTACGAACGGCTCCGGGATCAGGCCGCTGCTCTGGATCGGCACGTCCCACGTAATCACGCCGCCCTTGGCAGTCAGGTCCCGGACGTAGCCGACGATTTCGTCGTCGGGCTTCTGCGGACGTTCGCCGCTGCACCAGGTCTGGCCCAGGAAACTGAGGATCTGGAACTGGACGCGACAGCCCTCGCGTTCGATCCAGCGTCCGGGACAGGCGCGGATCGCCGCCGCGACTTGGTTCAGATTGACTTCGCCCGCCGTGTAGTCTTCTACGGGCGTGTGACAGACGATGGGCACCTTGACGCCCGGATTGAACGCCACCAGCGCGTCGGGATTGCCGGCCTTGAGCGCGCGGGCAAAGCTCGCAAAATTCGGCTCATCCGGATGGCGGTACATCTCGTCGGCGAAGTAGCAGCCGTCGATCCACCAGCCGGCGACCAGCCGCCCCCAGCGTTGCGACCAATCGCGGCAAATCGCTTCCCAATTGCGTTGGAACTCGGCTAACCGCCCTCCGACCTGCTCGCCGGGCAGCTGCCAGCCTCCCGGCGAACCCCAACGCCACTGCAGCTTCCGGCGTGCCTCATGATCCGCGGCCGGCGCGCCGCTGGGTAGATACGCCAGCAGCCGAATCCCGTGCGGCTGCAAGGCCCGCGCGAGGTCGGCGATCAAGTCGCGCCGCGAGCACTTGCTGGGCTGGATGTCCACCAGGCGGTCGTAAGTCGCGTTTGGCGCACAGTAATGGCCGGAGTTCTGACCGACGGTGAACAACAGGTACTTCGTCCCCGTGGACACCAGCTGCCGCACCAAGCCGGCCACGTCGAACGCATCCACTTGCTCGTTCCACGCCTCGGCCGACAATTCGGCCCCCCCGGCGGAACTGGGCGGCGCGCCCAGATAGTGCGTCATGACGCCCCAACCCGACTCCTGGAACCAATCGCAAGGGTGGGACTCGGCGGCCCCCACGTCCGCGATTGCCGAGCCCTGCAAGGTCAGTCCCGCGGCGGCCGCCTGAATCAGAAAACGGCGACGAGGTAGGACGTTTGGCAATGGAGAAACGTTCATCGGAGTGCGACCTTCCTTTCTCTTCAATCACGGGTTAAATCCAGACTTCCCCACAAGCTGGGATCTTCGTCGATCGGGAATTCCGGTCCCATCGTGAACGTCTGCCAGCCCAATTCCCGATCGACGACGGCATAAGTAAAACCCAGCCGTGGATGCTCCGAGGGATCGAAGCCGGACAGCGCGGCGGCGGGAATGTACGCCTGCAACGTGTATCCTCCGGAGCGAACGGTGGCGCGGATGCCAAGCATCGAATCCGCCACCGATTTCGGGTTCTCGCGGGCGCGGTCAATCATCAGCAACCGAGCGACGGGCTGCGTCTCGGAGCGCCCGCCCCCGGCCGGCAGCAGCGCGAAGCGATGGCAGAAACGGCTGGCACGATGAATGTTGTGCGTGTCGCGGGTGTCGATCCAGACGTGCAGCCCGTCGCTGTCTTCCGGACGTGACGAACGGCACCAGACGTTCTGTTTTTTGCCCGAAACGTACACCGCGAATCGCAGCCCTTCGTGACTCCACGCCGCCCGCACGTCCGCAAATTTGGGCCGCCCTTCCAATTCGCCAAAGCTGGGCAGGGTGTACTCCGGGCCCAGTTCGGGGCCCTTGGCGGGCCACAATGGCTCGCAGTGCCGGCAGGGAACGGAGACCCGGAACAGAAAAGTCGGAGCCAGCAGCGCTTCAGACATAAGCTCTCTCAGAAAAAAGACAACCGCGTGCGGTATCTCGGTTGTATTCCATCCGTGGGCCGCTGTCGATAACCCGGCCTTCGCTTCCGACGAGCGCGGCTTGTACACGGTGGCCGCTCGCCTACAATACGGCAACCGTGGATGGAATGCAGCCTGTGGCCGCAACCAAGGAGATGCTGCCCCGGAAGGCACTAGAACTCAACAACGCAGCCCCAACCGTCAATGCCCGCCTCCGATATCGTCGTCAAAGGCGCCCGCCAACACAATTTGCAGGAAGTCGATCTGGTCCTGCCGCGGAACAAGCTGATCTGTCTGACCGGCGTCAGTGGCTCCGGCAAGAGTTCCTTGGCGTTCGATACGCTGTACGCCGAAGGCCAGCGGCGGTATGTCGAGAGCCTGTCGAGTTTTGCGCGTCAGTTCCTGGGCCAGTTGCCCAAGCCGGACGTGGACTACATCGGCGGGCTGAGCCCCTCAATTTCCATCTCGCAGAAGTCTGCCGGCAGCAACCCACGCTCCACGGTCGGCACGATCACGGAGATCTACGACTACCTCCGCGTGCTGTTCGCCCGCGTCGGCCAAGGGTTCTGCCCGAAATGCGGCCAGCCGATCACGGCTCAAAGCCGCGAGCAGATCATCGCCCGCATTCTCCAACTGCCGGAAGGTGCCCGACTGACCGTGCTGGCGCCCCTGATTCGCGGCCAGAAGGGCGAGTATCGCGATTTGTTCGTCGACCTGTTGAAACAAGGCTTCGTCCGCGCTCGCGTCGATGGCGACGTGGTGTCCTTGACCGACGACCTGCAGCTGGATCGGCAGATGCGGCACAACATCGAAGTGGTTGTCGACCGGCTGGTGGCCAAATCGACGATCCGGCCGCGATTGGCCGAGGCGGTAGACCTGGCGCTGAAGATCGGCAAAGGGAACCTGATCGTCGCGGCGGAGCAGGGGACCGGCGGAGCAGAGGCGATTCGGAGACAAGGAGACTCGGAGGCGGGGAGAGTCGGAGAGGGGCCAAGGGGCCGCACCCGACGCTCGACTCCCAGCTCCCAGCTCTCCGCTCTCGGCTCTCCGCTATCCACGCTCGCCACGCAGGACATCGTGTTCTCGGCAGCCTATGCCTGCCGCGACTGCGGCCTGAGTTTCGAGCCGCCCAGCCCGCAGCTGTTCAGCTTCAACAGCCCCCAGGGCATGTGCCTGGAATGCGACGGCTTGGGCGAACGCTTCTCGTTTGATCCGGAACTGCTGGTCCCGGAAGCCAACCGCCAACGGTCCTTCAAGAAAGGCTGCTTCGAGCTGCTCGGCTCCTGGTCCGACCTGGGCCGCTGGCGGCGGCACATTTTTCAAGGTGTGGCCGACACGATGGAACGCAAGCTTGGTCTGGCCGCCGGCGTCATGCTGGAAACGCCTTGGCAGCAACTCGATTCGAAGCTGCAGGACCTGTTGCTGTGGGGCACCGGCGACGAGCACATCACGTACACGTGGCGCGGAGGCGCGTCGCCGATCATGTACGGAGGCAAGTTCGAGGGCATCATCCCCGACCTGCTGTCCCGCTACCGCAACTCCAAGAACTGTCTGTACCAACGGCAGATGGAAAAGTACATGAGCACCTCGCCCTGCGGCGCGTGCCGCGGGCAGCGGCTGAACCCGCAGGCGCGGGCGGTCAAGGTGACGACGGCGAATCCCAGGTTCCAGCAGCGCCGCCGGCTGTCGTTGCCGGAAGTCTGCGACCTGTCCATTCGCGATGCCGCCGATTTCTTCGGCGAGTTGGAACTGGACGACACCCGCGCGCTGATCGCCGCCGAGGTCTTGAAGGAGATTCGCGGCCGGCTCGGGTTCTTGCTCAACGTCGGTTTGGACTATTTGACGCTGGGGCGCACCGCCCCGACGCTGTCCGGCGGCGAATCACAGCGCATCCGACTGGCCGGCCAGATCGGCTGCGGCCTGGTGGGCGTGTTGTACATCCTGGACGAGCCCTCCATCGGCCTGCACTCGCGGGACAACAGCCGCCTGCTGGCGACGCTGCAACGCTTGCGCGACATGGGCAATACGGTGCTGGTGGTCGAGCACGACGAGGACACGATGCGGGCCGCCGACCACATCATCGACTTTGGCCCCGGCCCCGGCGTGCGAGGCGGTGAAGTCGTGGTGGCGGGCCGATATGAGGAAGTCCTCAAGACGCAGCGCAGCGTGACGGGCCAATACCTGTCCGGCCGACTGGCGATCGAAGTCCCGCCGCAGCGCCGGTCGTTGGGCGAGGCCCGGCTGCGCGTGTTGGGCGCGGCGCACAACAACTTGAAGAACATCGACGTCGAAATCCCGCTCGGCATGTTCGTGTGCGTGACCGGCGTGTCCGGGTCCGGCAAGAGTTCGCTGGTCAACGACATCCTGGTCGAAGCGCTGCGGCGGGATCTGAACCGGGGCGACGGTCATCCCGGCGCGCACCGGGCGATCGAAGGACTGCAGCACCTGGACAAGCTGATCGCCATCGACCAGTCGCCGATCGGACGCACGCCGCGATCCAATCCGGGCACGTACATCAAGGTGTTCGACGATATCCGCAACCTGTTCGCCCAGATGCCCGAGTCGCGGCGGCGAGGCCACAAGCCGGGCCGGTTCAGCTTCAACGTCACCGGCGGCCGCTGCGAAGCCTGCGAAGGCAACGGCTCGACGCGGCTGGAAATGGATTTCCTGGCTGACGTCTGGGTCACGTGCCCCGTGTGCGAAGGCCATCGCTACAACCGCGAAACGCTGCAGGTCAAGTTCAAGGACCGCTCGATCGCCGAGGTGCTGGAGATGGACATCCAGCAGGCGCTGGACCTGTTTGAAAACATCCCCCAAGTCCGTGACAAGCTGCAGACGCTGCACGACGTGGGGCTGGACTACATGAAGCTGGGCCAGCCGTCGCCCACGCTCTCCGGCGGCGAGGCTCAACGGATCAAACTGGCCCGCGAACTGGTCAAACGCAGCACGGGCCGAACGCTGTACCTGTTGGACGAGCCGACCACGGGGCTGCACTTTGCCGACATCAAGCTGCTGCTCAGAGTGCTCCACGATTTCGTCGACGCCGGCAACACGGTGCTGGTCGTCGAACACAACTTGGACGTGGTCAAGACAGCCGACTGGATTATCGACCTGGGACCCGAGGGCGGCGACGCGGGCGGCAGGATCGTGGCCAGCGGCACGCCGGAAGCATTGGCGGCGCGGGAGGATTCGTACACCGGCCGGGCACTGGCCGGCGTGCTTGCCGCGGCCGGTCGCGTCACGACGAAGCGGCGCACGCCTGCCGTGCCGCGCCGTGGGCCGACCAACGGCAAGGGCGCCTTGTCCAAGGAAATCATCGTCCAGGGCGCCCAGCAGCACAACCTGAAGAACGTCGACGCTCGCCTCCAACGCGACGCCATGACCGTGTTCTGCGGCCCCAGCGGTTCCGGCAAGAGTTCGCTGGCGATGGACACCATCTACGCAGAAGGCCAGCGGCGGTACATGGAAAGCCTGAGCGCCTACGCCCGCCAGTTCGTCGGCCAGATGCAGAAGCCCAAGGTCGATCACATCGACGGCCTGTCGCCGGCCATCGCCATCGAACAACAAAATTTGGGCAATACGCCGCGCTCGACCGTGGGCACGGTTACCGAGATCTACGACTACTTGCGGATCCTGACCGCCAGGCTGGGTCAACCTTACTGTCCCGATTGCGATATCCCGGTCGGCACGCAAACGGTCGACGAGGTGATGGACAAGATCATGGCCGAGCCCGCTCTCACGCGACTGTACGTCATGGCCCCGATCCAGATCGACGTAGGCCGCGAGTACCAATCACTGTGGGACGAGATCCGCGCCGCCGGCTACGTCCGCATCCGGGTGGACGGCGTCACGCATCCGCTGGACCAACCGCCGGAAATCGACCGCCGCCGCAAGCACGACGTCGAGGTGGTGGTCGACCGCATCGTTGTCAGGCCGGAAGCCCGCTCGCGGATCGCCGACAGTGTGGAAACCGCGCTGGCCTTGGGCAAGGGCGTGATCCGTGTGGCCTATCCCCAGGACGACGTGCCGGAGACTCGCTGGCAGGTCCGCACGCACAGCCAGCACATGGCCTGCGAACGCTGCGGGCGCAGCTTCGAGCCGTTGACGCCGCACAGTTTCTCGTTCAACAGCCCGCTGGGCTGGTGCGAGTCGTGCCAGGGGCTGGGCGTACAAGTCGGTGCCAATCCGTCTGCCCTGCTCCGCAGCCCCAAGCGGACGCTGGCCGAAGGCGCCGTCGCCTTGTGGCCCAATCTGGATCACCGCGTGTCGCAGCGAATGCTGGAAGCCTTGTCCGCCAGCACCGGCGTGCCCCTCGACCGGCCGTTCGATCAACTGGGCGCTCGCCACCGCCGCATCCTCATGCACGGCACCGGCGACCAATGGTTCGAAGTGGCCGCCGACTTGGTAGCTGCCGACTCTGTGGCTGCCGACTCTGTGGCTGCCGGCCGCCGGGCGGCAGTCTCCGGAGCCGCCGACTCTCCGTCCACATCGCTCAAGAACCGGCGCCGCCCTGTGCCCCGCCCACCGTCGCCCTTCCCCGCCTTTCGTTTCCAATTCAAGGGCCTCTATCCCGCCCTGGAAGAGGCTTCCCGCCTGTCGCCTTCGTTCCGCGCCCGACTGGAGCAGTTCGTCGACGAAGTCGAATGCTCGGCGTGCAGCGGCAGTCGCTTGCGCGAGGAAGCCGCCGCCGTGCGCTTTCGCGGCCGGACGATCGACGAGTTTTGCCGCCTGCCCTTGGGCGAGTTGCTGCAGGTTGTCGAAAGCTGGAGACTCAGGACGCGCGAGCGCAAGATCGCGGGCGAACTGCTTCGCGAGATCACCGGCCGCGTCCAGTTCCTGCTGGACGTGGGCCTCGACTATTTGACGCTCTCCCGCGGCGCAGCAACGCTGTCCAACGGCGAAGCTCAGCGGATTCGTTTGGCCAGCCAATTGGGCAGCGGCCTGTGCGGCGTGCTGTACGTCCTGGACGAACCCACGATCGGCCTGCACCCGCGGGACAACGCACGGCTGCTCGCTGCCCTGCACAAACTCCGCGACCTGGGCAATACGCTGCTGGTTGTCGAACATGACCGCGAAGTGATCGCGGGCAGCGACTATGTCTGCGACTTCGGCCCCGGCGCCGGCAAGAACGGCGGCCAGATCGTCGCCGCCGGCAAGCCTGCTCAGATCGCCCGCCGCCGCGGCAGCGTGACCGGTCCCTACCTCGACGGCCAGAAAGCCATCCCCGTCCCGGCGAACCGCCGCCTGCAGCGCACGCCCGACGGCCAATCCTGGCAACGCGCCCACGTAGCCGCGTCGCTCCGAGACGCGATCACCCGGTCACGGAGTGACCGGCCTACGTTGGAATGGCTCGAGATCCGCGGCGCTCGCCACAACAACCTGCAGAACGTCGACGTCCGCATCCCCCTGGGCACGCTGACCGCGGTGACCGGCGTCAGCGGCGGCGGCAAGAGTTCCTTGATCGAAGACGTCCTCTACAAAGCCCTCGCCCGGCGGTTGCACCGGGCCAGCGCGATTCCCGGCGCACACGACGAGATCCGCGGTGTCGAGTACATCAACAAGGTGATCCGCGTCGACCAGCAGCCGTTGGGCAATTCACCGACGTCCAATCCGGCCACGCACACGGGCGTGTTCGAGTTGATTCGGGCGTTGTTCGCCCAGTTGCCGGAATCGAAGTTGCGCGGGTACAGCCCCCGCCGATTCAGTTTCAACGTGCCCGGCGGCCGTTGCGAGGACTGCGAAGGCAACGGCCAGAAGTGCATCGAAATGCACTTCCTGCCCGATGTGTGGGTCGAATGCGACACGTGCAAAGGCCGGCGATACAACCCGGAAACGCTGGCGGTCACCTACCACGGCCAGTCGATCAGCGACGTGCTGGACATGACTTGCGGCGAGGCGTTGAAGCTGTTCGAGAACATCCCCAAGATCCGCCGCATCCTGCAAACGCTGTGCGACGTAGGACTCGACTATCTGACGCTGGGCCAGGCCGCCCCGACACTTTCCGGCGGCGAAGCGCAGCGCGTCAAGCTGGCCGCCGAGTTGGCTCGACCGGATACCGGCCGCACGCTGTACCTGTTGGACGAGCCCACGACCGGCCTGCACTTCGACGATTTGGCCAAGTTGCTGGAGGTGCTGCACCGCCTTGTCGACCTGGGCAACACCGTGGTGCTGATCGAGCACAATTTGGACGTCATCAAGCAGGCCGACTGGATCATCGACCTGGGCCCCGAAGCGGGCGACCGCGGTGGCCGCATCGTCGCCGCCGGCCCGCCGGAGGAACAGGTGGAAAAGTCGATAAGTCGAAAAGCCGAAAAGTCGAAGAGTCCAAGAGTTGAAAAGTCGCTAAGTTCAGACGCCGAAAAGTCGAAGAGTACTCCTGGTCGCCCCGACTCTTCGACTTTTCCACTTAGCCACCTAGCCACTTCTCCACTTTCCGTGTCCCACACGATGACCGCTCTGGCCCCCGTCCTCGCCGCCGGCCCGTACGTCGCTCGCCCCGTCTACGATCCGGCGGTCGCCGAACGTGTCCGCGCCGGCGACCTGGACATCGACGACGTCGGGCGCGACGCCAAGATGCCGTGGGAAACCGACGGCCGCCGCTGGCACACGCAAGACCGCGTCGGCCGCCGCGGCGAACCGTGCAAATGGGACGGCCGCATTCTGGATCGCATCGTAGACCGCATTCACGAACTGGGCGAGTTCAGCGACACCGACTGGAATTCGCGCAGCGTCGTCGAGATCGCCGCCGCCAAGAAAGCCGACGGCTGGTTCTTGCACGCCATCACCGGCGAGACGTGGCTGCTGAAGCTGAAATTTCGCGTCGCCCGCAACGCCTTCGGACGCGAGGAGCTGATCGACCGGCTGAACCTGAAGACGCTCAACCAGATGTCGGAACTGCCGGTGTACGGCAACGAACCGCGGGTCCGCTGCAAGGCCCTGCGCGGCCCGTGGCAGGAAGTCGAAATCCGCGCCTACGCGCTGGACGAAATCGACACGCCGGCCTTCTGGTCCTTCCTGGAGACAGCCGTCCGCAGTTTCCAGCAGCTGACCAAGACGGTGGATGTGGAAGACCTGACGCCCTGGAAGGTCCTCGGCCAGCGCTGGCACCTGATGCGCAAAGGCTTCACGCCCGGCAAGCGAGTGCTCTGGGAGCCCCAAGTGCTGGAACAGTTGATCCAACTGCTGACCGGCGCAGCTCCCGGCGGCCAATTCGACTGGACCAACAAAGTCCTCGTCCACTACACCCCGCCCGGCCACAGCAAAGTCTGGGCCACGATCTGCACCAAAAAACCGGCCTCGCTGGACCTGTTTCTGATGGGTCCCAAGAACGCCCTAGGCTTCGGCCGAGTCGCCTCCCTGGGCCACGACCGCGACTTGGACGCCAGGCACCCCAACTACGACGTGATCCGCCTGTGCTTTCTGAAACCCGCCGACCTGAAAAAAGGCGACCTCCCCGCCTTCCTCCGCGAACACCTGACCGCCGCACTCACAGGCCAATGAGTTCGTCCGCTGCTGTGGTTAGGGACAAACGATAGCTTGCCACTTTTTCACGCCGCCTGCAGAGTCACGGTTTTGGGGGTCATGTCGCGCGAACGTGCGTTTCGCCCGTTGCGGTTCACCCTCGACATGTGCGATAATCGAGAAGACGTGGTGCGAAAAGGCTGCTGGAAAAGGCCGAGTTATGAAGACCGCCCGATTTTGCCGAAGTTGGCGTTGCGGATTGCTCGTTTTCGCGGCGTGCGGTGCAGCCGTGGCCGATGATGCTGGCCGGCCTCAAGCCGCCGCGTATCTGGGGCCCTCGGCAACCGCGGTGTCGGGCGATGGGCGAGTGCTGTTTGCCTGCTTGTCCGATGCCGGGCAGTTGGCCATCGTCGACCTGCCGGATGCGCGCGTCATCCGGAAGGTCCTGGTGCCGGCCGAGCCCACGGGATTGGCACTCAGCCCTGAAGGGCGGCGCGTGTATGTTTCCTGTGCCGCCGCGGCCAGCTCGATCCTGGAGATCGACGCGGCTTCCGGCGAGATTCTCGCGAGCTTCCCTGCCGGCCATACGGCGATGTCCCCGGCGCTCGCGCCCGACGGCAAGCGACTGTACGTCTGCAACCGCTTCGATCACAACGTGTCGGTGATCGACCTGGAGCAACGTCAGGAACTGGCGCGCGTGGCGGCGGTGCGGGAACCCGTCGCCGCCGCGGTGTCGCCCGACGGCAGAGAACTGTGGGTGGCCAATCTCCTACAGGCAGGGCGAGCCGACCAGTTCGGAGTTCTGGCCGCTGCCGCCGTGGTCACCGTGGTCGACACCCGCACGTTTCAGACGGCGCAAGTCCGGCTGATCACCGGCAGCACAAGTCTGCGAGGGATCGCGTTCACTCCGGACGGCAGATACGTTCTGCTCGTCCACCTCGTGGCTCGCTATCACATGCCGACCGTTCGGGTCGACTCGGGGTGGATGAACGCCAACGCGCTGACGGTCATCGACGTTGGCCGGCGCGAGGTGCTGAACACCGTCTTGCTCGATGATTTCTCGCGAGGGGCGGCCAATCCGTGGGGCGTCGGCTGCACGGAGGACGGCCGCTGGATCTGCGTCTCCCACGCGGGCACGAACGAGTTGAGCGTGATCGACGCCACGAGACTGCTGGCGGATCTCCGAGATCTGCCCTTGGCGGCTTTTTCCAACGCGGCCTTCTTCGATGGAGCCTCGGATGGCTACGGCACCGTCAAGAACGGCGAAGACGTCGTCAACGTTCCCGGTTTTCTCGCGGGCATCCGGCAACGCGTGAAACTGCCCGGCGTGGGTCCGCGAGGCCTGGCCGTGGGTGGCTCGCAAGTCTACGTGGCGGAATACTTCACCGACAGCATCGCGGCGGTAAGCCTGGCGGCTGGAAAGGACGCCACGGTCCGCAATCTTCCACTGGGGCCGAAGCCGCAATGGGACGAAGTCCGTCGCGGCCAAGTGCTGTTTCACGACGCCCGCCTCTGTCTGGAAGGCTGGCAGAGCTGTGTCAGCTGTCACCCCGAGGGCCGCGCCGACGCGTTGAATTGGGACCTGCTGAACGACGGAGAAGGCAACCCTAAGAATACGCTGAGCCTGGTCTGGTCTCACCGGACGCCGCCAGCCATGGCTTCGCGCGTCCGTCCGACGGCGGAAGCCGCGGTCCGCTCGGGCATCAAGCACATTTTGATGTCCGAGCGGCCCGAAGCCGAGGCCGCGGCGATCGACGCCTGGCTCAAATCGCTGGCGCCCCTGCCGAGCCCCTTGCTGGTGCAGGGGCGGCTCAGTCCGGCGGCCGAGCGGGGCCGGCGGCTGTTTCACAGCGACCGGGCCGGCTGCGCGAAGTGCCATCCGGCCCCGCTGTACACCGATCTGACGGCGCACGACGTGGGGTCTCGGGCCGAGTCGGACGAGCGGGCGAGTTTCGATACCCCAACGCTGGTGGAAGTCTGGCGGACCGCGCCGTACCTGCACGACGGGCGTTATACGACGATCGAGCAGTTGCTACGCGAAGGAAAGCACGGGCGTGTCGAAAAGTTGAGCGACACGGACATCGCCGACCTCGTCCAATTTGTCTTGTCGCTGTAACAACACCAACGCCAGTCCGAGGAGTGACAACGATGCAGTGGATACGAAAAGCGTGGTGGTGGGGCTTGGCAGGCGGGTTGTTGTGGTGGATGGCCGGGTTTGGGCACGTACTCGGCGCCGAGCCCGCGAGGCAAACGGCCGGCGACGAGTCGCTGGTGGCCAAGGCGCGGCAGATCCACGTGATGGCCCTGACGCTGGATACCCACGTCGATATCGCCGGGCCCCGCTATGCGACCCCGCAATTGGACCCCGGCATCGACCATCCGCGGCTGAAGTGTGATCTGGTGAAGATGGCCGCGGGGGGCGTCGATGGGGTCTTCCTGGCCGCCTACGTTGGGCAGCAGGCTCGCGACGCCGGCGGTTACCGCCGCGCGCACCAGGCGGTGATGGAACAAATCTCGGCCATTCGCCGTTTGGCCACCGCAATGTATCCCGGCCGGTGCGAGTTGGCAACCACTCCGGACGAGGTCGAGCGGATCGCCGCGACGGGCAAGCGGGCGATCATGATCGGCATCGAAAACGGCTATGCCTTGGGCACCGACCTGGCGAACGTTGCGCGGTTTCGTGACCTGGGCGTGCGCTATATCACGCTGTGCCATAACGGGCACAACCAGATCTGCGATTCCTGCAATCCCGCGGCAAAGCTCGGCGACCAGCAGGCCGAACATCACGGCCTCAGCCCGTTCGGCCGGCAGGTCGTTGCGGAGATGAACCGCCTGGGCATCATGATCGACCTCTCGCACGCGGCGGAAAGCACCTTTCGCGATGTTGTGGCGGTCTCGAAAGCACCCATCATCGCCTCGCACTCCGGTTGCTCGGCGCTCAACCCCCACCCTCGCAACCTGACCGACGAGCAATTGAAAATGCTGTGCGTCAACGGCGGGGTGATCCAGATCGTGGCCGTCGGCGGGTTTCTCAAGACACCGTCACCAGAGAGGAAGAAGGCCATCGACGATCTCGCCAAGAGCATCGGCGTCACCGAACGCGATTTTGCGGCGGCCACCAAGCAGCAGCAGGAGCGTTTCCAGCAGGAGATGGCCAACCTGCAACGTCGGTATCCGCCGGCCAGTCTCAAGGACTTCGTCGATCACATCGACCACGCGGTTGCCATGGCCGGCATCGACCACGTGGGCGTCGGCAGCGATTTTGACGGCGGAGGCGGGGTTCCCGGTTTTCAGAACCACGCCGACGCACTGAACGTGACCATCGAGTTAGTCCGCCGCGGATACACGGCCGAACAGATCACGAAGATCTGGGGCGGCAACCTCTTGCGCGTGTGGCGCAAGGTGCAGGCGGCCGAGAGTCACTCCGCCAGCGTCTCGATCAACTGAGCGATCGCCTCCCGTGTCTGGAGCAGTCCGTTCGGATTGCGGTTGAAGTAGTGCGCGTCGACCAGGATCGCGGGCGGCACGGCCAGCGCGGCGTCGGCCTCCTGGATGGGCGTTTCCGGCACGGCGGCCCGCAAACGCCGCCTTTTCAGTTCCATCAGGTACCCGTAGTCCTCGACTCCGTCGCGGAGGACTTTCAACCGGATGCTGGGGTGCGGCCCCGGATAGAGCAGGAACCCGTTGCCGTTGTGGATGCCGCCGAAGGGGAACGTGGCAATCTTGGCAGACAGTTGCCAGCCGGTTTTTTCCCAACCGGTGCTGTCGCCCTCCTGAATCGTCCAACTGCGGTTGCCGGCCCAGATGAACATTCCCGGCGTCTGGTACTTCCACGCCAGCCAGGGCGCCAGCCGATGCTCGATCGCCTCGTTGTCGATCTGCACGTTGGGAGCATGGACCAGCGGCCGGCAGAAATCGACGTGGATCGGCAGGTGGCAGTAGTAAAACCACAGCTCGCTGCGCCCGCGATGTTCGGCGGCAAACCCGGCGCCCAAGGCCGTGGACACGTCGCTCATCCAGATGTCGCACGCCTGGTCGATCCCCTGGTAGTGCTGGCTGGCCAGGTAGACCTGCAGGTCGGGATACAGCTTCTTCATCTGGCGGTAGAAGGGGATGTTGGACTCGCGGAGCGTTTCCTCCGTCGGCTCGTCGTGGCTGGAATACACGAGCGCCTTGTCCAGCCAGCCTTTTTGGCGAAGGTGTTCGACCAGCGGCCGCAGCTTCTCGGGAGACTTGACCGAGTTGGGTATCTCGAAACGCTGCAGCCCTCGGGCCAGACAGAACTCGATGTTCTCGTCGAAGGCCGGCAGATCCAGCTTGTCCAGCACGACGCCTTCCTTGCCTACCGAGATCGGGTCCACGCCGTGTTCCAGGAACATGGCCAGCGTGCGGCGGTAGTCTTCAGGGCTCATCTTTTGGCCCGGCGGCCACGTGGCACCGGTCCACACGGCAATGGGAAACGGCACGCGGTCGGGCAAAGCAAACGAGTGAACTCGAAGGTGGACCTCGACCGGCACGCGGTGGCCGTCGGCTTCGAGCGTCAATTGCCCATGATAGGCGCCAGGCGCGGCGTCGCGCGGCACCTTGACATCGACCCAGAACAGCCCCAGGTCGGTCCCGGCGATCTCCAGCGGCCCGTTGGGCAGCAGCACGTCGGGCCAGGGACCGACGTACAGCACCGGGTACTGCGGCGGCACGGTCTGGACATAGCCCACGCGGTAGATCGTGAAAGCGGTGGCCGCGATCACTCCCGGACCGTTCTCCTGACGCAACGGGCCGGACGCCAGCGTGACGCGGCCGAGCTTCTTGCCGATCGCCGGCAGTACCGCCACCTGGAAGCTCTCGGCTTCGTTCCGGGCCGCCTGCAGGTGGACCCGGTTGCCGTAGGCGCCTTTGAACCAGTACTTGTTTTTCGGGATCTTCTCCAGGCCATGCTGTGTGCCCAGCATGAAATCCTTGGGGGCTTCTGCGCCGAGCAGATCCAGCCAATACTGCTGAGCTTGCGTGAACCGACGCAACTGATCGGAAAACGGCAGGCCCCAATGGTCCAGCGTGTCCTTGAGCGCCAGTTCGGCCTCAGGCAGAGTCTTGAGCAACTCCTGGTCGGTTGGACCGCCTGCAACGGCGACGGCCGTCAACACCGCCCACGTCAACACACCCAGATAACTGCGCGACATCGGGTTCATCATGGATTCCCCCTCGTTCTGGCGAATAGAGCCGTGCGAGGACCGTTTTCATCTCTCGTGAACTTTGGGGCCCGCGTGCGAATTCCTATCGGCTCAAGTTCGAGCAGCGTTGTGGATGATCGCAGTGCGGGACTTGCTGCCCCATCTTATATCCCGCAGGGACGGACGGCAACCGTCCGGACGGCAGCCCCAGCCCGTTGAGTGGCACGTGGAAGGTCAAGTTCCTGCTGCGGAAGTTGAGCTGTGAACGGACGGAAGGAGAAACCGGATGGCCGTACATGATTGGACTCGCGTGGAAGCCGGCATCTTCCATGACTTTCATCATGCCTGGATCGAAGAAATCGCGCGGGCGCTGAACCGCGGGCTGCTTCCACCGGAGTACTACGCGCTGCGGGAGCAATATGCTGGAGGCTTTGGGCCGGACGTGCTAACGCTTCAGGGAGAGGGAACCGATCGTGCAGATGATGACGGCGAAAACGTATCGGACCGACGGGGGGGCGGCGTTTTGCTTGCGCCGCCCAAGCTGCAGCCGGTCGCGGAGACCGAACTGGGGTTTTATCGTCGCAAGAAAAAGAACGTCACGATTCGACACGAGAGTGGAGATGAGATTGTCGCGATCGTGGAAATCGTCTCCCCCGGAAACAAATCAAGCCGCAATGCGATGCGTTCCTTCGTGGAAAAGGCCGCCTCGCTTCTCGAAAACCAAGTCCACTTGTTGATTGTCGACTTGCACTCGCCCGGGCGGCGCGACCCACACGGGATTCACGCGGAGATCTGGGAAGAAGTCGCCGGCGAGGAGTACGTCCCACTGGCCGGCAAGCCGTTGACCCAGGCTGCCTACGAAAGCGGCCTCAGCGTCCGAGCGTACGTCGTGCCGATGGCGGCCGGCGACGTCCTGACGGACATGCCGCTGTTCCTCGAACCCGACAAGGCCGTCGAGGTGCCGCTGGATGCGACGTACTGCGCAGCCTTCGCGGAAGTGCCCCGCCGCTGGCGGCGAGTGCTGGAAGCGGAAGCAGAAAAAGGCGGCTGACAGAAAAATCGGATGACAGAAAGATGACTGGAACAGGTAGTCCTTTTGTCCCGCATTTCATTTTTCTGTCACCCCATTTTTCTGTCAGCCTCTTCCATTTTCCTGCGTTCGTTTTCCGGATCGCCCGGCCAGCGGAACGTGCCGATCGACTGTTTCACAACGTGGCTCCGCGAGTTTCCTCGGTGTGGCACGGCCTACTTTGTTGGCCGTGCGGGTTGTCCCGAGCTGTCAGTCATCGAGTTTCTCCAGCACCTGGTTGCGCAGCTCGCCGGCGCCCGCCAGGAAGTGCTCGGCAATCCAGCGCAAGTGACTGGGGTCTCGGCCTTCGAAACGAAACGTGACGGCCGATTCGGTGATCGAAGCCCGGGCCAGGGCCCAGCCGCCGTCGTATTCGGCTCGCACGCCGTCCAGTCGCATGACCGTGCCGCCGCAACTGGCGGCGATGGCCTCGACGACCGCCGCCGCGTCGCCTTCGTACGGGACGCGCAAGTCCGGCGTGATCGCCGGCCAGCCAATCGGTTCGATCAATTCCGCCAGCCGTTTTCCCGTCCGGCGGAGAAGCCCCAGCACGACGAGCGCGGTGAACAAACCGTCGTCGCCGCCGTCCAGCGCGCCGAAGAAGTGGTGCCCGCTGACTTCCACGCCCAATTCGGCTTGCAGTTCCAGCATCGCAGTCTTGATGAATCCGTAGCCGCTGGGCTGCATCACCGCTTTGCCATTGCGAGCCGCGGCGGCATCCGCCACGATCGAAGCGCATTTCAGGTCGTAGACCACCGCCGGCCGATCGAAGAAATGTTGAATCAACACCACGGCCAGCTGTTCGGGCCGCACAACGCGCCCGGCATGATCGACGAAGACGACGCGGTCACCGTCGCCGTCCAGGCCGATGCCAACGTGACTGCCTCCTTCCACCACCGCTTCGATCAACGGAGCCAGGTTCTCATCGCGAGCCGGGTTGGGGGTCCGCGCAGAGAAATCCGGATCGATGGCCGGCGTGAGCGCGGTGACAGTGGCGCCAGCGCGGGCCAGCACGCGGGGAGCAATGTGGGTGAACGCGCCGGCCATGGCGTCCAGAACCACCGATAGGGACGGCTCTGGTCCTCGTTCCCAGGCTCCCGCCTGGGTACGCACTGCCTCGCCGGCTCCGCCGGCCGGATGCGAGGCGGAGCCTCGCGGTCCGCGGGTTACGAGGCGGAGCCCCGTAACCAGATGGTTGGCGGTGCTAAGGAACTCGGCCGCTCGCCGGATCACCCAGTCCTGATATGCGGCCGTTACGTCGTGGTAGCTTACGGTACTGCGTGGTTCGTCCGGCGGCGGCGTCTGACAACCAGCTTCCAGTTCTTGAACCAACTGCGGAACGGCCGGCCGGCCGGCCACCACGAACTTGATCCCGTTGTAACGGGCGGGGTTGTGCGAGGCGGTGACCACCGCGACGCTGCGGCAGCCGAGTTGCCGGGCGGCAAAGTAGACGACCGGCGTGGGCTGCTGACCCACGTCATGAATCGCCAGGCCGGCATCGAGCAATCCTTCGACGAATGCCTGCTTCAGCAGCGGCGTGCTGCGGCGGAAATCCCCGCCCACGCAGACCGAAGCGTCGCCGCGAGTCCGAATCATCTGCCCCAACGAACGGCCGATGCGGCGGGCCTCGTCCGCCCCCCATTCCTGACCCACCACGCCGCGAATGTCACAGGCTTTGAAAATGCTCACAGCCAGCCTCGTTCCTGCATCGCGGCCCGGAACCGCTCCAGCATTTCGACGTAGGCGGCGGCAAGCCGCGGCTCCGGCTCCACCGTGCGCCCCGGCCGCACGAGCGCCGCCACGGCCTCGCGACACGACCCCACGTGCGGCATCGCGGCCAACACCGCTGCCCCCACGGCGCACTGGGGATACCGCGGAACCGAGTACGTCCGGCCGCTGACCGCCGCGCGGACCCGCAGCCACGTTTCCCCCGCCACTGCGCCACCGGTGGCATACACGGTCGCACCGGTCCGCAGCCCCAACTGCTCCAATCGTTCAATTCCCAATCGCTCCAGAAACGCCGTTCCCTCCATCCCGGCGGCGAAACGCACGGTGGGGTCGTCGATCTCGTCGAGGCCAAAACCGGCGGCCATCGTACAGGCAAACGGAAATCGCTCGCCAGTCTTGACCAGCGGATAGACGATCTGCCGTGTGGGCAGCCGGGCCGCCGCTTCGCGTCCCAATCGTTCGAGATTCTCGCCTCGAAAAAACTTCTCGACCCACTCCGCTCCCGTGCTGGACGCGGCGCCGGGCAGGTAGCCGCCCGCCGGATGCCGATGATTATACACGACTCCATCCGGATCCAGCAGCGGCTGCGGGCTGATCGCTTTGAAGGTCAGGGTGGTACCCAGCGTCAAGTTCACGTCCCCCGCTTCCTTGGCCCCCGAAGCCAGACAGCCCGCGATCCCGTCGGTGGCGCCGGCCACTACGGGCACGCCGGCGGGCAGTCCCGTGGCCGCGGCCGCCTCGGCCGTGACGTGGCCGACGGGCGTTCCCGGCAAGACGACCTCGGGCAGCAACCGGTGTGGGATTCCCAATCGGAATTCGATCGGCTCCGGCCACTGCAGGCTCGCCGGGTCGACGCCCGTCTTGAGCGCCGTCGAAACGTCCGAGACGTCGTAGCGGCCGCACAGAGCGCCGACGATCCAATCCGTTTGATGCACGACGCGGCGGCAGCGGCAAAAGACAGCGGGCTCGTGCCGCGCGAAGTGCAGCAACTTGGGCAGTGCAAAGGCCGTGGCGACTTGAATGCCGTACGGTGCCAAGGCGTCGCAGACGGCGTCCGCAGCTTCCGGCGTTTCGGCCGCCGCCCGCATGTCGTTGTACATCACCCCCGGCGTCAGCGGCCGGTTGTCCTCGTCGCACAGCAGAAACGTGCCGGACGTCGCATCCACGGCGATGCCAACGATCTCGCAACGGGCCGGCAACCGGGCCGTTGCATCGCGCAACGCCGCTTCCGCAGTCGCCCTCCAAGCCAGCGGATCCTGTTGCACGCACGGCCCCTCGACGCGCGACGCGGCAGCAGGAAAATCAGCGCGTCCCTCGGCGACCAATCGCCCCTGGAAATCCATGGCCACCGCGCGGGCACCGCCGGTGCCGAGATCCACTCCCATACAGACCAGATTTGCGGACATTCCGTGCTCCCGCCAGACAAGGTCTCGGCCATCCGCGCCAGAAGCACCACATCACTGACGGCGGTTCTGGATATATCAAGCGTCTCGCGCGGCCGTCGGTCGCGACCCAGGATCTGTGCGTGGAGCGCGCATCCTCCAGTCCGAGACTTCAACCTACAAATCGCCCCGGAGCGAACCTTAGCGTGGCGCCCGGAGAAGCTCCCGCAACTGGTCCGCGATGGCTTTGGCGTCCGCCATCAACTTCTGTTTCTTTTCCACCACGTCGGCCTCCGTCGCCAAGTCGCGGAGTTGGATGTGAAACCGGAGTGAATTCCCGGTTCCGGAAGGCCGCACCGTGACGTGATTGAAGGGTTTGCCGTCATGGGTGGGGTCTTCCAGGTAGAACCGCACGCCTTCGTCCGGGAATTGGAAATCGTACGTCGGCGGATAAATGGCGTCGTACTTGCCCGTTCGGTAGATGCAAGCGGAAACGGCGCGGCGGCCGGCGATTTGGAAGTCGTTGGCCAGGGCCAGTTGGAAGAAGCCCAAGGCCCGGCGCAGGATTTCTTTCTTCTTGCGGTCGCCTTCGATGCCCGGATACTCGCCGTCCATCGGGTCCGGTTCGTAGTGGTTGACGAACAGGCCAATCGCAGGATCGAGGAAGATGTGTTTGTCGATCAGTTCGAAGATCGTCGTCCCTTGCGACTTGGCCCACGCGGCGACTTCGGCCACCAGCAGCGCGGCCAGCGTCCCGTCCTTGTCGCGCACGTGGCCGCCGACACCCAGCGACCGTTCATCCGGGGGCCGGCCGCCCAAAAGGGAGAATCCGTTGCTCTGCTCCATCGCGCCGATATTGAACGAGCGCTGGCCGTTGTTCATGTCCTGATATTCGCACACGAACGGATCGCAGAGTTCCGCCGTCTTGCCCAGCCGTCCCTCGTCCAGCGCCGGGATCGGCTTGCCGTCCCACACATCGCGGACCGCCGCCGCCAAAGCCGCGAATCCGACCCATGTCTTGACGACCCCCAAGCCATGCTTGCGGGCCAACAGGATGATGCTGTCGGACGTGGTGTGCGACTGGGCGATAAATCGTTTCTCGCAGTCCAGCGGGTGTCCGTGCAGTTCCGTCTCACGGTGCAAACGGTACCACAGCAACAGGGCCCACATCGAATCGGCCGGCAGCAGCATCCAATCCTGGCCGTCATACAGGTGTCGCTGAGCGGGGGGCACTTTGACAACCACGCCGCACCGGTCGGCGTCGGGATCCGTGCCAATCAGGATATCGACATCGTCGAAACTGCCGTATTCGGCTTTGAATGCCTCGACCGCCGTCTTTGCCGCGCGCGTGTCGCCGGGGTCCGGCTGTTGTTCGAGTCCGGGTTCGCTGCAGAACGACGGGAACAAGCCGTTCAGATCGTTCAGTCCCCCGTGAGTGATGACCTTGACGTCCGAAAAGCCCACATCCTTCAGCAGTCGCGGCACGGCTCGCCGCCCGGCGCCATGAAAGGCACAGTAGGCGATGTGCAGCGGTTCGGCCGCCGCTTGTTGCTGGGCCGCCAGATCCGTCATCAGGAAGGTCTTCACGTGAGCGGCATGCTGCTCGTGGATGTTCATCACGTGGTCTTGCCGCCCGCAGTAGTCGAACCTGGGTATCCGCTCGTCGCCGCCCAGAAAAACCAGGCGTTCTTGCGGCGCGTCGGCAAAAGGGCACAACTTGACGGCGGACGTTGCGGCCTTGGCGATGTACTTGTTGTACATTTCGTTCCGTGCACTTGGATCAAATTGCGATCCGTTCGCGCACGAAAGCTTGTAGCCGTTGTATCGGTAGTCGTTGTGGCTTGCCGAAATCAGGATTCCGAGGTCCGCTTTGATGCCCTGATACGGAATGGCAAACGTCATTTCCGGATACGGGCACGGCTCGTCGAAAAAGTACACGGTGTATTCGTAGGCCAGAAAGAGTTCCGCCACGATCTTGGCCAAATCGAATCCGCGGACGCGGCTGTCGTAGCCGATGACGACCTTCTCGAACGGCGGACTCTGGGCCTTGCCGTATCGGGCCACCCCGGCCGACGTCAGCAGCAGCACCACTTCGTTGATCGTGTTGGGACCCTTCAAGATCGGTGCCCCAATCCCTTCCGTGTGAAGGCGGACCACCGACTCGCGATCAAAGGCCATCATGCCGCGAATTCCGCCCGTGCCGAATCGAGCCTGCTGCCGGAAGGCGTTGACGAGATCCTCCCAACGTTCTTGCCGGATCGCCTCGGCCAGACCCTCGGCCAACTTCGGCGAGATCCGCCGCAAATCCCGGTTCTTCAACCACTTCTTGAGCGACGAGAACGTGTTCTGCGCCGCCAGATTGTGTGACTGCTCGTCGATGCGGCCCTCCTGCAGAGCGCGTGTCAAGTACTCGGTCACGCCCTTTTCGGCAGATTCAAGCAACGTTGTGACGGATGTTGCAGACATTGTGATTCCTTTCTCCTCGCGAAGGCTGCGCCGGACTTTCGCCCCGGAGGGCGTAACTAAGAGTTGACCATCATATCGCCCAGAAAGGTTGACGGCTAGACCCGGCGGATCGGTGCCGGATCGGAGTCATGGACGTTGGGTGCCTCAATTCGTGCCGTTCGCCTTACAGAAGCCTGCGCTGAACGGCTTTCTGGCCGTCCGATGCAGGCGTGAACAAGTCCGTTCGCGTGAGCCCCAGTTCGCGGGCCATGTCTAGCGAATACTCCAGCTTGCCCATGTTCGGATAACGCCCGTTGGTGCCGAAGCAAAACTTGACTCCCGCCGCTTTGGCGACTTCCAGGAAGTTGCGTTTGGGCAGCCGGTAACCGGAACTGATCTCCAGGGCCACGCCGTGCCGTACGGCCGCACTAGCGACGCGGCGGACGCGGGCCTCGGTCCAGTATGTGTCGTAGTCCGCCGCCAACGGCGCCGGCAGCCAAGAGACATTGGCCAGAACGTCGATCGGTTGCTGCTCGATGATGGACACGTACCAGTCCACGTAGCGTTCCATGAAGGCCTGCTTGTCGGCCATCTCCACCCGCGACTCGACGTCCTTTTCCCAAAGCTTGACCCGCTGCCCGTCGCGGCCGGGAAAGGTCATGGCGTCGGTTAGAATGTAGTCCAGGCGTGCAAGCATCTTCCGCGAAAAGCAACCGACCCAATCGGTCCATTCGGTCTGCACGCCGCGATAGACGGGCTTGCCGTCGAGCATCGCCAGGTAGCGGCCCAGTTCCTCATCGTTGCTCACCACCACCGGGTACTTGTTCTCCTTCGTGCCCGCGTGCTCGACGATCCCGAACTTGACGCCGCGCTCTCGGGAGATTTCCAGTACGTTGTCGATGGTGCTGTTGTCCAGGTGCACGTGTAGGTCCAGTCGCGGAAGATCGCCGGCCGAAGCGGGTGGCGTCGTTGCCGGTTCGCCGCACTGGACCACGGAGGTTTGTGTTGCCAACGCGCCGATCCCGGTCAGGCTGGCGGCGAGGAACGTGCGGCGGGAACATGCGCCAAATCTGGAGGCGGCAGCGAGTTGTTCAGATCGTTGACGGCGTGGGCGGCAGAGCTGATTTGTCATGGTGATCGTTCCTTGCAGTTGGACAGTGTAGGACGGAGATGTCTTTGGTGCCAGTCGTAGTGCAGAAGCCGTTGAACCAACCGGGCGAGCTGTCGATTTAGCTGGTGACGGCACGTGGGGTAAGCTTCCAGCTTGCCGGCGCAGCCTATCTTCAATTCACTATTCTGCCTCCGTGGTCCAGTTCGCAAGCTGGAAGCTTACGCCACGACCAAGTCGCCAGCCCGCGAGTCGGGTGGCGAACAACGACGATCGTAGCTTATGTCCGCAGGTCTTGCCACGCGGGGTGCAAGGCGGCCAGCAGTCGCCGGTAGCGATCATACTTGGCGCGGTAGACCTCGGCACGACGCGGTTCGGGCGCGAAGGTGCGGGCGATTCGGACCATCGCCGCACATGCCGCGGGGTAGTCGGGATAGACTCCGACGGCCACGGCGGCGCAGATCGCCGCGCCCAGTGCGCCCAACTCGGAACCGTCGGGGATCTCGACCGGGATCTGCAGCGCGTTGGCGAGGATCTGCATCCAGACGTCGCTGCGCGTGGCGCCGCCGCTGGCGCGAATACAATGCGGCCGCTCCCGGAATCTCAGCAAACGCTCGAGATGCGTCTGGTGCGCGAAGACCACGCCCTCGTAAACCGCTCGCAATACGTGGCGGCGGTCGCAGCGACTGGACAATCCGACCAGCGTTCCGGTCGCATCCGGATGCGAATTCGAGCCGTACAGGAAAGGCAGGAAGATCGCCGATGAATCCTCCGGGCTCGTCTCGGCGACCAGCCGGTTGACCTGGGCATAGTTATCCAAGCCTTGTTGCCCCGCGACGCCGGCGAAGTTGCGCAGCAGTTGGCCCATGACCCACTCCAGGTTGCCTGCCGAAGTGGGACTGGCTTCGATCATCAGGAAGTGGTCCGGCAAACAGTAACGCGAAGTCATGAACACGTCGTCGCTGGTGACCGGCGTCCGCGATGCGTACTCGTTGATGCCCCAGGTGCCGAGGACCATGCCCAGTTCACGGTCGCTGAGCAGCGCCGACGCCAACGCACAAGCGTCGACGTCGAACAGTCCGCCGGCGACCGGCGTGCCGGGGGCCAGTCCCGTTTCGGCAGCGGCTGCCGGCGTGACTTCGCCGCAAATTTCCGCCGATCGCCGCAAGGGCGGGAGTTTGTCGAACGCGCCGGCGATCCCGAAGCGGTCCAGGATGTCCGGGTCGTACCGGGCCCTCCCGACGTCCATCAGACTGGTGCCCGACATGTCCGTCAACTCGGCGGCGGCCTGCCCGGTCAACCGCGACCGGATAAAATCCTTGCACATCAGCACCCAGCGAGTCTTGGCGTACGCGTCCGCTTCGTGGTCTCGCAGCCAGGCCAAGAGCGCGTTGGGCTGACCGGGCCACAGCGACTGCATCGTTTTCGGGCGCACGGCGTGGCCGATGCCAGCGGCGGTCCAGCGTTCGACGTAGCTGCGGGCTCGCGCGTCGGCCGAGAAAATGCCGTTGCGGACGGGGCGGAGGGCGGCATCTACCAAGTAGATCCCATTGCCGTGCCCCGTGCAGGCGACGCCCGCGATCTGCCGTGGATCGATGCGCGCCATGCCGATCACGTCCCGCACTGCGGCGGCCGCTGCCGACCACAATTGGTTGAGGTCGAATTCGGACCAGCCCGGCGCCGGCGAGAGCGTGTCGGTTTTGTTGGCCGCCACTGCCACCTCGCGCCCGTCTGGGGAGAACAAAGCCGCTTTGAAGACAGTGCCGCCGTTGTCGATGCCCAACAGAAATTGCCCGGCCATTGAGCGGGAACCTCCTCTTCTTCATTTTTCTGTCACCTCATCTTTTTGTCAGCTTTCTTCTTCTTTCTGAAAAATAGGGAGCAACTGACAGAAAGATGAAGTGACAGAAAAATGAGCGACCGATTGTTGTTGTGAGCCTCTACTCGGTGCCCCGAAATTCTACCGTGGCTTCGCGGCCTCCGCTGGCCATCACACGGTTAATCCTCCCCCGGCAGCGCACAAAGCGAGGGAACGGATTGGCCGGCGAGGAAAGCGGTTCATGAGGTGCGTCGCCGGTTCAGGTCGATTGAACTGCAGCTTGCAATCGCATACGATTTTGGCTGGCGTCAAGCTGGCATGCTGGGCAGGAGGAGAGGCTGTGGGGTTGCCGATCAATACCATCCATCAGGGAGACTGCGTCGCGACGCTGCGCCAGTTGACGCCGGAGTCGGTCCATCTGGCGTTTGCCGATCCGCCGTTCAACATTGGGTACAAGTACGACGTGTACCACGACTGCCGGCAGGCGGACGAATACCTAAACTGGTCGCGGGATTGGATCTCGGGCGTTCACCACGCCTTGCGCCCCAATGGCACGTTCTGGCTGGCAATTGGGGACGAGTTTGCCGCCGAACTCAAGCTGATCGCCCAAAGGGATGTCGGCTTTGCCTGCCGGAGTTGGGTTATCTGGTACTACACGTTTGGCGTGAATTGCCGGCGGGGCTTCAGCCGTTCTCACACGCACCTGTTTCACTTCGTCAAGGATCCGGCGGATTTCACCTTTAACGAGGACAACCCGGCGGTGCGCGTCCCGTCGGCGCGGCAACTGGTCTACGCCGACTTGCGAGCCAACCCGCGCGGGCGACTGCCGGACAACACTTGGATTTTGCGGCCGCAGGATGTGCCGCGCAGTTTTGCGGCGGATCACGATACGTGGTACTTTCCCCGCGTCGCCGGCACGTTCAAGGAACGCGAAGGATTTCACGGTTGCCAGATGCCCGAACAACTGCTGGGCCGGATTATCCGCATGTGCTCGAACCCCATGGACGTCGTCCTCGATCCGTTCGGCGGGAGCGGCACCACGCTGGCGGTTGCCAAGAAACTCGGCCGGCAGTGGATCGGAATTGAACTCTCGACCGAGTATGCCTGCCGCGCCAAGGATCGGCTGGACCAGGCTTGCGTCGGAAGTCCGCTGGACGGCGCCGAAGATCCGCGAAGGAGCGTGCCAACGACCAAGGGCGGCAAGAAGAAAAAGTTAATGGCGAGTTTGCCCAGCTTCAAACGAGGGCGTCTCAGGATCTCCGCCAGCGAGCGTGCCGAGTTGACCCGTGCCATCAAAATAGCGTACCAAGCTCTGCCGGGCGGCAAATCGGCGGACTATGTGCTGGCGGACCCCGAATTGAACGCGGAGTTCATCGCCGAGTGTGCTCGGCAAGACATCCCTGGCGAGCCCGTGCTTTGGAATCAGTTGCTGCTGGGAATCCGCAAGCAGGGCCAGTTGCCACGGATCGACAAACGTCGCACGGGCCGACCGGCGGACGACGACAACTACGGCTTTGCCAGCGAGGTGGCTTTGCACCGGCTGAGCGTCGATTTCGACACTACGTTGGACGGCATTCTGTGCGATCCGGCCCTGGCCCAACGCTTTGATGAAATCGCCGCCCTGTTCGATCCCGGCCAGCATACGCCGCTGGAGTATCGCTGGGCTGCTTTGACACTCCGCAAACGAGCCAAGAGTGCCAAACGACTGGCGGGCCGGTATCAGTCGTGGCTGAGTCAGGAACTTCCCACGGCCATGCCGGTTGCGAAGTGGAATGCGGAGAAGACTGCCGAGTACGCATTTCCAGGCGTTTATGCGTTATTCGCCCGCCATCGGCATTGTCTGTTTGTCGGCGCGTCGGTCGACGTGGGCGGGCAGATTGGGCAAATTCTGCAGACGGCGGCTTGGCGAGAGTTGGAGCCGGTTTCGGTGCGAGTGGTCAGGGCCGAGAGTGCTGGCGCGTTGGGGCTGAAGGCTGTGCTGATTCAGCGACTAGATCCGCTCATGAATTCGCGGCTCCTGTTTCCGCAGGGAGCGAGCGACGAGGCTGTGACTGACCCGCAAATGCTCTTTGGGTAATCACTTACGTCATGCTGATGGGCGATGCGAGTGGCGTTTGGGGTCAACGCGGGGGCAATAAGTTGTCTGACGCTCGCCGAACAGTCTGAGTACTTTTCGGCCTTTCGCCCGCTTTAGTGATTGCGGCAGTACATGGAAACGGCGACGACGCCAGAAACGACCGGCTTCGATCCTGCTCGACTGATTGAGAAGTATCAAGTTGGCGTGTGGCGTTATCTGCGGGCCTTGGGCTGTGAACCGGCTCTGGCCGATGATTTGACGCAGGAGACGTTTCTATCGGTGCTGCAGCATCCGTTTACGGATTTGGGTCCCGCAGCAACTGCGGCTTACCTCCGCAAAGTCGCCCACAACCAGTTTATTTCCGTTCAGCGGAAGATGGGCAAGGTAATCGTGGTCGAGGACATCGAGGAGTTCGACCGGGCCTGGGAGCAGTGGGCCGGAGAAGACGATGGAGAGGCAATGGTGGAGGCTTTACGGGAATGCCTCCAAGAGTTGACCTCTCGGGCTCGGTTGGCTCTGGAAATGCGGTTTCGGGATCGGGAGTCGCGTGCCAGCATTGCGGCGGCGCTCGGTATTTCGGAACATGGCGCCAAGAACTTGATGCAGCGGGCCAAGCAGGTGTTGCGGAATTGCATTGAGGGCAAAGTGCGGTGAGCGCGGAGTACGACGAAAGGATCTTGGAGTCGGGTTTGGAGGAGGTCGTGGGTGGCCACTATCCTCCCGACCTGACCTCCACGATCCTGCAGGCCTGGGAAGCCCGACAGCAAGCTGCTGCGCGGGCGGCCTTGGCGGCGGAAGACCTCGGGCCGCCCCTGGCGACTACAGCGGCAACGCTGCCGGTCGCCCCCCCAGTGCGTGCTTTGGATGAGCCCGAACCGCCCCCTCGGCACGGCGAGGCGGCGGTCCGTGTGGCGGCCGAGCATCGCATCCAGCGGGATTCCGGTCGCAGTTGGCTCCCATTGGGCTTGGCAGTCAGTCTGCTGGCGGTGGCGGTCTTGTTAGGGGTTTACGCGGCGCGGCAGTTAGGCGAGCCTTCCGGCCAGCCCTTGGCCCAAAGCGGCATCCACGGCCAGTCCGAGGTCAACGGCCAGGCGGGCGTCAACGGATCGGTTCCGGACGTGTCTGACGTCGATCGCCCAACGCCCGTGGCGAAGACCGAGTCCGGCGGCCAGGAGGCCGAGGGCAGTCGGCGGGATGCAGGGAGCAAGCCGACGGTTCCGCAGCAGGTGGCGACTTCACCGCCGGGCCCGCCGGCGCCTCGTGTCGCCTCGGCGGCAGATGCCCCGCGGCCGATTCCCAAGCCGCGGAAGCCCTCGGCCGACGCCGAGGTGATTGCCTTCATCAATGAAGCGCTGCGGCAGGGTTGGCGAGAGCACAGCGTGACGCCCGCGCCGGCCGCGGCAGACGAGGATTGGTGCGATCGGGCGTATCTGCGACTGGCTGGCCGGCACGCCACCAGCGACGAACTCAAGCAGTTCGTGCGGGCCAAGCAGAAGGACCAGTCGCATCGCCGGCAGTTGGTCGACCGTTTGTTGGCAAGCGACGAATTTGCCCGGCACTGGGCCCGACTGTGGACCACCTCGCTGATCGGTTCCGCCGAGGAGGAGTCCAACGATGGCCAGTTCAGTCGCACGGCTTTGACAGCCTACCTGACCGAGGTGATCCGGGCAGACAAGCCGCAAGAGCAGATCGTATTCGAGTTGTTGACCGCCAGCGGAGCGAATCGGCCGGGCGCGGAGGATTTCAACGGAGCGGTCAATTTCCTTTTGGCGGGAGCGCAAGAGCACGCAAAGAAGGCAACCGACCGCACGGCCCGCGTCTTCTTGGGCAAGCAGTTGGTGTGCACCAGCTGCCACGCTCATCCGTCCGATGGTTGGGAGCGGGGAGACTTCTGGGAGCTGAACGCATTCTTCCGCCAACTGCGGGTCGAACGGGACAGCCGGTCGCAAGTTGTCTCCTTGTCGGACGCGGACTATCCCGGCGAAAGCGGGGCGGTCAAGGACGCAGAGCTGTTCTATCGGCTGCCGAACGGCCGTTTGGGGATGGCCTATCCGGAGTTGAACGGTCAAGCGATCTCGCATAGTGGCTTGGTCAGCGAGGTCCACCGGCGACGCGAGTTGGCCAAGCTGGTGGTGGCTTCGGAGGATTTCCGCCGAGCCGTGGTCAACCGAGTGTGGAGTTGGCTGTTTGGCTACGGATTCACGCACCCGGTGGACGACATGGGGTCTCACAATCCGCCGTCGCACCCCGAACTGTTGGACACCTTGGCGGCTGAGTTCGCGGCGCATGACTTCCACACCAAGGGGCTCGTCCGCTGGATTGTCCTCAGCGAGCCGTTCGGCTTGTCGGGCAAGCGAATGCCCGAGAGCTGGATGGATGCTCCGGAGTCGGGCGGACAGCCTCTGTTTGCCCGCTCCTACTCACCGCCGAGCGGCGACCGCGACGTGTACAAGATGCTCGTTCAGTCCGTCCATCAGCGGCCCGTCACCGAGTACGTGTCCTCCGGGGCCATGGCGCGGCGGTCATGGCTGCGGCCCAGCGTGGAACCACCGCAGATCATCGAAACTCGGCCGGGCGACGAGTGGCCTGGCCCCGCATGGTTGCCGCGTCTGGCTCGCAGCCGTCTGACGTCCGAGAAGAAGGTCGAGCACTTGTTCTTGTCCGTTTTGGCCCGCACTCCCACTCCGCGGGAAATGACGGCCGCCAAACTCGTTCTGGCCGACCGGCTGGGTGATCCTTCCGCGATTCGAGAAATCTGGCGGTCGCTCCTGGCCGCTCAGCCGGAAGTGTCCGCCCCGGATTAGCTCTGAAACCCGGCCCGGACAATCCGTGAGCAACGCGGGCCGCCAGCCATGTGCCGGAAGGCCGGGCACACGTTGTTCTCGTGTCCTTTCCCGCGTCGTTCGCCTCAGTTCTCCGCCGCTGCTCGTCAATCCCGCCTCCCGTATCCTGTATCCCGCAACCCGCAACCCGCAACCCGCAACCCGCAACCCGCATCCCGCATCTCGCATCCCGCATCCCGCACAGGTACTTTACAGCCCGACCGATGAGGGTAAAATCATGGGGAGTCTTGGAAACAACGTAGGAGGAAGCCGTGCAATCCTTCGAGTCTCAAGTCGCAGCTCTGCGCAAGCAAGGCTACAGAAACAAGGCGATCGCCGCCAAGCTGAAGGTGCCCTTTCACCGAGTCATGGAGACCGTCAGCGGGCTGGTCGAGGACGGGGTGGTTGAGTCCCGCTGGCCTCGAGCGAAATGGACTGACAAAGGCAGCAAGGAATTCCAGCAGGTCGTCGAACTGCTGAAGTCCGGAGCGACGCTGGCCGCAATCGGCGACGTTCTGCACGTGACCCGGGAGCGGGTCCGTCAAATCCGCGAAAAAATCCGAAAACGGTATGGCGACCGCGTCGTCGAGCCTCGGCCGCAACCCTACGTGACCGTGCGGGAAGCCGCTCGCCAGTTGGGCACGGATCCGGGACCACTCCGCAAACTGTTGCAGCAGAACGGCCTGCTCACGAAGAATGATCGAGGGACTTGGGTCGTCCTGCGCAGCCACCTGCGGCTAAAGAAAGTCACCGAACACCCGCACGTGACGCAGAGACAGAAGTGCAAGTACTGTGGAAAGACGTTCCGCCTCAAGCATCGGGCTCAGCAAGTCTGTTCCGCTCGCTGCATCCAGGCGCATCGACAGGAGTCGCGCCAACGCACGCTCGCGTCCTCTCCGGCGGAAGACAATTTGGCCGGCTGGCACAAGGAATTGTGGCTTAGAATCCAGCGTCATCGGCCGCCGGAACAGGACCAATGGCTGACCCTGACTCAGGCCTCCGCACGCTGTGGATTGACTTCGATTCAGGTCAACTGGCTGCGGTTGCGAAAGGTGTTGAATTGCGGCCGGAGCGAAACGCTGTTCTGGAGGGATCAACCGGTACACCTGTATCGAGCCAGCGAAATCGACATCGTGCGGCAGTGCCGGGAAGAACTGTTGCCGGAATGAATCGGTAAGGAGCATGTCAGTCCGTCTGCCCATTCTGGTGCTCGGCGGCAGCGATCCTGGACCGGACGCCGTGCCGCAAGGCATGCCGCCCGGCCAGATGCTGACCGGATTCAAGGCTGCCCAGCCCTTGCCGTGGGGGCGGTGTCTGGTGGCCGAAGTGATCGAACGCCTGCGGCAGTCCGGCCGCTTTCACGAGCCGCTGCTGGTCGGCCCGCGCCGCATCTACGACGGTCTGGTCGATGTGACGATCGCGGACGTGGAAGGCAATCTGGCCGCGACGCTGCAGCGGGCCGTCGAGGCCATTGGCGAGCACTTCTGCATGTCGGCGCCGGTGGCCTTCATCACGTGCGACATCCTGCCTACGGTGGAGGAAATCTGCCGGCTTCTGGACGAAAGCTACTTGCCCTATCAGGACGCCTTGTTTTGGGGGCAGTTCATCGCCGCCGAGCCCGAGGCGATGGGCGCCAGTGCTTGGAAACCTTCCTACCACTTCCGCCCGGACGACGAGCATCCTCCGCAGAACTTCTATCCCGGGCATCTCGTGATCGCGCGGCCGGATGCCTTGCGTCTGCCGCTGGCCGTCTACTTGCTGAGCCTGGCCTACCGCTATCGCAATCGGGACTTGCGCCAGCGTTACGTGCGCATGGTGGCGCGCAGTCTGTGGCGATTTCTGCGGGAGGACTTGCGGAATCTGCTTCGTTGCCAACTGCCGGTCCTGACGGTCTCGATTCCGTACCATGCTCTGACCGCCTTCTTCAAGTACCGCCGCCGGACAGCGACCGTGACGGATTTTGAACGGGCAGTCGCCAACGGTTTCTTGCACCGCCGGCATCTCCACGAGGCCCATGACCGGCCGGTGGTTTTTTCGGTGAGTCCGATTGCCGCCTTTGCGAAGGACATCGACACCATCGCCGAATTCACGGAGGCGGCGGAACGCGGCCGCCTCGGAGAGTAGGGTGTAGATCTGCGGTTGAGTTTGGAAGGGAGAACCTCATGAATCGGCTCGCCATCGTATTTGCGTCTGTTACGCTTTACAGCGCACTTGTGCTGGCCGCAGAACCAGGCCAGGTGGCCCACTATGCTTTTGATGAGGGCAGTGGGATCGTGACCAAGGACCTCTCCGGGCAGGCCAACGACGGCCAGTTGATCGGCGGCGTCACGTGGGTCCAGGGGCCCTGGGGCACAGCCGTCGAACTGGACGGCAAGGATGGATACGTGGACGGCGGGACGGACGGGAGCCTGAACATCGCCGCCGGCGGCACGATGATGCTCTGAGGCGATGCGGTACGTGAAGGCCGGCCAGTACCGGCTGCACGTGGAAGCACGGGGCGCGGCGGTCGTCAAGCGGATCACGGTGCGGGCCATCCCCGCCTTGCAGCAGGCGTTCTACGGGAGCGTCCCGCATATCCAAGCCTACGGGCCTCACGACTGGGAAATGATGTCCAAAGATGTTCTTCCGAACGTCAATGGGATGATTAGTGGTGCGGCGCCGAAGCCCGAACACATCCAGCCCTGGAAGGAGGCTGGATTGCCATCCAAGGCTGCCGCGTCGCCGGCGTGGAATTCTCCGCCCCCGACGCCGTCGACAAGATCTTCACCGCTTGGTCGGCCAGCCAGGGCTACCAGCATCCGTTGATGGACGGGATCATCGTGGACGAGTTTGGCGGAGGTGACGGGATCGAGTACGACGTCTATCGCCAGGTCGTCGAACGGCTGAACGCCGCGTTCAAACCCAAGATCTATATGCCCTACGGCGGGCGATTCTATCGCGGTGATCGCAGCACGAAGTTCGCCCAGGCCGCACTGGACGGCGGAGGGTACGTCTGTCCGGAATACTATCTGATCGAGCAGCCGTCAAAGTCGCAGGCCGAGCAATTCATCTACGATTCGCTGGTCTCCGACATGCTCCGCTGGGAGCAGGGCATGCCCGGCGTGATCCCGCGGGTGCTCGTCGTGCTCGGCTACATGTCCCAGCCCACGGAGAGCCTGAACGTCAATCCTTCGGCTAACTTCAAGGTGTGCATGGACGTGCAGATGCGAGCGCTGGCCACGCACCCGTCCTGTTTCGGCCTCGGCGGATTGCAGTGGTACCACTCGTCCTACTGCGACGAGGAAAACGTCCGCTGGGCGGGGCGACTGTATCGGCACTACGCCATCGAGGGCAACACCCAACCCCTGACGAACGATCCGTACATCCTGACACATCTGCGGAACCCCGATTTCGCCGCCGGCGTGAAGGGCTGGACCATTGCGGCGGCGGAACCGAGCAGTGTGACGGCCGGCGCTCACGCCGGCTACAGCTGGCTGCAGGGCCGATACCCGCGCACCAACCTGGGCGACACCTTCCTGCTGATGAAACGCTGCGCCAACAAGCCCAACGTCTTCAGCCAGGAGATCAGAGACTTGACGCCCGGCAGACTGTACTCGCTGAAGATGATCACCGCTGACCACCAGGACCTGGTCCAGGAGAAATCCGACAAGAAACCGAATGCCGTCTCGATCCGCCTCGACAATGTCGAGTTATCCACCGATCCCAAACAGAACTTCCAGTTCACCCCCAGAGGTCGCTCCATCGCGGGAGCAACTCGGCCAGGCGACGGGCGTTTCCGCTGCCACCCTCCAGGTCATCAAACAGGCAGACAATCGCCTCCTGCGCGTCGAATTCGACGAGTCGCCGAAAACTCCACGGGGACACGTTCAGTTCCCGCCCGGCCAGTTTGGCGACCGCGGCCGCAAAGGTATTCGTGTCCGCCAGCAGCAACCCCAGGGTTCCGATCACGGGCAGCCCAAGGCTTTGGGCCAGACGCCGCGCAGCCCGGTCATCCAGGATGATCCAGCGAGCCTGCAGTTCCACGGCTAGGCTGATCGCTTCGCTTTCGCCGCCTCACAACGCAGCACGCAAGACGCGCGGCCCGACAGGCTGCGCTAAACGCTGCTCTATCACCCAGCCCGGGAGCTGAATTGGCGCAACCTCCCGAACAACGGCCGGCGGGACGATCAGCTGAGTAAAAAGCTCCGACAGCAACTCCAACTGACCGATTCGATCCAGGGCAATGATCGCGCTGGAGTTGGAAACGACGGGCGGTTGGGTCATATCTCCTCACTCCGCGCATGCTCCGTTGTCCATTCATCCTCGGTCATGTCGAAGTACGGAATCCCCAACCGCGCGGCGTACGGCACAAAGGCCCACCGCGTCAGCCCTAAGAGTTCGGCGGCCTTGCCGCTTGATATTCTTGCTTGCCGATACAGTTCCAGCACCAGCAGTTCCCGCGCCGCCCGCGGCGCCGGCTGGTTCGATTGACGCAACAGCGACACCAACTCGTCCTCAAGTTCCAACGTTACGGTACTCATGGCAGATCTCCGCGGTTGGCCGGAAGCCGTCGTCTTTATTTGCGCGTCAAGATGTCATCTCGATGTATCTTGTGCGCTGTCCGTTCCCACGTGTGCATTGTCGCAGAACTAGCCCGGCGAGCGAGGGCAAAATGGGCGGGAAACCTTGAATCCTGCGTTCGCTCGGCGAGTCTTCGGTCCCGTCCGCGTCTTGCTCTTCCGGGCATCTCCGTTTGTCGCCGACGGCAGCGGCCGGTTCCAGGCCAACGCTTTGTGAATCCCAGGCAGATGATCCCGGCCCCGTGCATCAACCGGGACTGCCGCGGGGGTAGGCCCCAGGCTGACTTGAATACCTGGCGGACGGCTTGCCAGTACGACTTTAATACCGCCGCCATCGAGTCCACGTCGCCGCCCCACGTCACAGTGGCGGAACCGGTACAGAACGCCGTCGCTGAGGCTGCCGACAGTGATGGATTCGCCAGTCCTGAGAGGCTGTGAAAAAATTGGGACAGGCGCCTCGCAGCCCCCTATTTTTCGAGGGACTGGCGCGGTGCTGGCTCGGAGCCAGTCCCATTTTTTCACAGCCTCTGAGGGCTGCTTACGTCGCCAGGCCGCCGAACAGGGGCGTGGACAGGTAGCGTTCACCCAGGCTGGCCATGATGGCCACGATGCGTTTGCCCCTGAACGCCGGGCGCGCCGCGACCTGCATGGCCGCCCACATCGCAGCGCCGCTGCTGATGCCGGCCATGATGCCCTCCTGAGCCGCCAGTTGCCGGCCTGTCTCGAACGCATCTTCGTCGTCGACCAACACCACGTCGTCAAGTAAAGACGTGTCCAAGTTCTTCGGCACAAAGCCGGCCCCGATGCCCTGAATGCGATGCTTGCCTGGATGCCCGCCACTGATCACCGCCGAATTCTTCGGCTCGACGGCGATCGCCTTGAAATCGGGCTTCTGCCGCTTGATGTGCCTGGCGATGCCGGTAAGCGTACCGCCCGTGCCGACTCCGGCGATGACCGCGTCGATGTCGCCACCCGTGTCCTCCCAGATTTCCGGACCGGTCGTACACTCGTGGATCGCCGGGTTGGCCGGGTTGTCGAATTGTTGAGGCATCCAGGCGTTAGGCTCCTGCTCCACCATTTCCGCCGCTTTGCCGATCGCACCCTTCATGCCCTCCGCCGCCGGCGTCAGCACCAGATGGGCGCCCAACGCGCGCAACAGCGCCCGGCGTTCGACCGACATCGACTCGGGCATCGTCAGCGTCAGCTTGTAGCCCTTGGCCGCACAGACGAACGCCAGCGCGATGCCCGTGTTGCCGCTGGTCGGCTCGATAATGTGCGTGTCGGGCTTGATCAACCCGTCGCGCTCGCCCGCCTCGATCATGGACACGCCGATGCGGTCCTTGACGCTGTTCAACGGGTTAAAGAACTCGCACTTGGCGAACACCGTGGCGTGGTTCGGGGGAACCAGTCGGTTGATGCGAATCATCGGGGTGTCGCCGATCGACCTGGCTGCATTCTCGTAGGTTTTTCCGCGTGGCATGGCGTCCGATCTGTCCTGATGCGTTGGGTCTTTTGGAAAGAGGTGCAAGGCGACTCACTCGTGCGCCGGCCCTTCCAGGCAGACAGAGACGGCTTGGAAGGGCCGTCGCACGAAGCAAGGGCCGCCGCATTATAGTGCGTCGAGCAACTATTCGGGTAGCGCAACTTGATATAGAACAGGGCCCACGATCTTGGCGTTACGCAATGTGAGCAGCAGAAAACCGAAGAGGCTGACAGAAACATGGGGTGACAGAAAGATGAAGGCGGACGGGAAATGATGTTCCTCCATTCATTCTTTTGTCACCACATTTTTCTGTCAGTCAGCCTTTTTCTGCTTCCGGCTGTCGTGAACAGTCAGGCTTTGCTTCTCAGACTCGAACGCCTAACGCCAGCCGAGATGGCTGGAAACACTTTGCGACATGAGGTTTGGCCCAAAACAGGCGGACTGCGGCATCTTTCTGACATTGACCACCCTGCCACTTTTCCTAAAATGTGCCCTTTGCGCTCCCGGCCGCCAATTCCGCGCCAGAAATCGACCTTAAACACAATCTAGCGTTCGAGTTGCGATGTCACAGAAAGCATCTCTCCCGATAGATCGGGAGTCTCTAGGAATCCACGAAACCGCCCGGCGTGAGAAACTGCGCAAGATCGCGGATATGGGAATCGACCCTTGGGGCGGCCGATTCGATGGCCGGTCCTACCTCGGCGATATCCGCGCGCGAGCGGATGAGATCAAACTGCAGAAAGCCGGCGGCGAGACCATCGACCTGCCCAAGCTGGACGGGCCGGAGGCCGTCGATTTCCGGGCGTGGCTCCAGCAGCAGGGTTCCGGCGAGTTGACCGGGCCGCAGGTCCGCGCAGCGGGGCGAGTGGTCCTGCAGCGCGACGCCGGCAAGCTTCGCTTTGTGGACATCCAGGATTGGACCGGCAAAATCCAGCTGTTCATCGGCAAGCAGCAGGTCGGGGACGAAGGGTTTGCCCTGGCCGGCAATTTCGATCTAGGTGACCTGATCGGCGTCGACGGCCAACTGCGGCGGACCAAGACGGGCGAGCTGACGATCTTTGCCGAAAAACTGCACTTCCTCTGCAAATCGCTCGATCCGCCGCCGGAGAAGCACCACGGATTGCAGGACCCGGAGTTGCGGCAGCGGATGCGCTATCTGGATCTGACCTACACGGAAGGCGTCCTGCCGCGGTTCCTGAACCGCACCAAGATCGTTCATTCGATCCGCCAGACGTTGGCCCGCGAAGGATTCTGCGAGATCGAAGGGCCGACGCTGCACACGATCGCCGGCGGCGCCGCGGCGCGTCCGTTCATCACCCATCACAACACGCTCGACATCCAACTGTTCCTGCGGATCGCCTTGGAATTGCACCTGAAACGCCTGCTGGTCGGCGGCATGGAGCGGGTCTACGAACTGGGCCGCGTGTACCGCAACGAAGGGATCAGCCAGAAGCACAACCCCGAATTCACCATGCTCGAAGTCTATCAGGCGTACGGCAACTACGAGACGATGATGGACTTGACCGAGAAGATCATCGCCGGCGCAATCCAGGCGATTGGCGCCCCGTATCGACTGCCGTGGGGCGAGAGCGAAATCAATTTTACGCCGCCGTTTGCCCGCAAGACGTACCACGAATTGTTCCAAGAGCACGCGGGCGTGGCGCCGGACGATGCGGCGGCGGTTGCCGCGCTGGCCAAATCGCTGGGATTGGAGACCGCCAATCGGCACCCCGACGTGATCAAGAGCGAGGTCTTCGAGGCCCAGGTCGAGGACGCGCTGGCCGGTCCGGTGTTCGTGATCGACTATCCGGCCAGCATCTGTCCGCTGACGAAACGCAAACGCGGCCAGTCGGAGATCGCCGAGCGCTTCGAGTTGTACGTTCAAGGCATGGAGATCGCCAACGCCTATACTGAGCTTAACGACCCGGACTTGCAGGAGCAGTTGTTCAAGACTCAACTGGAAGGGATGCCCGAGGAAGAGTCGATGGCCAAGATGGACCACGATTTCATCCGGGCGTTGCGGCACGGCATGCCGCCGGCGGGCGGACTGGGCGTGGGTATTGACCGGCTAGTGATGCTGCTGACGGATTCACCCTCGATTCGGGATGTGATCCTGTTTCCGCTGCTGCGGCCGGAGAGCGCAGAAGCGTTGCGGAGTGACGGCGGGAGTCCGCGTACAGAGAAGGGGTGAGGTTGAGCCAATAGAAGATTCCGAGCCAAAGGATTGGCCATGTACAAACTGCTTCTCTGCTGGAGGTATCTCCGCACGCGTTACATCGCGTTGGCCTCGATCATCAGCGTCACGCTGGGGGTGGCGACGTTGATCGTCGTCAACAGCGTGATGGAAGGCTTTTCGCAGGAGATGTACCAGCGGCTGCACGCGATCCTGTCCGACCTGGTCTTTGAAAGCCACAGTCTGGGCGGCTTGCCAGATCCGAAGTGGCATGAGGAAGAGATCCGCAAGGAACTGGGCGACCAGGTCGTAGGGATGACGGCGACGGTGCAGGTGCCGGCCATGCTCAGCTTCAACGTCCGCGGCCAGTGGATCACGCGGCAGGTGAACCTGATTGGCATCGACGAAAGCACGTACGCCGCGGTCGGCGATTTCAGCCAGTACTTGCTGCACCCCGAAAACCGGGCGAAACTCAGCTTCTTGCTGCGAGAACAAGGTTACGACCAGCGGCTTTCCGAGGCAGGTTGGCAGTATCGGCGAACGCGCGTCGCCTACGAACGGGCTGTTCAGGAGCAGATGCGGCAAATCGAAGCGACCCGGCGCCGGACGCAGGCCGAGTCCGGGGCGAAGGCGGCTTCCGGTCCCCCAGAACCTCCCGCGGACCCCTACGGCGGCGTCCCGAGCGATCCTTATGCGGCGACGGCCGGAACCGACAAGGAGGTTCAGGTCTTCGACGAAGCCAAGGAGCAGCATATGGGCGTGATCCTGGGCTTGATGGTCGCCAGCGTGCGGCATCGGGATGCGGACAACGTCGTCCGCGATTACTTCCTGTGCCGCCCCGGAGACGACGTCAACCTGACGTTTCCCACGGCGCCTCCGTCCGGTGAAGCCCCCACGGCGCAGAGCGCGAAGTTCACGGTGGTCGACCTGTATGAAAGCAAGATGAGCGAATACGACAGCAGCCTGGCCTTTGTGCCGCTGAGGGATCTGCAGCGGTTGCGGGGCATGATCGACCCGCAGACCCGCGTCACCAGCGTGACTTCGCTCCAGATCCGCCTGCGTCCCGGCAGCGACTTGAATGCCGCCCGCGACAAGCTGATCCGCCGATTCCCAGCGGACCAGTACGCCTACCGAATTCAGACCTGGAAGGACCTGCAAGGTCCGCTGCTGTCGGCGGTCCAGATGGAAACGACGATCCTGAACATCCTGCTGTTCTTGATCATCGCAGTGGCGGGCTTCGGCATCCTGGCGACGTTCTTCATGATCGTCGTCGAGAAGACTCGGGACGTGGGCATTCTGAAGGCGCTGGGGGCGCCGAGCGGCGGGGTGATGAGCATTTTCCTGAGCTACGGTTTTTCGTTGGGCTCCGTGGGTTCCGGCGTGGGGATGGTGTTGGGGCTGCTGTTTGTGATCTATATCAACGAGATCGCCGCCGGTTTGGAGCGGCTGACGGGCCGGGAGGTCTTCGATCCGACGATCTATTACTTCCAGCAGATCCCCACGAGGATCGAGCCGCTGACCGTGGGGTTGGTGGTGGCCGGGGCCGTCGCCATCGCCGTGTTGGCCAGCGTGCTGCCGGCGTTGCGAGCCGCGCGGCTGCACCCCGTCGAGGCGCTGCGGTACGAGTGACGAAGCACCAACGCAACGATGTGGCACGGCCTACTGGTTGGCCGTGCCGCGGGTGACGCGGCGGGACGAATGACGAGGTAACAACGCAAGGGCAGGAATCCATGAATCCAGTCACGTACGCTCCGACCGTTCCCCACCTGCGAACGGCGCACCGGCCGGGTGCTCTGTTGGGCAGCTTTCAAGACCTGGATCGTGCTGCGGGGCCCGCCGCGATCCCGATGGCTGGAGCCTCCTGCGACCGGCACACCGATCTCTTGTTGTGCGCCAAGAAGGTGTTCAAGAGCTACCGCAAGGGCAAGCACATCATCCCGGTCCTGCGGGGCGTCGATTTTTCGGTTCGGCCGGGCGAATTCGTGGCGGTCGTGGGCCAAAGCGGCTCGGGAAAAAGCACGCTGCTGCATTTGCTGGGCACCCTGGATGCCCCCGATGCCGGCGAGATCCATTTCGAGGGCAATCGCATCGACAACCTGCCGTCCCAGGCTCGCGATGTGCTGCGGAACCGCTACTTTGGCATGATTTTCCAGTTCTATCACCTGCTGCCGGAACTGACCACGCTGGAAAACGTGCTGGCTCCGAAGATGATCGGCCAAGGCGTGTTTCGCTACTGGTTCAACAAGCGGCAGCACGTCGAAGAAGCGCGGCACCTGCTGGACATGGTCGGTCTGGAACACCGCCTCACACACAAGCCCAAGGAACTGTCCGGCGGCGAAATGCAGCGGGCGGCGATTGCCCGGGCGCTGGTCGCCGCCCCCCAATTGCTGCTGGCGGACGAGCCCACCGGAAACCTCGACCGGCAGACCGGCCAGGAGATCATGGACCTGCTACGATCCTTGAACCGGCGGCAGGATCTCACTATAGTCATGGTTACGCACGATCAGACCATCGCCGCTTTGGCCGACCGCACGGTGCGCTTGGTCGAGGGGTTGGTGGAACGCGTGGCGTAACCGGACGCGAGGTTTCCATGTCTTTGAAGATCTACATCAACGGAAAACTGTACGACAAGGAAGACGCCAAGGTCAGCGTTTACGACCACGGACTGCTTTACGGGGACGGGGTCTTCGAAGGCATGCGCGTCTACCGCGGCAAAGTGTTCCGCCTGTCCGAGCACCTGGAGCGATTGTGGAACTCGGCGAAAGCCATCTGGCTGGAAATCCCCATGACGCCGGACGAACTGGCGCAGGCCGTGAACGAGACCGTGAAAGTCAACGGGATCGAGGACGGCTACGTGCGGCTAGTCATCACGCGCGGAGTCGGCACGCTGGGTCTGGACCCGAACAAGTGCAGCGAACCGCAGGTGATCATCATTGCCGACACCATCACGCTGTACCCGCGCGAGTATTACGAAAAAGGGCTGCACATCGTGACCGTCAGCACGATGCGCAATCACCCGGCGGCTCTCAGTCCGCGGATCAAGTCGTTGAACTATCTGAACAACATTCTGGCCAAGATCGAGGGCATGCAGGCCGGCTGCGTCGAGGCCTTGATGCTAAACCAGAAAGGCGAAGTCTCGGAATGCACCGGCGACAATATCTTCCTGGTGCGGAAAGGCGAATTGCTGACGCCCTCCGTCGAAGCGGGCATCCTGGAGGGCATCACCCGCGCCGTGGTCATCGAATTGGCACGCGAGATGAACGTCCCGGTCCGCGAAACCCCGCTCACCAAGCACGACGTGTACATCGCCGACGAATGCTTCCTGACCGGCAGCGCCGCCGAGATCGTCCCGGTCACCAAGGTCGACAGCCGCAAGATCGGCGACGGTCTCCCCGGCCCGATCACGCTCCGGCTGCTGGACCGGTTTCATGAAGTCACGCGGCAGTAGACCGTAGCCCTCTCGCTCCGCGAGAGGAGAAGCCATCCCCGCCCACTGCCCAGCCATCCCCAAGATCTGGATCAAGCGCCGGAGGCTCGGGATTTCGATGAACAGCCGCCGGCTGCCGGCCGCGGAAGCCGAGGCGGAGCGGGACCGCGTCCGCGCCGAGTTCGGCCTGCCGGTCTGCGACGTCTTTCGGCACGGGCCCGGCGAGTTAGCCGACGCCGTGCTGCGGCTGAAGCAAGATGTGTTACGAGACGCGCGTTAGGCGGGACTCCTTGCGACGCTGGACCGCTCGTTAGTCTGAAGTTCCCTTTAAGGCTACAGCCCTGATTGCCGAGCAACCGCACGGAGTCAG
>CAZAQY010000009.1:0-75222 GCA_964486845.1 uncultured Pirellulaceae bacterium
TTGACGCATCCCGCATCCCGATCCCCTAGCAGCGTTCGAGAAATAACTGTCGCCCCGTCAAAGTAGCCATCACACTCCGTGTGATGATCGGCAAGAAACACTGGACCGTTGTTTCTCGAACGCTGCTCACTCGATTCTCAGTCCCCGCTCGTCGATCGCATACATCTGCACTTCGTCCGTACAGACGCTGCCGCGGTGTTTGCCCACGTACAGCGCACGCCGCAACCGGTGGCCTTCGCGGATCTTGCCCATATAGATCAGCGTGTTGGCATTGGACAGGATGTCGCCTTCGTCCAGCGGCCGCGAGATGAGTTCGTCCAGCATCATTTCGTGCGATGTGTACAGCAACAGGCAGCCGATTTGGGATGGCTCGTAGGTGTGCCGGGCCGCCGCTTCGGCATGTTGCCGGTATTCTTGACGAAACAGGTCCCGCGCCACCCACTCCGGGTCCTTGCGGACGACCTGGTGATAGACGTACTCCAGCAGATTCAATTGGATCGAATCGTGGGGGCGGTCGGAGGGCTCGATCCCGTCGAACACGACACGCCGCGCGCCGCCGACAAAGCTGCCGTACAGAAAGGCGATGGCCGACTGCAGCTTGGCGTTCAACTCCGCTTGCCAATGCCGCCACTGGTCCCAGTCGACATCCTGCCGGGTCACCCGCCGGCCGCTGTAGTCGAACACGTGCAGGTAGTCCCCGAACGCACGTTCCGCCGCGTAGAAGTCGCTCAGGTCCATCCGATCCTGTCCCGCGACGCACTGCAATCTCCAGCCGAACATCCGCTGGGCGTACTGCGCATGGCTCTGCGAATCGCCGCGTGCGGAGACGTCGAAGATCACCCCGCTGCGCCGCTCTTGAGCTGCGCCGGCGCGGGCGAACTGCAAACCGAACTGCGTCTTGCCGATGCCGGTCGCGCCGACCACCACCGCCAGCGTGCCCGGCAACAAGCCGCCGCCCAGCAGTTCGTCAAAGCCGGGCATGCCGGTGGAAAGACGGTCCGAGGTGTTCATGGGGAAAGTGTTGCGGGTTGCGGGTTGCAGGTCCAGGAGTGAGCATAACCAAGGAGAGAGGTTGAAACAAGCGGCTTCCCCCGCACCTGAGCCCGCCTTACGAACCGAGACTGGCACTTCCCAAGGCACGCGGCCGACCGCCCCATGTTTCGCGTCTTTCGTGTTTTTCGTGGTGTCTCGCTTCGGGTGGTGACAGGCGTTGTGGCGTGTGCCTATAATGTGACAAGATATCGCGGACAGATTTAGGCGCATTCTTGTACGTTACGGTTCGGCTTGATTATGAGCACAGTTACGACCGACATCCAGTACAATCCTGAAGAACTGCTGGCGCGGCCCGACGCGGACGCCTATGAACTCGTCGGCGGAGGACTCGTGGAGCGGAAGATGGGGGCGAAGTCGAGTTACATTGCTGGGCAAATCCATCATCGAATGGAGGAGTTTTGTCGCAGCCGGCATCTCGGCTGGGTATTTCCCGAAGGCACTTCGTTCCAATGTTTCCCGGACGATCCCGGCCAAGTGCGACGGGCGGACGTCTCCTTCATCCGGTTTGGGCGGCTGCCCAGGGAACAGCCGCCGGAGGGCCACATCCGGATTGCGCCCGATCTGGCGGTGGAAGTCGTCTCGCCCCATGACCTGGCATACGACGTGGACAGCAAAGTGGAAGACTACCTGCAAGCCGGCGTGCGGTTGGTCTGGGTCGTGAATCCTGTGTCGCGGACCGTGCGCGTTCATCACCCCGATGGTCCTGGCGCGACGTTGCGGGCCGATGGCGAATTGACCGGCGGCGATGTGCTGCCCGGCTTCCGCTGCCCAATCCGCGATCTGTTCATCCTGCCTCAACCAGCCTCCTAGTCGCAGAGCGAAACAGGGGCAGGCCGTGGAACGTCTTTCCCCATGTCCGCCGCCAGTTCCCGAATGTAACTTCGGAGGATACTCGGCCGCATCCCGCGGCGAACCAGCTGACGATCGCGAGGTTCATCCGAAAGACCTGCCGTCCGCGAGCAGTTGCTTCATCTCGCGCACGGCTCGTTCCAGACCGACGAACACAGCGCGGGCGATGATGCTGTGGCCGATGTTCAGCTCGTGCATCTCCGCGATCTGCGCCACAGGCCGAACGTTCTGGTAGTTCAGCCCATGCCCGGCGTGCAAGGCCATTCCGGATTGCCGGATCCGGCGGCCGGCCGCAGCCAGCTTGGCAAGTTCATCTTGCCGCTTTTGGCCGCGCGCCAGCGAGTACTGCCCGGTGTGCAATTCGACCGCACCCGCGCCGATTTCCGCAGCTAGTTCAATCTGGTCGAGGACGGGATCGAGGAACAGACTCACGAAAATACCGGCGTCCTGCAACTGCCGGACTGCGCGAGCCACCGCTTCGCGATGCCCCACGGCGTCCAACCCGCCCTCGGTCGTGACTTCTTCCCGGCGTTCTGGTACCAGCGTCGCCTGATCCGGCCGGACTTCGCAGGCAATGTCCAGCACCTCCTGATTGCAGGCCAGTTCCAGGTTCAATTTGACAGTCACCGTCTGGCGGAGCAGTCGGAGATCGCGGTCCTGAATGTGACGGCGATCTTCCCGCAGATGGATGGTAATTCCGTCGGCACCGCCCAGTTCCGCCAGTGCGGCGGCCCAGACGGGATCGGGTTCATAAGTCTTGCGCGCTTGCCGCAGCGTCGCGACATGGTCGATATTGACACCGAGTTCAGGCATGGCTGCAGTCCTGAGAGAGTTGCCTTACGGGGAAGACTGGGAGCGGTAGGAGATCTGAGCGTACGAGTACGTGTAAGAGTACGTGTACAAGTACGTGGGGAGACCGTTCTCGTGTGACTTTCTGACGTACTCGTACGCACAAATCCCTCTCACGTCGGTTCTTCGCTCCAGTCTACCCAAATCCGCCACTGTCACTACTACAAATTCCTAGAGGCTTGAGTTCATGCCAGTCATCATAGCATTCTCCGTGACTTTTGGCGATGGTCGGTCCGCAACAAATACTGCCTCGCGGCGCCGGTGGGGCAGCGGCGAATTGCGAGCATGGCGTGGCTATGGCTGCTGGCGAGGGTGCGTGAGAGCACGGACCGAACGCCCATCCTTGTTCTTTCCCTGACCAAAGACGCGGCCGGTGCTTTCGACGCCGCCGCAGGTCACCCTCGGCGAATCCTGGTCTGTCCGGAAAGCCACTACGTCTTCGCCTCCGTCCGGGGCGGTTAACCGCACGCCCACGGCGCCGGTGCCGCGCACCAGTTCGACTTTCGGCAGCGTGCTCTCTTGACCTTGGCGATGCACCAGCAGGACGGCCAAGAACTGTGTGCTCTGGGCCGGGACGGCGGTGCTGGCCGTCAGATGCCACGTGTTCTCCCACCGTTTGGCGATCGGCTCTGGTTCCGGTTCGTACTTGTCCGTCTGCGTGATATCCACACGCTCCGGAAGCAAGAGATGGACGTTCATGGCCGCCGGAGTGTTGACGACCCGCAGAACCCGGTTTGCCTCGGCGATCTCGACGCGATGGTAGGCGTGTAACAGCCACTGGAATCGGGACGGTTCGGGGGCGAGCAAGTCGTCGAACATGACGAAGACGCCGGGCCGCTTCTCGTCGTCTGGCTCTCCAGAGCCGGGCCGCACATGGACCACATGGCGCCGAAAACGTTCCAGCCGCCCGGCGTAGGCGGGGGCCGCCTCGCCTTCGACGTAATCGTAGCCCTCCACCGAGTCGAAACCGGTCAGCCGGCCGTTGGCCTCCCAACGGCGCGGCACTTGCCCCTGGCCGTTTACCAGGATGCTGTTAACGGCCCGCGTGGCCCGCGTCCACTGAACGTGGTGGGGCGAACCGTACCAGGGATAGTAGCCCGTGGCGATGGCAAGCCCGCGGCCGAATGCTTCGATCACGTAAGCGTTCTGATCCGCGTGCCCGTGGCTGACGCCGCCGTAGGGACTGCTGCGCATCAGGAAGCTGATATCTCGGTCCTCGTCGCCCAGCGCGGTGTGGAACGATGCCAGGCCGACGGCAGGAAAACTCCGCGCGCCGGGCAACGCCAACGGAGATCGGGCCTGCAATTGAGGATCGTAGTTGGCCAGGCTCAGCGCGTCGGCTCCGATGGTCGCGCCCGACTCCTGGGCGTGCCAGCGAGCATAGGGGTCCTGAGCCAGCGTCGAGAAGACGTACATCACGTGGCCCAAGCCGCGCGGGCTGCCGGTCTGGCCGTCGCCGAACGGGCTGTGCTGGTGGTACGGCGTGGCAGTGTACAGTCCGTAGTACGACGTATTGCGTAAGAAGGGTTTCTGCATCAAGTCCACACCGGTCGCCCGGCGCAGTGCCGTCACGTAGTGCAGGGCGAACTGCATGTAGGCGCCCCAGTAGCCGGGGCCTTCCTGCCAGCCGCCGTCGTCGCCTCCCCAGGCCGGATACGATGTGTAGTACAGCACGGTCGCGTAATCGAGCCAGTCCCGCGCTTCGGGCCACTCGTGAATGAATGACAGGGCGCACTCGCCGAGAAATCCCGGCAACCGGCCGGCGTGGCTGTTGTACGGACTGCTCTCAAACGGCAGCCGCTGCAAGTGCTTCAGGAACTGCACGGCGCGGGCCTTCATGTTGGCTTCGATCGGCCCTCGCTCGGCCTCCGTGAACAGGTCGTACGTCCAGTCGTAGGCCCGAGTGCCACGCATCATCATCCACATCGGCGGCTCGTCGTAGGCGAAGAAACTGGTCGGGCCTTCGGGGTCCCACGAGAAGAAATACTGCAACCGCCGTTTGGCCTCTTGCCCCAGCCGAGCGTTGCCGGCGATCAGGTAAGCCAGCGCGCAACGTTCCATGACGTCCATCGGCGGCCGGGTGGTGCGCATGACGTTGACGGCCCAAGGCCCGTAGTCCGGCCCTTTCGGCCGATAGCCGGGTTCGGCAACCAATTCCTTGCCGGCCTCCCGCTCGCACGACGCCACGAGCGAGTCGATTGCCGCTTTCAACTCGCCCCGCGACCACCGCCGCACTTGCTCCAAGTGAGCACCGGGAAAGAACAGCCGCGGCCGCTGGCGCGGGACTCGTGCGATGGCTTCGTCCCAATTCGGAAACGGAAACGCTCGGGCGCCGTCCGGGACGGTGAACGGCCGAGCCCGGCCAAACGTGGTCCCTTTGCCCGTCTCGATCCCGTATCGCCAGAACCATTTTCCCGCCGGCAAAGGCTGGCCGGGAACGTACACGCTGCGCGACAGCGGGCCAAAGGTGCGCGTGTCCGGCGCAGCGAAAGACTCCGTCTTGGAGACCTGCAGGACGTACTTGCTGTCCCGCCCGGCCGGCACCCAAAGGAAAGGCGGCGGCGTGATTTCGACCACCTGTCCGTCCGCCGGGGAGTACGGTTTTTGGGTCGCTTGCGGCGGAACATCCAGGTTGACCGCAGGCTCGCTGGCCCAGGCAATCGCGGAGCAAAGCAGGACACCCGAAGACACCGCCGCTGTCAGGCAACCGACCATGGGCAAAACCGTGCCTCGCCCATGCCCCTTCAGACTCAATGGCACCCGCTTCGTCATGGCTGTGTCCCTTTCTCGAAATCCCCTCGCACGTCGCACAGATCCTGTCGTGTTCCCCGGCAATGCGCGCGGCCTGCCCCGTCGCATCCACTCCCGCAGCCAGTCCCCGCCCCCTGACTCCTGCCTTTGAAGTTGCGCGTAGCCGAATTCGTGAGAATTCGGGGTGCTTCGCCGGGCCCGACGACCGCCGCCCCCTCCGAATTCTCACGAATTCGGCTACTGCCGGTCGAAATGCGCAACTTCAAAGACTCCTGCCCCCTCACCTCGGCTACTTCACTTGCAGCATTCGCTCCAGGGCGACCAGCGACCAGCGGCTGGTTTCGGCATCCACCTCGATCACATTCACATGGTGTCCGGCCGCCAGATTTTCCAAGCTCCAGCACAGATGCGCCAGGTCGATCCGGTACATGGTGGCGCACATGCAAACCATCGGGGCCAGGAAGTGGATCTCCTGCTCCGGGTGGGCCTTCCTCAGGCGATTGACCAGGTGCAGTTCCGTGCCGATCGCCCACTTGCTGCCCGGCGGGGCCTGCTCGACGACCTGGACGATCTTGTAGGTCGAGCCGAACGCATCCGCCAGATCCACAACCTCACGCGGGCATTCCGGATGGACCAGAATCTTGATGCCCGGTATCCGCCGGCGGAACTCGTGGACGTGTTCCGGCCGGAATACCTGGTGTACACTGCAGTGGCCTTGCCACAGCAGCACGCGGCTGGCACGGATGGCCTCCTCCGTGTTGCCGCCCAACTCCGGCTCGTACGGATTCCAGATCGGCATCTGTTCGGTTTTCACGCCCATCCGCAGCGCCGTATTGCGTCCCAGGTGCTGATCCGGAAAGAACAGCACGCGTTGCGTCCTTTGAAAAGCCCACTTCAACACCGCCTCCGCGTTGCTGGACGTACACACGATGCCGCCATGCCGGCCGCAGAACGCCTTCAGGCTGGCCGCGGAGTTGATGTAGGTAACCGGCGTGATCTCCTGCGTGTCGATCACTTCGCCCAAATCCTCCCAAGCCGCTTCGACCTGCTCGATCGCCGCCATGTCGGCCATCGAGCAGCCGGCGGCCAAGTCAGGCAGGATCACGGTCACGCGCTCGCCGTTGCGGGCTGCCAGCTTCTCCGGCCGGTTGGCCAGAATGTCGGCCGTTTCCGCCATGAAGTGGACGCCGCAGAAGACGATCGAGCGGCAGTCCTCGCTGTCGGCGGCCATGCGGCTGAGTTGGAAACTGTCCCCGCGCAAGTCGCTGTGCGCGATCACTTCGTCCTGCTGGTAGTGGTGACCCAAGATCAACAGCTGGGACCCCAATTCGGCGCGCACCGCCTCGATCCGGGCCGAGAGTTCCTCGTTCTCCAGCGATTTGTAGGGCGCCAGTTCCTGGCGTACAGGCTTTTGCTGTGTGAAGCTCATGTCTAACCTATGGGGTTTTGTACTGGAGCATTATAGGGGAAACCACGCCGCAAGCGTAGCGGCCATCGCTGGTTGTACTTCTCACCTGGCACGAGACAGGCTCGGCTTTTTCGCGTTCGCCCCCAGTCGCCATGCCTCGCGGAAACGGATAAGATGAACGGGCGGTTCGAGCAGGGGGAACGTGTCATGGGAGAGTCAACACCAATGGGCCGGTTTTCCTTGGATGTTGTCATTGTCAATAACCGTGATGTGCTCACGGCGAAGGCGGGTGACCGAATTCCGGATCGTGTCAAGCACCTCCAACTTAAGGGTCTTGTCGACCGTGGTGCGGCTCGACTGGTCCTGCCTCAGCGCGTGGTGACGGAATTGCAGTTCGAGTGAAACCTGATCAACGAGGAACTACAGCATGGGGAATTCGGCAAGCAAGACACGGTGGTGCCTGATGACGCTTGCTTTCTGCGCAGTATCAGGCGGTCTCCAAGCGGCCCTGGCCGCCGCGCCCGATTGGGAGAACGAGCAGGTCGTCGGCCGGAACAAAGAGCCGGGCCGGGCGACGGCGTTTCCGTACCCGGATCGCGAGCGGGCGATCCAGGCCACGCGCGAGGCCACGCCGTATTTCCAATCGCTGAACGGTTCGTGGCGGTTTCACTGGGCGCCGCATCCCGATCAACGGCCGGTGGATTTCTACAAGCCGGATTTCGACGTCAGCGGCTGGAAGACGATCCCGGTACCCAGCAATTGGCAGTGCCAAGGGTACGGCACGCCGCTGTACACCAACATCACTTACCCCTTCAAAGCCGATCCGCCGCGGGTGATGGGCGAGCCGCCGGCCGATTACACCAACTTCAAGGACCGGAACCCCGTCGGCTCCTACCGCCGTACGTTCGAGGTGCCGGCGGAATGGAAGGGCCGCCAGGTGTTCCTGCAGTTCGACGGCGTCGATTCGGCGTTTTACGTGTGGATCAACGGCCGGCAGGTCGGCTACAGCGAAGACAGCCGGACCCCAGCGGTGTTCAACGTGACCCGCTACTTGCAGCAGGGTGAGAACGTGCTGGCCGTTGAAGTGTACCGCTACAGCGACGGCAGCTATTTGGAGGACCAGGACTTCTGGCGGCTGAGCGGCATCTACCGCAACGTGTATCTGTGGTCAACGGCCGATTTGCACATCCGCGACTTCTTCGTCCACACGGATTTGGACGATCAATATCGCGACGCCCAATTGCGGGTCGAGGTCGATGTCAAGAACTTCGCCGAACGGTCGCAAGCGTTCACGGTCGAAGCGGAACTGCTGGACGCCGCCGGAAAAACCGTCTTCCAGGGCCTGGCGGCCAACGGCGACGCGGCGGCCGGCGCCGCGGCGGCAGTCACTCTGAACCGACCCGTCGCCAATCCGCCGAAATGGTCGGCCGAGCAGCCGAACCTGTACCGCTTGCTGCTGACGCTGAAGGATGCCGGCGGCAGGGTGGTCGAGGTCACCACCTGCAACGTCGGCTTCCGCCGCGTCGAGATCAAGGACCGCGTCTTGCTGGTCAACGGCCAACGGGTCTATCTCAAAGGCGTGAATCGCCACGAGCACGATCCGATCGACGGCCACACGGTGTCCGTAGATTCGATGATCCAGGACATCCACCTGATGAAGAAGCTGAACGTCAACGCGGTCCGCACCTGCCATTACCCCGACGACCCGCAGTGGTACGACCTGTGCGACCGGTTGGGGCTGTACGTGATTGACGAAGCGAACATCGAATCGCACGGCATGGGCTACGGCAAAGAATCGCTGGCCAAGGATCCGGCCTGGAAGGAAGCTCACCTGGACCGCACGCGGCGAATGGTGGAACGCGACAAGAATTACCCGTCCGTCATCATCTGGTCGCTGGGCAACGAAGCGGGCAACGGCGAGAACTTCTACGCCACTTACGACTGGATCAAGCAGCGCGACGCATCCCGGCCGGTCCAACACGAACGGGCCGGCCTGGAACGTAACACGGACATCTATTGCCCGATGTACGCGACGATCGAGCACATGGTCGACTACGCGAAAAAGAATCCGGATCGGCCGCTGATCCAGTGCGAGTACGCCCACGCGATGGGCAACAGCGTCGGCAACCTCCAGGACTACTGGGATGCGATCGAAGCGTATCCGGCGTTGCAGGGCGGCTTCATCTGGGACTGGGTCGATCAGGGTCTGCTGGTCGACGTGCCAAATGGCCAGGGCGACAAGTACTTTGCCTACGGCGGCGATTTCGGTGACCGGCCGAACGACGGCAACTTCTGCTGTAACGGCGTGGTGCATCCCGACCGCACGCCGCATCCGCACGCGTGGGAAGTGAAGAAGGTCTACCAGAACATCAAAGTCCACGCCGCAGATCTGGCCGCAGGAAAAGTGCGCGTGCAGAACAAGTACTTCTTCACGAATCTGAACGAATTCGAGGCCGAGTGGCTGTTGCAATGCGACGGGCATGAAGTGCAAGCGGGTTTGCTGGGTCGCCTGGACGTGCCGCCGCAAGCCAGCCAAGAAGTCGTGGTCCCGATCGACAAACCGAGCGGTGACGGAGGCGAGTATCTGTTGACCGTGTCGTTCGCCCTGGCCGCAGCCAAGCCCTGGGCCGGCAAGGGCCACGTCGTGGCGTGGGACCAGTTCGAGATGCCGGGAAAGAAAGCGGCCCCGCCGGACTTCGGCGGTGGCAAAACGCCGCCGGATTTGAAATTGGCCGGCGGCAAGCTCCTCGCGCGCGGCGACGGCTGGACGGCGGCGATCGACAAGGCCAGCGGCGAGTTGATGTCGTACCGGGTGGACGGCGTCGAACTGCTGGCTGCCCCGATCGTTCCCAGCTTCTGGAAGGCGCCCAACGACAACCAGATGCGCAGCCGCTACATGCAACAGACGCAACCTTGGCGCACGGCCGCTGCCGGGCGCAAATTGCTGTCGCTCGACAACACCAGCTCCGGTGGTGTCGTCCAGGTAACGGCCCGCTACCAGTTGCCTGTCGGTGATGCCGGATACCAGATGGTGTACCGCTTCGCCCGCGACGGCCGCATCGGCGTCGAAGCCGCGTATACTCCGGGAGCCGGCAAGTCGATGCTCCTGCCTCGCTTCGGCATCACATGGGCGATGCCCCAGTCCTACGGCCGCGTGGCCTGGTACGGCCGCGGTCCGCACGAAACGTACTGGGATCGCCAGACCGGCGGCGAAATTGCGATCTATGAAAGCACCGTGGACGAGATGGTCTTCCCCTACGTCCGGTCGCAGGACACGGGGAACCGTTGCGACGTGCGTTGGATGACGCTGACCAACGAGAAAGGGTTCGGGGTGCGAATCGTCGGCGACATGCCGTTGAGCGCCAGCGCCTGGCCGTTCACGATCGCGGACGTCGAAGCGGCGGCGCACCCCTACGAACTGCCGCGCCGCGACTTTAACACGGTGTTCGTCGATTTCCGACTGCACGGCGTCGGCGGCGACAACAGCTGGGGCGCACTGACGCACCCGCAGTACACCTTGCCCGGCGACAAACCGTACCGGTTCGGTTTTCGGATCGAGCCCGTGCGAGGGAGCGTGTCGAAGTAGGGCTGCGGCCGTCACCCTTTGCCTCCGGGGAGCCTTGCCGTGTTGGCGAGCCGGCATACGATGCACAGCTACTACGTGTGCAATCCCGAAAGCCCCAACGGCCGCCGCGTGCTGTACTATGCGTCATCGGCGGCCAACGGCTACGTCGGTGACCTATGCACGCTTGAGCGCCGGACAGGCCGCGAAACCGTGCTGGCTCGCAACGTACACGTCGAGGACGCGCATCGGGCCGCTTGCCAGCAGTGGATCTCGGGCGGCCGGCGCGTGGCGTTTCACGAGCCGAGTTGTGGAGTGCGGTGCCTTGTCACCGCTTTGGACAGCGGCCTGCATCGCTGTGGACGCTTGGGTTCAGGAGACAGAACCAGGCATGGACGAATTCGCGGTGGATGGTGTGTGGGGCGAACTCGTAGACGCCGTGGCCGCCCAGTGGTAAGCAGCAAGGTCATGGTCCCGGCGGGCGACGGCCGCTGTCCGCACCATGCTCGCGTCGAGCGCGCACGTTTGTATTGGGGTTGCCCGGTCTCCTGCTTCTCCGGCGTGTTTTGGAGTGCGGCGCCTTGTCGCCGCTTTGGCTCGATCGCGACGAAGGACCGCCGCTTTGTGTTCGGGTGCCTTGCCGCGTCTCCTGAACCCAATTCGCCCTGACGCTGCCGGCCCACGTCCAAAGCGGTGACAAGGCACCGCACTCCAAAACTCGGCTGCTGCCGTCGCGACGGCAACCCGCAGGCCGTCCATTGGTGCTGGTGTTCACGCCCGCCCGTCGGGTCAGCCTGTTTGTCCTTTGATCTGTCATCAGGTAAGCTGTAGAAAGGGCGATGAGGGATCGCAGGCGTGAGGAGACGGTTTGTGAGCAGTATTGGCGTCAAGTTTTGCGCGTTGGTGGGCGTATTCGCCGTCGTCTTCGCGGCGGTCGTCGTCTGGCTCACCTGGCGCTCGACCGAGCAGAACTTGATGCACTTGACCGACCAACAAGCCGAATTGGCCCTGACCTTTGATGTCGCGATCCGCGAATATGCGGCGGAGGCGATTCGACCGGCGATGCAACAGCACCTTCCTCCCGGCGAGTTCGTCATCGAGGCGATGAGCACTTCCTACATCGCCCGCAGCGTGTTTGAAAAAGTGAACCGGCGCTTCGAGGACTACTTCATTAAGTTTTCTTCCGACAATCCTCGCAATCCCAAGAACCTCGCGGGGCCGGACGAACGGGAGATGCTCGCGTATTTCCGCCAACATCCGCAGGCGGAGTACTTGAAAGGGCCGCGGCGTCTGGGGGCCAAGGACAGCGACGAACTGGAGGAGTACTACGTCTGCGCACGTGTGATGCGCATCGAGAAAGCCTGCCTGCAGTGTCACGGCCGGCCGGAGGATTCTCCGAAATCGCTGCTGGAGCGGTACGGTTCGAGCGGCGGCTTTGGCTACCGGGAAGGCGACGTGGCGGGGATGGACGTGATCGGCATTCCGATGAGCCGCGTGTACACGGCGCTGTGGAAAGACGCCGGCCGGAACATCCTGCTGCTGTGCCTGTGGCTGGCGGCCCTGTGCGCCGCGATGGTGGTCGCGTTCCGGGTGGTGGCGGGCCGGCGGTTGGCGGCCATGGCCCGTCATTTCCAGGCGGCTGCGGCCTCAGATGAAAACTCGCCGCTGGCCCTGATTCCCGAGTCGGGACGCGACGAAATTGCCGTGGTCGGTCACAGCTACAACGTGCTGGCAGAGCGGTTGCGGCAATTGCACGCTTCGCTGGAACAACGGGTCGAACAACGGACGGCGGAGTTGGAGCGGGCGAACGTGGAACTTAGGAAGTCCCAGCGCGAGGCGGAAGAAGCCAATCGCGCCAAAAGCGATTTTCTGGCGAACATGAGCCACGAGATCCGCACGCCGATGAACGCGATCATCGGGATGACCGATCTCGTGTTGGATACGGAACTGACGCCTCCCCAGCGCGAGTACCTGACGCTGGCCCGCCAATCCAGCGACCAGCTCTTGCGGCTGCTCTGCGACATCCTGGATTTCTCGAAAATCGCGGCCGGCAAGCTGGAGATCGAAGCGGCGCCCTTTGCGCTCCGTGAGCGCGTCGGCAGCGTGGTGAAGCCGTTGGCGATGTCCGCCCACCGCAAAGGCTTGGAATTGGCCTGCCGCATCGACCCGGCAGCCCCCGACAACCTCCTGGGCGACTGCACGCGGCTGGACCAAATCATCGTGAATCTGGTCGGGAACTCGATCAAGTTCACCGAGGAGGGTGAGATCGTGCTGGAGGTCAAGTGCCAGCGGCAGACGCCCGCCGACGCGACGCTGGAATTCTCCGTCCGCGACACGGGGGTCGGCATCCCTGCGGAGAAACTCGCGTCCATCTTCGAACCCTTCACCCAGGCCGACGCCTCGACGACGCGCCGCTACGGCGGTACCGGACTGGGGCTGACCATCGTGGGACAGTTGGTGCGTTTGATGGGCGGACAGGTCGGAGTCGACAGCGAGGTGGGGGCCGGCACCACGTTCCGTTTCACGATTCCCTTCCCGCTGGCCCCTTTGCCCCCGGCCGGAGAGTCCGCAGGCCGGCCGCGATTCATCGAAGGCACGCACGTGCTGGTCGTCGACGACAATGCCACCAATCGGCTGATCTTGGAAGAGATGACGCGCAACTGGCGAATGGTGCCGACGGCGGCGTCCAGCGCCCGCGAAGCGATGGACGCATTGCAGGCGGCCGCGGAGCGAGGGTCGGCGTTTCCCTTGGTGATTACCGATCTGAACATGCCCGACGTGGACGGTCTGACCTTGACGGCGTGGATCCGGCACGAGCCCCGTCTGCCGCCGGCGGCCGTCATCCTGCTCACCTCGGCCGTTCGTCCGGGCGATGCCGAGCGTTGCCACGAGTTGCACGTGTCCGCGCGGCTGATGAAACCCGTCAAGCAGTCGGAACTCTTCAATGCCATTGCGGCGGCGTTGGGCGGTGAAGCGGCCGAGATCGCCGTCCGCCAACCCGCAGGTCCGGCTGCCGTGACGTTGCCTCCGCTGCGCATCCTGCTGGCCGAGGACAGCCTCGTGAACCAGCGACTGGCCGTGGCGATGCTGGAAAAGCAGGGACACCAGGTCACGGTGGCGGGCGACGGCCAAGCGGCGTTGGAAGCGCTGCAGGACGGCGCGCTGGATCTGGTCCTGATGGACGTCGAAATGCCGAAGATGGACGGTTTGGAAGCCGCGGCCGCGATTCGCCAGCGGGAACGCGACAGCGGCGGACACGTTCCCATCATTGCCATGACCGCTCATGCCATGAAAGGCGATCGCGAACGCTGCCTGGAGGCCGGCATGGACGACTACGTGTCGAAACCGATTCGCGCGGCCGACTTGTTCCAGAAAATCGCCGAGGTGCTGGCTCGTCTGGGGCCCACGCCCGGCTGAATCCTGTCACCCGTCATGCCGCAGTGCGTGTGGGCTGATCGGTTGCGGGCACCGCGAGATTGGGCGGTTCTCTGCGTTCCTGCTTCTTCACCGGTTTTTCTTTCCAACGCCGGTGGACCCACCAGTACTGCTCCGGCGCGGCGAGGATGATCTCCTCCAGCACCCGGTTGTACCACTGCGTGAGCGGTTTTACGCCAGCCAGATGTTCGCTGGGAATCTGGGGATCAGCGATCCCCGCGACGCCCAGTTCAAACTGCAGGGGCCCACCGGCACGCTTGCCGTACGCCACCACCAGCGGTGCCCCGCTGACCAGCGTGAACAGGGCTACGGCTTTGTGGCAGGAGGCCGGACGCCCAAAGAAATCCACCCAGCAGCCCTTGGGGCCCGCATGTTGGTCAGCCAGCAGGGCAATCACCCCGCCGTTGCGCAGGACCGCCTCGACTTGGGCCGCACTGCCTTCCTTGGGCAGGATGAACTGCCCGTGCGTGCTGCGAAACTCGTTGACGTAGCGGTCCAGGTACGGATTGTCCAGGGGACGAGCAATGGCGTAGGTGGGAAACCCGTACAAGCCCATCATGTACGAGGAGAGTTCAAAATTGCCGAAATGCCCGGACACGAAAATCGTGGGACGCGGGTCCAACAGGTACGCGACCATCTCCCGCTTGCCATTGAAATGGAAGTAGTGCCGCCAATTGGTCTCGTGAATCTTGCGCGGCGCCTGGGCGATTTCGCAGCCCATCAGGATCAAGTGCTCCCACATCCGCCAGGCCAGTTCACGACGCTCATCGGCCGAAAGGTCCGGAAATGCTTGCCGCAGATTCCCCTCCACGACCCGCTGACGCAGACGGATCACGTCGCACGCCACCCAAGCGAGCAGCCGAGCGATCGCGTGGCACGATTCCAGGGAGATGGCCTGAACGAAACAGATCGCCAACCGCACGAGGAGATAGACCAGCCAGTCCGTTAGCTGTTTCATGGCGTTGTCCTACTTCTTCGCCTTGGCTTTCAGCGCCGGGTCCCCGCTCAGCGGCAGCGCCACACTACGACCGGACTCGCCGGCCTTGTAGATCGCCAGGATCACCTCCACGCTGCGGCGCCCCTCGGCTCCGTCGATCAGCGGCCGCGAACCGCCGCTGACGGCCTTCAACACGTCTTTGAACATCGCCGTGTGCCCGTGGTGGCCGATGGCGGCGGGGTCTGCCGCGCCGCCGCCCGTGTGCGTCTTGCCGGCCATCCGCTCCAGCAGCGCTTTGTCGCGGGCCGTCGGTTTGGCAAAGGCCCACATCTTGATGTCTTCTTCTTCCAGCACCGCCGAACCTTCCGAGCCGTGGATCTCGATGCGTTTCAGCGCACCGGGATAAGCGGCCGTGGTGGCCTCGATCACTCCCAGCGCCCCGCTGGCGAACCGCAGTGTGGCCATGGCCACATCCTCGACTTCGATCCGCTGGTGAGCCAGCGTCGCCGTGTGCGCCGTGACCTCGACCACGGGGCCCATCAGCCACAGCAGCAAATCGACGCTGTGGATCGCCTGGTTCATCAGCGCCCCGCCGCCGTCCAGCGCCCAGGTCCCGCGCCAGGCCCCGCTGTCGTAGTACTGCTGGGTACGGTACCACTTGACGTACGCATCGCCGATCGTCAGCCGTCCGAAGCGGCCCTGCTCGACGGCCCGTTTCAACAACTGGGCGGATTCGTGGAACCGCGACGGGAAGATCGTGGCCAGCGTTACGCCCGCCGCTTCGCACGCGCGGATGATCGCGTCGCAACGTTTCAGGGTGACTTCCAGCGGCTTTTCCACGATCACGTGCTTGCCTGCTTTGGCCGCCGCCAAGGCGGGTTCCATGTGGGCTCCGCTGGGCGTACAGATCGTAACTACGTCCACGGCGGGATCTGCTAGCATCGCATTCAGATCGTGGTAGGCCCGGCAGCCAAACTGAGCGGCCAACCGATCTGCCGCCGCAGGCGCCATATCAAAACAGGCCGCCACCTTCGCGTTCCGGATATCCGCCACCGCTTTGCAGTGGAAATTGGCGATCATGCCACAGCCGATAATGCCAAACCCGGTTGCCATCGGACCCTCCCCTCGCTGAGTTGTGAAACGGAAGAGCCCGTATTATAAAGCCCCCGATGGAATCGGAAAGCCTGATTCCATGTGGCCGAACAACCCGCTGGCGAGGGAATCGCTTCACAAATCGGCCAGCTGAAGCTCAGGCTTTCGCGTCTGCAGACACTCGTTCAACAGATCCTCGATGCGGGCGTTAAGTTGGTCCAGTTGCGAGAGCACTTCGTCTTGCCGTTGCTCCAGATCGTCCAACAGGCTGCTCTTGCGATCCGGATCGGGCATGGGTGGACGCCGATGCGTGAGGCGGGATGGTGGGGCGGGTACGGGCATAATCATCGTCCGCAGAATCCGGACGTTTTGAACCGTCGGTGCAAAGTGATTGCCGCGCCTGTTGCGCAAAGTTGGCAGGCTCCGAACCGCGTCAAGCTGGTGAATCCGTAGCGGTCGTTCGCGTCATACGGTTGGACGATCCGGCGCCGAGGCGGTACAATCGTCCGTCAGGGACAAATCGAGTTCGCGGAGCAGGACGCCATGAAGAGTCCATTTCCCGGCATGGACCCGTATCTGGAGGAACATTGGCGGGATGTGCACCACAGTTTCCTGACCTACGCACGTGACGCCTTGCAGGAGCATCTGCCGGGCGACCTGCGTGCCCGCCTGGAGGAACGCGTGTTCGTCGAGCCGGACCTGTGCGACGCGCGCAGCATTTATCCCGACTTGCGGGTGATCGAGTATCCGCGCGGGCGATTTGTCGGCGGAGGCGTCGCGACGGCTGACGCGGCGGTCGCCGAGCCCATCGTCATTCAAGCCGGTTCGGAACCGACAACCGAGGGATACATCGAAATCGTCGACGTCGGTTCGGGGAACCGCGTTGTGACGGTCATCGAATTGCTCAGCGAATCGAACAAGTACCCGGGCGACGGGCAGGTGCTGTATCGCAAGAAGCAGGGCGAGCAGCTGCGGTCCGGAGTGAGTCTCGTGGAGATTGACCTCTTGCGAGCGGGCCAGCGCGTCCTGGCAGTCCCAGCCCGCTGGGTGCCCGCGTCGCATCGCACCACGTACCAGGTCTGCGTCGTGCGCGGTTGGAAGCGCGGCGATTACGAACTGTATCGCGCGCCGTTGCGAGAGAGGCTGCCCACCATCAAGGTGCCGCTGCGCGAAAAGGACTCGGACGTTCCGCTCGACTTGCAGATGCTGATCGACCGCTGTTACTACCACGGCCGCTACGACGACATCGATTACAACGCCGATCCTGAACCGCCGTTGCTGCCCGACGACGCGGCGTGGGCGCACGAGTTGCTCGTGAGCCGGGGACTGCGGCCGGCAGCGGTTCCGACGCCTGTCCCGCCCCCGTAACGCGGCCCGCGGCCTCAGCCAAATGGCTTGAAGCCGGCACGGTCAAAACAAACGGCAAATACCGGCGAGATATGCTTGCCGAGCGGGTCAATTCATCCGACAATACCTCCGTTACCCCCAGCCTATCACGGAGGTTTACCATGACGTGCGTGCATCTCAAGCAACTGTACGACTTGTGCGTAAAAGAGGACCTCAAGCTCGGCGGCACGGATCTGATCCGGATCGTGTGCAACCAGTGCGGCGAACAGGAGGTCTGCCCGTCCATGCTGATGGAGGAGTATGAAGCTCAGCACCCGGAAGACCGGCTGGAAGCGGACGATGCAAATAGGGATGAATGACGGAACTGCAACCATGATGGCTCGCGCGATCCTGACGCTGCTCTTCGGCTGCCCCCTTTAATGAGCTTGGCACTGATGAATCGCGACGACGCTTACGCCCTGCTGTGTGAATACACCCAAACCGAAAACCTGCGCCGGCACATGCTGGCGGTCGAAGCCGCCATGCGGGCCTACGCACGCAAGTTCGGCGAAGACGAAGAGAAATGGGGGATCGTCGGCCTGCTGCACGACTTTGACTACGAGCGGTGGCCCAACCTGCCCGACCATCCGCTGCAGGGCGCGGCGATCCTCGCCCAACGCGGCTATCCGGAGGACGTGATCTACGCCATCAAATCGCACGCGGGCGATCATCTTCCCGACTGCCCGCGCGTCTCGCGGTTGGACAAGACGCTGTACGCCTGCGACGAACTGACCGGGTTCATCACCGCCGCCGCCATGGTCCGGCCCACGCGAATCAGCGGACTGCAGGCCAAAAGCGTCCGCAAGAAAATGAAGGAGAAAGCCTTCGCCGCCGCCGTCAACCGCGAGGACATCGTCCGCGGAGCTGAAGAGTTGGGCGTCGACTTGAACGAACACATCCAGTTCGTGATCGACGCAATGGCCGGTATCGCAGAGCAACTGGGTCTGGCGCCGGCGTAGGCCGCCCTCCTCCATCGCGGAAGTCACGGACGGGTGAGGGCGCTAACAGGACTGCAGGATGCAGGCCCCGAAGGTGAATCCACCGCCGAAGGCGCACAGGCCCAACCGTTCGCCCTTCTTCGTGGCGGGCAGGACGTCGGACAGGCACAACGGGATGCTGGTCGACGACGTGTTGCCGTACTTGCGGATGTTGCTGTACACGCGGACGCCGATGCGGCTTTGAATCGCGTCGATGATCCGCTGGTTGGCCTGATGCGGGATCACCAGGCTCAGGTCTTGAACGCGGAGCCCCTCGCGGTCGCAAGCGCGATTCAGGCTGGTGACCATCAGCCGGACGGCCTCGCTGAAGACCCGCCGGCCCTTCATCTGGATATAGCCGTCGTGCAACAACGGGACCGTCAGCGTGCTGCCGTCCTCGCCCTTGGCCGAGAGTTCCGGGCGGTGCAGCCGGGCCCTGGCTCTGTCAAAGTGCGCTTCGCCGTATAACACCGTGGCCGAGGTGGCGTCGCCGAACAGAATCGTGGTGTCGAAGTCCTCGGGGTCCAGCAGGGGCGACAAGACCTCGGCAGTGACCACCAGGACGCGGCCCAAGGGCGTGCTTTGCAGGTAGTCGTAGCCCGCCTGAAAAGCGTACAGATAGCCGGAACAGGCCGCGTTGATATCGTAGGCTTGCGCCATCAACTCGCTCTTGTCCTGGGACAGGGCATTCAGCACCTGGCAGGCCATCGACGGCGTCGACTTGGTGGGGCTGGTCGTGCTGCAAATCACCAGATCGATGTCTTCCAGGATCAGCCCTTCGCGATCCAAGACGTTCCAGCACGCTTGCGCGGCCATGTTGACGGCATTCTCGCCGTTCTGGGCCCACATGCGGCTCTCGATGCCCGTGCGGCGGATGATGTCGTCGGCCGACATCGCCGGAACGTGCCGGATCGCGCCCCGTTCCAGCAATTCCGAGTTCGTCACGACGCGGCTGCCCGTCACGGTGGCGACCGACGAGACGCCCACATCGAACGGCCGGCGCTCCTTGAATTGCTGCGGCAGGTGCAGCGTACCGGTCGTCGTCTTGCGCGTCAGCACCGGCGTGCCGCACTGTTCCTGCGTGACCGGTTTGGGCCGCTGAGCCTGCTGGCCGGTGTTGATGCGCATCATCGGCGCACCGATTTCGACCACGTCGCCCGGAGAAACCAGGACCTTCTCGATCACCCCGGACGCAGGCGAGGTCAACTCGAAGACGCTCTTGGTCGCTTCCAGCGAGGCCAACAGATCGCCGCGTTCGACCCGCTGTCCGGGTTGCACCATCAGCTCGACGACCGTCACGGTGTCGTCCGAAGGTCCCGAACCGATCGCTTGGACGATGTGTACGCCCTCCTCCGCTTTCGAGGGTGGAATCCAGCTGATTTCCAGGTTCAACAACTCCGCGGCCGTCGTCAGCACGCGCTGAAACGAAGGCATGACTTCCATCTGATTGACGAAGTTGCAGGGAATATGCGTGTCCGGACGCGTGACGCGGCGCATGGCGACCGGGACGCGCGTGCGCTGGGCCACGGTGGCCAGGATCTCGCCTCCCAAACCGCAGGTCTGGTTGTCCTCGTGGACGACGATCAAGCGGGCAGTCTTCTCGGTCGAAGCCAGCACGGCCGCGTGGTCCCAGGGCGAAATACACCGCAGGTCCAGGACCTCGGCCTCCACGCCGGCCGTCTCCAGCGCGGCAGCGACCCGCGAGCACAACAACACGGTGTTGCCCCAGCCGACCAGCGTGATGTCGCGCCCGGCGCGGACCTTGCGCGCCGTGCCGATCGGCACGAACTGCCGGTCGACATCGGCCGAGGTCGTCAGTTCCGGGTTGTTCAGCATGCTCTTGGGATACAAGATGACCGTCGGACGTTCCGACTCGAAAGCCGCATTCAACAGCCCGGCAGCGTCGCTGGCCGTCGAGGGCATGAACACATCCAGGCCGGGCATGTGCGCGACGACCGATTCATACGTCTGCGCGTGGTACGGCCCCAGCCCCGGCCGATAACCGCCGCAGGCGGCCATCACGATCACCGGCGCCTGCCACTGGCCGCCCGTCCGCCAGTACAGCATGGCGAGTTCCGAGACCAGTTGGTTGTAGCCCAAGGGCAGGAAGTCCGCGAACTGGATAAAGGCCACGGGCCGCTGCCCTGCCAGCGCCCGGCCCATCGCCGTGCCGAGGATCGTGGATTCCGTCAACGCGGAATTGATCACGCGGCCGGGAAACTGGGTGCTCAGCCCGCGCGTGACGCCGAACACGTCGCCCTTGGGGTCCTCGATGTCCTCGCCCAGCAACAAGACGCGGTCGTCCTTGCGCAGGTGGTCCCGCAAGACTTCCTTGATCGCGTCCCGCATGATCAACTGCAGCCCGTCGCCGGTGCCCCGCCGCTCGCGGGACGGATGCGTCAGTTCCACCTTCAGCGGCCGCTTCGCTTCGAACGTCGTCTCCGGGTCGGCGCCGGCGACGGCTTCCTCGTCGGCCTGGGCGACGGCGGTTTCGGCCTGCTTCCGCACCTCGGCCAATTCGGCTTCGTTCCAGCCCTGTTCCAACAGCCATCGTTCGAAAATCGGGATGGGGTCGCCGGTTTGGCGGCCTCGGGCGATGTCGTCGGCGCTGCGATAAATGGAATGGTCGTCCGCATTCGTGTGGCTGCCCAATCGTTCCATATCGAGCACGACCAACGCCGGTCCCCGTTGCCGTCGCATTTCCGCAACGACTTCGCCGAACAGGTCATACACGCGGTTGACGTGCCGCCCGTCTCCGAACCGGATCGGCACGCCAAACAGCCGGTCGGCCGGCCCGTCCGGCAGCGAGTAAAACGTCCGGCCTTCGGTCTTCGTGGAAATGGCGTAGCGGTTGTTTTGAACGACAAACAAGACCGGCAAACCCCTGCGGACGGCTTCGGCACACGCCTCCAGAAACTCGCCCTGCTGAGTCGTCCCGTCGCCCACCCCACAATAGACGATGGGCGCCGTCGGCTGGTCTCGAACGGCCGCTGCCACGCCCACCGCCTGCAAGGCGTTGTTGGCCACGGGCACCGCCATGCTGAGCAAGTGGAGTTCCGGGTCGCTCATGAACCCGTACATCTGCCGCCCGCGCGAGCTGGAATTGTCCTTGCAATACAAATTGTCAAAAAAGGCGCGAAGCGGCAGACCGCGGGCCAGAAGCAGGGCGTTGTCCCGGTAGTGGCAATGCAGCCAATCGTCCTCGGTCAGATGCGGGGCCAGTGCTGCCGAAGCTTCATGACCGCCGCTGAAGAGCGTGAAAAACGCCTCACCGCGGTTCGTGATCTCCTGCTCGAGCTGATCGATCCGCCTGGCGGAAACCATCGCTCGGTAGAGGGCCAACTGATGCTGTCGATCCATTACTCGATCTCACCGAAGGCCATGCCCATCCGCGCTCAGTCCAGAAGACGATTGGGCATTCGCTCCTTCCCAGCGGCCAGAAAACCTGGAAACCGCCCATGTTAGGAGTTATCTGTCCAATTTGTTCCAGGCCTGCCTGCGGCCGCTAAACTGCCCAAAAAGCTGGAGCGGATAACGCGCACCCCAACCGCCGAAGGGGACTTGCATTCCAGTATCCCATCCCGCGAACCGGTCATTCTACGTTCTTCTCGCAAGAAGGGAAGACGATAAGGAAGGCTACCTGAACCGTTAAATGCCATCTTTGACACGGCATTTATGAAGCGCAAATGGGTAGTCCCCGTGCGATTGTATGGAACGGATGAAGTTTTCCGGTCGCAACGATGCCAGAACCAGAATCGAACTCGATTGCCCAATGACTAGCTCCAATCCATTCCCAAAACCACCGATCAAAAAGGGTATGTTGGGTACTATGGAGAGTTTGAGTGGTTCTGTATAACATTAGGGTTCGCCGCCCATTTGATCCATCGAACGGTTCGCTCCGCGTGGGAATGGCTCGGCAGGTTGTAGGAACTTTTTCACTTCTGCCGCGTCAATTCGAATCGGGGGAATCGGTGAGCATGGGGCGACGTTCCATAATCTGTTTGCATTCGTGGAGCGCATAACTAGTCTAAAGCAAGGTGCTTAGGATCGTTTTGCGGCCCATGCCAGCCGCCCTTGGGGGCAACACGCCAGCTCATTTTTCAAAGCGGGACATTAGCAATGATTCAGACACGCCGCAGTTCGCACAGTCGCCACCCGCGACAGAAGGCAAAGGATCGTCATGTCCGGACACAACGCCGAAATCTGCAGGCCGAGCGGCTCGAAGAGCGGACGTTGCTGGCTGCGAATCCCTTCCATAACGGCTTCTGGCCGGAGGATGTGGACAACAATCTCAGAGTCACCGCCGCGGACGTGCTGTACATCGTGAACCAGCTGAACCACAGCGGCAGCCGCGAAATGATCGCGCCGGGAGAGACACTGCCGGACATGGCGGATGTCCCGTACTTCACCGATGTCTCCGGCGACGGGGTTCTGAGTCCGTTGGACGCGCTTCGCGTGGTCAACACGATCAACGGGGGCGAAGGCGAAGTGGCCCCCAGCGACGTGGTCAGGTTTCGCCTCGCATCTACGGACGCCAGCGGCAACGCGCTCACCACGGTCTCGGTAGGCCAAACGTTCCAGTTGCGAGGCTACGTCCAGGACGTGCGATTTCAGACAGGCACGGACCCCGGAAGCACGACCCAGGGACTTCCGACCGGCGTTTTTGCCGCCTACATGGACATCTTGATGACCAATGCGAATTTGGCACAGATCCGCTACGGTGAGACCCAGGACCTGAAAATGGACGCAACGCACCCCGGAGGCGTCTACCCGCTGGGGACCTTCACTCTGACTTTCCGAGGGCAGACAACGACGCCGATCGCTTACCAGGCGACGAAAGAGTTGGATGCGGCGGCGATCAAGCAAGCCCTGGAGGCCCTGTCCACCATCGGCGCGGGCAACGTCGATGTCACCACGCTGCAAGGCGCGGACTTTGATGGCCGCTTTTTCATCCGATTCAAGGGCGCGCTGGGCGAGCAGGACCAGCCTCAGATCACCGTGCAAAGTTCGGGAATGCAGGGCAGCTATCAAGACGTAAACGATGATGACGGCGACGGGGACAGGACCGAGTACCTGCCGTTCACTCCGGTGCCGGTCGTCGTCGATAACTACATCCCCGTCAATCCGACCACCGACGAACAGCAGAAGAACTTGTTCCGGAGTTCCTTCACGTTCCTAGACCCGTACCTGAACGGCCCCAGCGCCGTGGACGAACCCCTGGAGGTCGGACAGCCTCCCGGCAGCCGCAACCTCGGCGAAGTCGGTGCGTTTATCAACCGGTTCGATCTGAACAGCGGCGGGTACACGCCGAGAAGGGAATATCACTTTTTTACTCTCGAGATCCGGGCCGTCGCTGCCGGGCAGGTCCAGTTCTCCGGCAACGCGGCCGATACCAGCAAGACGCTGGTCTTCTCGCTGCCCGGTGGCGGCGGTTCGCAAACGGAAGTGGATCCGGCCAACATCGGCTTTTACCAGGACCAGACGCTCAACCCGAGCAACCCGAATTCTCGCGCGCCGCTGACGGTCACAATTACTGCAGCCATTGCGGTGAACAACGATACCATCACGGTGAATGAAGACTCAGGGACAACGAGCATCCCCGTCTTGGACAACGACAACGTGAATCCGAGTGTCGGGGGCGTCCCGCCTTTATCGCTGGTGCCCGGCGGCCTGGGCGCCGTCAATCCCGCCGGGGCGGGGACGGTCGCGATTTCGGGCAGTAACGTGAACTTTACGCCCGCCAGCAACTTCAACGGTCAGGTCACCTTCACGTACCAGGCACGGGATGCCGCGAGCCCGGCCCACACCGGGACGGGCACGGTAACCGTCAATGTGACGGCGGTGAACGACGCACCCGTCATCACGATCAGCCCGCTGCCCGGGCCGATCAACGAGGACGCAGGCGCCGTCCCGCTTCCGGCGGGGACCATCACCGTTGCGGATGTCGATGTGGGGGCCGGACTCCTGCAAGCCAGCATCGCCGTCACCGGCGGGACGCTGACCCTGAATAACAAGACCGGTCTGACCTTCACCACGGGCGACGGCGACGCGGACACCAACATGGTGTTCACCGGGACCCTGACGGCCCTGAACAACGCCGCCAATAACGCCACCTTCAACACCGCTCCGAACTTCAACGGCACGGCGACCGTGGCGATCACGGTGAACGATCAGGGCAACACGGGATCGGGGGGAGCGAAAAGCGACAGCAAGACGCTGTCCATCACGGTCACCCCGATCAACGATCCCCCGGTGAACACGGTTCCCACGACGCCCCAGACGGTGATCGAGCAGGCGATCCTGACCTTCGCGCCGCCGATTTCCGTGACGGACGTCGAGGCGCTGGCGGAGAACAAACCTGTCCAGGTGAATCTGAGTGTCACCAACGGCAAGTTGAACTTGGGTGCGCAGACCGGTCTGACGAGCGTCACCGGCCTGGGGACGGGCGCGGTGTCGTTCCAGGGCACACTGGCCAACGTGAACGCTGCCCTGGTCACCTTGACCTACCAAGCCAACGCCTTCCCGCAAAACGACACGCTGACGGTCACGACGAGCGATCTGGGCGCCACTCCGTTGCCGGCGAAGACGCGCACGGACCAGGTGGCCATCACCGTCTTGCCCTCAACCAAACCCAGCGCGGTCTCCGACGCGGTTTCCGTCGCGGAGGACAGCGGCCCGACCACCGTGGATGTGCTGGCCAACGACATCGACGTGAACAGCCAGGTCGGGCCGACGAACCTGATCATCACCACAGCCAGCGATCCCGCACGCGGCACCGTGACCGTTGCCCCGGACGGCAAGAGCCTCACGTATCAGCCGGACCACGACTTCTTTGGAAGCGACACCTTCACCTATACGATCGTCTCGACGCTGCCGAACCAGGGCGACGGCCCCAGCACGGCCGCGGTGCAAGTCACGGTGAACGGGATCAACGACAGCCCGGCAATCACGATGGCGCCGACGGGCGTGACCACGCCCGAAGACACCGCCTTCATGTTCTCCGGGGCCAACAAGCTGGAAGTTGCCGATGTCGATGCCGACGCGGGCGGGGGCCTCAAGGTGACGCTCAGCGTATCCCACGGGACGCTCCATGCCCCCAGCGGCGCGGTTGTCATCACCGGGGCGAACACGCCAGCGCTCACGATCACCGGCCTGGTCGCCGCGGTCAACACGTCGCTGGCCGGCCTGACCTATACGCCGGCGAAGGACTATTTCGGCTCCGACATGATGCAGTTCACGGTCGACGACATGGGTAATACGGGCGGCGGGAGTGCGCCCCGGACCGACACCCGGCCGGTCTCCATCACTGTCACCCCGGTCAACGACGCCCCGACGATCAAGGCTCCCACCCAGGCAGCCACGCTCCAGGACCAGAACTATACGTTTGCGGCGGGCACGGCGAGCGAGATTTCCGTGAATGACGTGGACAGCGCTCAGTTGACGGTCGGACTCACGCTGGCCAACGGCGCGCAGCCCCCAGGCACCTTGATCGCCGGCACGCCGGCGGGAGTGACGGTGACGGGCAACAATACGGCGGCAGTGACCGTGACCGGTTCCGTCGCGGGCGTGAACGACGCGCTCAAGGCCCTGGTCTATGATCCGTCCAACGGTTACGAGGGAATGCCGACGCTGACCATCACCGCCACCGACGGTCAGGACGCAGCCCCGAATGCGGTCGTGCAGATCATTGTCAGCGGCATCAACGACCCGCCGGTGAATATTCTGCCGCAGGGCCCCGTTCAGGTGGCGGAGGACACGGACTTGTTCTTCAACGGCAACCTGCAGGTCAGCGATCCCGACGCCGGGCTCAGCAGTGTGGAAGTCACCTTGTCCGCTACGAACGGCACGCTGACTCCGGTGGCCAACCCCAACGTCACGGTGACCCCCATCGGGACCGGCTCGGTGAAACTGGCCGGTTCGATCCCCAACATCAACGCAGCCTTGAATGGCCTGAAGTACCGGCCCAATCAAGACTACAACGGCCCGGCACAGCTGGTCATCACCACCAGCGACAACGGTCACACGGGCACCGGGGGGCCGAAGACCGACACCGACACGCTGGCGATCACCGTCACTCCCGTCAACGATCCGCCGGTGGCCAACGACGACGGCAGCCCCACCAACCGCACGACGGTTTTGTGGAACACCACCAACAATCCCTTCGCCGTGTTGGTGAACGACAATACCGGCCCGGACACCGGCGAGACGCTGACCATCACCAACGTGGACACCACCAACGCGCACGGCACGGTCACGATCCAGGGCGGTCAGTTGCTGTATACGCCCACCCCCGGCTATGTGGGCAACGCCGAAATCGTCTATACCATCAACGATCGCGCCGATGGTTCCGGGCTGACCGATACGGCCACCGTCTACATCACCGTCGTCGATTTCGTGCCCAGCGACGTGTCCGGTTATGTGTACTTCGACTTCAACAACGACGGGATCAAGAATCCCGGCGAATGGGGCATCGGCGGCGTGCGCATGACCTTGGGCGGGACCGATGTCCAGGGCAATCCGGTCAATCTCGCCGCCTGGACGGATGAAACGGGATTCTACAAGTTCTCCAACGTGATGCCCTGCCAGACCGGCACCACGTACCTGCTGAGCCAACAGCAACCGGCCAGCATGATCGACGGCAAGGAGACGCTCGGCGATCAGGGCGGCACGATGGCCGGCAACGACCAGATGCGGATCTATCTGCCGCTGTTCGGATACGCCGGCGGTATCTTGGGAATGCACAACAATTTCGCCGAACTCGGCTTCCGCGCCGAATTCGCCGGCCTGGGGCTGTGGGACCTGGTGCATTCCGGAACCGGCGGATCGTCCGGTGGCAACGGGGAGTTGCTGTTCGGGACGGATGCGCTTGGAAATCTATTGTGGTACATCAACCTGGGCGGCTGGAATGGCTATGTCCCCGGTCAGCAGTCCCCAACCAATCCGAACGCCTTCGCGCTCATCACGCACAACGGCAAACTGCCGCTGACGGACACGCGCGCCGCGACGGTCCGCGAAATCAACGCGGCCGACGAGGCGATCCGCAGCATGTACAGCCGCAACGGCGGCTGGGTAACGCGGATCACGGGCGAGGCGAACGATTTCGGACTGCCGATGTATCAGTCGGCTGCGGTGATCGAAGGCGAGGGTGAAGGAATCAGCGAAACGTCCGACGCCGAACTGCTGGCCGCCAACGCCGGCGCTTACGAAGCGGCGGTCGATGCGGTGCTGGCCGAAGTGGCCTGAGTCTTTCAGAAAACGCAGAAGCCCGGCTTTTTCGGAAAAGCCGGGCTTCTTTTTTTCCGGAAGACCGCCTGCGCGAATCCTGACGATCGGGTCGCTGTCTCTCCGTTCGGCCTCAAAACACCCGGCTCAGCGCCCCGCCGTCGACAACCAGGCACGTGCCGGTGATGTAGCTGCCGGCCTCGCCGGCCAGCAGCAGCGCCGGTCCAACCAACTCCTCCGGCGTGCCCCAGCGCCCGACGGCCGTGCGGGCGGCCAGGCTGTCCTGCTGTTCCCGGCTCAGAATCGACATCGGCATGTCCGTGGCGATGGGGCCCGGAGCGATGCAGTTGACGGTGATCCCGAACGGTCCCAGGTCGAGGGCGCTGGCCTTGCTCATCGCGATCAGCGCGGCCTTGGTGGCCGAGTAGGCGTTTCGCTTGGGGGTGCTGGCCAACGCCATGATGGACGAAATGTGAATCACGCGGCCCCAGCGGCGCTGCTTCATGCCGGGCACGACCGCGCGCGTCATCGCCATCACGTTATTCAGGTTCAACTCCACAAGGTACTGCCAGTCCTCGTCGCGAATCTCGTCGATCGCTTGAGGAACGTTCCAACCCGCGTTGTTGACCAGGATGTCGACCTTGCCCAGTCGCCGGGCCGCTTCCTCGGCCACCCGCCGGACTTCGTCGCGCACCGCCATGTCCGCGGCCAGGCATTCGACGCGTGCCCCGGTCTGCACACGGATCGCTTCGGCGGCGGCTTGCAGTGCGGCGTCATTGCGGCTGCACAGGAACAAGTCCGCCCCCGCCTGGGCAAACCCGCGTGCGATCGCGTGCCCAATGCCCTTGCTGCCTCCGGTCACCAACGCAGCGCGGCCCGTCAAATCGAAAGGTGTGTTCCTCAGGGACATGATTACCTCACAAGCCAAGTCGTGTAAGTCGATGATCGCGTGCTCAATATAACCCGAGCGTTGCAGTCCCTCCAAGCCGCGGTCCGATCCAGGACAACTCAGCCGGCCTAAAAAACCTCTGTAACATGCGCCCTGGCAAGGACTTACAGCAAGCCAATTGGGTCAGCGGATGGTATTTTCGCGAAGTCAAACCCTTGACACTGCCCGCTCCCAGCCAGAGAATTGCCCGGTGATGAACCAAGACGGCGATGAGTCATGCCTTTAACGATCCCGCCGCCCGTGCTTCACATCGTTTGCCTTGAATAATGCTCGGCCCCCCTGGGCGTTCACGGGCTGCCATGCTGGCTGACGTGGACCCGAGACGCCTCGCTGACGGGGCCTAAGACCCATGAGTCCTCGAAAGAATCGCCTTTTTGCCCCGCTGTGCGAATTGCAGTTGCCGAGTCATTGCGGACCGTGCAGCCTGTCGGGTTGTCTGTTCATCCTCGGCATTTCGGCCACGCAAAGACAACTGGCGGCGGCCGCAGGCCGCCCCGTCAGCGTTTTCATTCACGGCGTGGATGAAGTCGGTTTGCGACGTGCGGCGCGAGCTTTCGGCGTCAAGTCCGAGTTCGTCCTCAGCCAGGAGCAGGACAAAGGCAAGGAATTCGCCCGCCGTCTGCGTGCCCATTTGCGCCGGGGCAATCCGGCCATCCTGTTGTCCCGCCATTTCGAGCACTGGGTCGCCGCCATCGGTTATCTGGCCAAACAACGCAAGTTCATCATCGTCGACCCCAAGGAGAAACATGCGATCTTCTTTCGTTGGTCGGAGGCCAAACTGCTGCGGAACGCTTGGAACGTGGCCAGCGGGCGGGACTCGTACGAGCCCAGTCAGTACTTCGCGATTCTGCTGAGCCGCCGGGACGGCGAGCCTCCCAAATGGAGAATCTCTGAGGCTTGGCTACGGCTGTGCGAACGCGGCTCGGCGGATACGGCCGAAGGGATGGCCAACGATCTGGCCGAGATCGCGGCGCTGGCCAGTCCCGACGATCGGGAGATCGAGGAGGGACCTTACCTGGCCGAGTTTCTCGAAGAAAATGAAGAGCTGATCCTGGACGGGATCACGCACTGGGCCAGTGGCAACGGCGACCGGACGCGCGGTGACCTGCGGACCCTGTACCGCGACTATACAACGGTAGCCAGCTCCTCTGGCATTCGGCTCGCCCCGGACGTCGACCGCGTGTCGCTGGTGGCCCAGTTGACCGCAATTCTATCCAGCTACTGGTGGGGCGCTCACTTTTAGCGGGTGGCGCTCCAACGCGAACTCCAGCACGCGGCTGCCCAGGGCGCCATAGCAGTAGCCCGCCTTTTCGGCGGCCAACGCCAGGCTGGCGTCAAAGCTGATGTCGGCGTTAGGATTGACGTCCAACACGTAGAACACGCCGTCCCGCAACCGCACATCGATCCGGCCGTAATCCCGGCAGTCGAGCGTTTGGTAGGCCGCCTTCGATGCGGCCGCGAGCCGCGACAATTCGTCCGGCGACAACCGGGCCGGCGCCCAACTCTTGATCTTGCGGTACGCGGTCGAGTCCGGGACGAACTTGGCATCGTAGGAACACAGTCGGTCGCCGAGGTTGTCCAAGGCGGAGAAGTCGAATTCAACCGGGGGCAGCACCTCCACCTGGCTGTTCCCCCACACCGGCACGTGAAACTCGCGTCCATCCACGAAATCCTCGACAATCGCCGGCTGCTGAAAGGTGTCCAGGACGTAGGTGACGCGCCGCTGGAGCTGGCCGGGATCGCAGACGACGGCCCCCGAGTCGATCCCGATACTGCAGTGCTCGCAGGCGGGCTTGACGATCGCAGGAAAGCAATTCCAGTCGCTTTCCGCGGGCGAACGCAGTACCTTCCACTTCGGGGTGGGGACGCCCTGCGACCGCAGCATACGTTTGACCTGGGGTTTGTCGTAACTCCGTTTCAGCACTTCGGATGAGGCGCCCGTGTAGGTGAAACGCAACCGCTCCAGCGTTTCCGCCACCCAAGCCTCGCTGCGGTCGATGCCGGGCAAACCCTCGCACCAATTGAAGACGATCACGTCGCGCGGATCGTACGCCGCCAGAATGCTGTGCAGATCGGGATCCGACACCGGCAGAAACCGCACGGAGTGGCCTTGCCGCCGCATGGCATGCCCCAGACGTTGACACGAGCGATTGGCTTGCTCTTGCTCCTCCGCCGTCCAAGACGGATCGATGTCGTAGATCAGAAGCACCGGTAGATCCATCATGCGCTGCAAGTCCGCCATCCACTGCCTCAAGCTGTAAGGGGTTCACTCTGACCGCCCGTTTTGTCCTCCGCTGTGCTAGCTGATGACCATATCGTACCCAAAGTGTTAAACCCTGACAACCCAATTTCAGCAAACGACAAGTGATGGCGGGTGCCGAAATGGCTTTGGTAGCCGCGTTCGTGTACCCTACTTGGGATTTGGACCGAGTTCGCGGTAAAATTAGGAGTGTGCTTCATTGTCGACCCACTGCATCCAACTGCGCGGCGTCCGCGTCCATAACCTGAAGTCCGTCGATCTCGACCTGCCACGCGGGCGGCTGATCGTGTTCTGCGGAGTGAGCGGCAGCGGCAAGACCAGTTTGGCGCTGGACACCTTGTACGCCGAAGGGCAGCGGCGGTACATCGAGAGCTTCTCCGCCTACACGCGGCAGTTTCTGGAGCGGCTGGAGAAGCCGGAGGCCGACCGCATCGACGGTTTGCCGCCCGCCATCGCGGTCACCCGCAAGAGTACGACACGGTCCAATCGAGCCACGATTGCGTCGGCTACCGAGACGGTCGATTACCTCCGCTTGCTGTTCGCCAAGATCGGCCGCGTCTTTTGCCTGGGGTGTGGCCGCGAGATTCAGCGTCAAACGCCGCAAAGCGCTGCGGAGCGTTTGGCGGAATTGCCGGAGGGCGCGAGGTACTTGCTGACCTTTCCTCGGCGCGTTCTTCCGCAGGAGGAGTTGGCCGCCGTTGCCGCCGAGCTGCAATCCGAGGGGTTCGTGCGAGCCATTGCCGGCGACCGCCTGATCTCGTTGGCCGAGGAACCGCTGCCGTCCTGCACGGCGGAAACTGGCCAATCCACTCTGCTGGTGGTTACCGACCGATTGACGGCCGGCAGCGTCAGTCTGCCGCGTCTGTGCGATTCGCTGGAGACCGCCTTCGCTCAAGGCGGAGGCGTTTGTCAAGCGTGGGTGTTGGCGGACGGCGGGGCGTCGGGCGGGCCGGGCCTGCGTCAGATCGATGGACGCCTGTGGCGGCGGATGGCTTTCAGCGCCGCCTTGCGTTGCGAGGACTGCGGGCGGGATTATCCCGTACCGGAGCCTCGCTTGTTCGACTACAACAGCCCGCTGGGCGCTTGCCCGCAATGCGAAGGCTTTGGCGACACCGTAGAAATGGACATGGACCTGGTGGTGCCGGACCCCTTCAAGACGCTGCGCGAGGGCGCGATCGCTCCCTGGAATACGCCGGCCTACGCGCACGAACTGGACGAGTTGCTCGCGCTGGCCGGCGATTATGGCCTGCCCGTCGACGTGCCGTTTCACAAGCTGAGCGACGAACACCTGCGGATCATCCGCGAGGGCGTCCCCGAACGGAACTTCGGCGGGCTGCGCGGTTTCTTCGACTGGCTGGAACGGCACAAGTACAAGATGCCCATCCGCGCCTTCCTCGCCCGCTGGCGAAGCTACCGGCCGTGCCCGACCTGCGGCGGCAAACGGTTGCGGGCGGAGGCCCTGGCGACGCGGGTGGGCGGCCGAAACCTGGCGGAGATCTGCAGCCAGAAGGTCTCCGACGTGGCGGACTTCTTTCGTTCGCTGGCCCTGGCGGACACCGAACGAGCGGTGGCCCGGATGATGTTGGAACAAGTCGAAGCGCGCTTGCGGTACCTGGGCGACGTGGGGCTCGGCTACTTGCCCCTGGACCGCACGATCCGGACGCTCAGCGGCGGCGAGGCGCAGCGTGTCGCCATGACCTCGACGCTGGGCTCCAATCTGGTCAACATGCTGTACGTCCTGGACGAGCCGTCGGTGGGCCTGCACCCGCGCGACGTCGATCGGCTCACGGATGCGATTGTCCGCCTGAAGGGCCGCGGCAACACGGTCGTCGTCACGGAACACGAGGCGACCGTGTTGCGGCGCGCGGACCAGGTTGTCGAGTTCGGTCCGGGGGCGGGCGAATGCGGCGGCAAAGTCGTCTTTCAGGGAACGCCGCAGGAACTGTTGGCGCCGGGCGCCAGTCTCACCGGCGAGTACCTGGCCGGGCGGCGAGGCGTCACCGGACCGGAACACCGCCGCCCGACCAAGCGGGGCTGGATTCGCCTGAGAGGGGCGCGCGGCAACAACCTGAAGAACCTGAACGTCGATTTTCCTTTGGGAGTGCTCTGCCTGGTGACGGGCGTCAGCGGCGCGGGCAAGAGCACTCTCGTGCATGAAACACTGTACGGCGCCCTGTGCCGCCGCAAACGCAAGGAGTCGCCGAACCCCTACCCCTTTGACGATATCGTGGGCGACGGCCAGATCGACGACGTGGTGCTGGTGGACCAGAGTCCCATCGGCCGCTCGCCGCGTTCGAACCCGGTGACCTACGTCAAGGCGTTCGACCCCATTCGTGAGGTGTTCGCCGGCACCGTCGAGGCGCGAACGCACAACTATTCGGCCAGTTACTTCAGTTTCAACGTCGAGGGCGGACGCTGCGAGGCTTGCGGCGGCGACGGCCACGTACAAATCGACATGCAGTTCCTGCCGGACGTATACATGAAATGCGCCCAATGCGGCGGCACGAGGTACCGCAAAGAGATCTTGTCAGTCACCTATCGCGGCCGCAGTATCGCCGAAGTCCTGGAAATGACGGTCCGCGAAGCGTTTTCCTTTTTCCGCGGGCAGATGAAGGTGCAGGCCAAGCTGAAACAGTTGATCGACGTGGGCTTGGACTACGTGCGGCTGGGCCAGCCCGCCACCACGCTGTCGTCCGGCGAAGCTCAACGCCTGAAACTGGCGGCCTACATGTCCGCCGCGACGCGCAACCGCACGCTGTTTCTCCTGGACGAGCCCACCACGGGCCTGCACTTCGCCGATGTCGTCAAGCTGCTGGACTGCTTCGACGCGCTGCTGGCCGTGGGCCACTCGCTGATCGTCGTCGAGCACAACCTGCAGCTGATGCGAGCGGCCGACTGGATCATCGACCTCGGCCCCGGCGCCGCCGGCGCGGGCGGCGAGATCGTGGTGCTGGGGACGCCGGAAACCGTGGCCGAATGTGCGGTATCTGTGACGGGCCAGTACTTGCGGCAACTCGTCGGGGCCATCGGTTTCGCGGCCAGCGCGAAGCCGACCGGGCCGTAGCTTCTTTTCATCATCGTGCAGACTGCCACTCTTGATTGCTCACATTTGTCTTGGCGACGCACAACCCGCGCAGTTGTGTCAGTGCTGGACAGCATTCCGGTTTGGGCCGTATAATTGACGCGGGATGGAGAATTGACGCGGGATGGGGCGGAGTTTTGCGAATCCTCCAAGGCGGCATGAACGACCGCACGGCAAGGTGCCTGTATGAGACAACACCGTATCGTCAATCAAGGCGGTGGCCCGAAGATCGAGGGGACCCGGATCACCGTGTATGACGTTTTGGAGTACTTGATCAAAGGACGTTCCCGGGAATGGGTCGCCTTGACGCTAGGGGTGTCATCCCGCCAAGTCCAGGCGGCGATCGACTACATTCACCAGCACGAAGCCGAAGTTCATGCCGCCTACGGGCAGATCATGGAACGTATGCGGCAAGGCAATCCCGCCTGGGCCGACGAGAGATTGAGAGAAAACCGCCCCAGGTTCGAGGCGATGTTGGCGAGTTGCCAGTCCAAAGCGCGGTCAGCCAGCGAGGCGCTACAACATGCCGAAAATCCTGGCGGACGTTAACGTTAGAGGCCACGTGCGACGGCTGATCGCTGTGTGTGAGTCTCAGCGGTGGGTTGAGTTCTGGCGAGCACTTGAATGCGAAGTGTGCGACTTTGGCGATTTCGACCTCGGTGACGACGTCTCAGACGCCGAGATTTGGGATGTGTGTCAAGACAATGGCGTCGTCTTGATCACGGCGAATCGAAACGCCGATGATCCAGATTCGCTCGAGAGCACGATCCGCCAGCGCAACTCTCCTGCTTGTCTCCCCGTTCTAACCCTGGCCGATCCTGATCGAATTCAACATGACCGCCGGTACGCTGAACAAGCTGCCGAACGGTTGCTGGAAATCCTCTTTGACCTCGACGCGGTTCGCGGAGCAGGGCGTCTCTATCTGCCTTGACGGCCTTGAACGGAAGATGCTCCAACGCCGCTGCCTGCTGTGCGGATCGTCACCGCAGCCGGCGGCGGAGTTGATCCAGCAACTGTGTCGTCAAGTGGCTGCGCCCCGCCTCCCCGCTGCGAAGCCCGAACCGCTGATTCTCCAGCCGGCCGTCCGGATGCCGGAATACGACCTCGACGGACGTCGCACCGCGCTCGTCTCGCTGCGCGTCGCCCACGACGATCGCCCATTGCGCGGACGTGGCTGCGGCCAACTCGGTTGCCAGCAACCTTGCCTTATCGATCGGCGCCGCGGCAACCGACCACTTGTCATCCGGCACGCGCAGCAAGTTGCGCAGCCGCTCGCTGGTCCGGGCAACATACGCGCCCAGCAGCAAGCGTTCCGCCCTCTCGACGCCGCCCAGTGCCGCCGCCAGAGCGCCGCCGCTGCCGGCTTCCGCGATCGCGAGTGTCGCGTGGCGCTGTTCCAGCAGCGTCAGCACGTGCTGCTCCAGGGTGGTCGTTTCGTCGCAGGCATAGATATAGTCGCCCAGACACTCCGTGGTCTTCTGTTTCAACTCGTCCAAACGACTTCGATTCTCCGCGTTGTCGTCGGGAAACGAGAAGGTAAAGTCGACCCGTCCGCCTTCGAATTGCGACGACACCAGCACGTCGGGCGGCAGCGGCGCGTGTTCCTTCATCGTCTGGTCGATCTGGGACTGGCCCGGCCCCACGAAACGGATCGTCAGCGAACTGCCAGGCAATCGCGTGCCGAACCGGCGGCTGAGGTAGGGCACCAATTCGCCGAGGACCATCGGCTGCAGTTCCCGCGGCGGCCCGGGCAGGGCTACCACGACCTTGTCGTCCAAATCGAACACGAGTCCGGCCGCCGAGCCGCCGGCGTTCTTCAGATAGGTTCCCCGCGCCGGCACTTGAGACTGACGCCGCAGGTTGGCCCGCAATTGGTCTCGCGGAACCCCGATCCGCCGTTCCATGTCCCGCAGTATCTCTTCATGCTCCTGCAACGGCACCCCGGTACACTCGGACAACGCCTGGCGGGTCACGTCGTTCTCGGTGGGGCCCAGGCCACCGGTGACGATCACCAGCGGGACTTTGGCAAAGGCAGAGCGGACCGCCTCCGCAATATCCTCAAAGCCGTCGTCCACACTGATCGAGTACACACAATGCAGCCCCTGCCCCCGCAGCGTCTTGGTCAAGAACTGCGTGTGGCTGTCGGCGTAGGCGCCGACGAGCAGTTCGCGACCGGTGACCACGATCGCATAATCGACGGCCTTTTCGGGCGCAGGGGCCGGAGGCTCGGCGGCCTGCAGCAATCCGGCCCATAACAACAGCGGCAGGCACCGTCGTAGGACAGGCTTTCCAGCCTGTCCGGTTGCTGTTCGACAGGTTGGAAAACCTGTCCTGCGTCGCGCGCTTTGTGTCATTCGGTCTGCCTCCAACTCTTCCAAACCTTCATCGACCGTTCCAGATGTTCCCGGGCGTCGCCCTGGATGCCGTAGCACATCAGTCCGATGGGACCGCGGCAGCCGATCTCGCGCAGCGTGGCCAACAGTTGCCGGTTGTCGAAGTCCCCGCGGTCCAGCGGCTGGATCAAGCCGTCCGTCCAGGCGTTCGACCCCAACTGCGCCCCGTTGATCGTGACCACGAAGATCTTGGCGGCATTCTCCCGCAGCACCGGCCGGTAGTCCTTGTCGCCGTCCACCTTGAGCGGAAATGATACCAGTTGGAGAACTGGCACTCCGTCTCGTTCAGACTTGGATCGCGGGCCACGGTCTGGTAGGCGGCGCGAAGGAACATCGACTGGATCGAGACGATGTTGCCGATCGCCCCGTCATGGATCCGCTGGACCATCTCCGCGTAAGCGGGGCTGTAGCGGCTTTCGTGGCCGGAGACGACGGAAACGTTTTTCTGCTTGGCCAGTTCGCAGAGGCGTTTCAGCTGCCGGCAGCCGGCCGGGTCGATCGCGTGCGGCTTTTCCACGAAGACGTGCTTGCCGGCCTTGACCGCTTCCTCCGCGTAGAACGGGTGGTACTTCGACGCACACGCGATCAGCACTCCGCTGCAGCGTCCGCCGCAGCCCGGCATGCCGATCTTGATCGCTTCGCTCCCCGCCGCGTGGGCGCTGCGCGCCAGCGGCAGCCCCGAAGCCGCGGCCATGCACACGGCCGAAGTTTTCAGGAATTCACGCCGAGACGCCGTGGAAGACGGCGAACGCTGCGATTGGGTCATGGGCAGTCTCCTTGAAGACGGGGCCAGCGGATGGAGTCGGGAAGTTCGTAATCGTTCGTGTGCTGAAGGCGATTTAGATTGTAGCCGTCCCGATGATCGCCGCAACAAGCCATCCCTGGAGACGACATCGCGAAAGCGGGCGACAGGTGATGGGCCGTCACCTGTCAAAGGTGCCACGGCGCGCGCATGGGCCGGCTCAGCAGAGCGTTGGCCTCGCCGTCCCCGACGAACCGTTCCGCGGCCGGATCCCAGCGCAGCTTGCGGCCCAGCCAGCGGGCAATGTTCCCCACGTGCGCCACCGTGGCCGTGCGATGGCCGGTTTCTATACAGCAGTTCGGCTGCCGGCGACTCCGCAGGCATTGAAACCACTGCCGCGTATGGAGTGGTCCCTTGTGTCCGTAGAAGATCTCCATGTTCGGCGGCGCGTCGCGGCGGATAGATTTCGGCCACCGTTGCGACGTACCTTCACTTCCTGCTCCCAGCGGATACCGGCTTGGACTTGATGAACACCACGTCGGCATGCGCGACCCAGCCCGACCGCAAGTCCACACGGAACCAGTCTTCACCGTTCCTACTCGACCAGGAGAAGCTGGTGCCGCCGCTGCTGCTGCTGAAGCTCCTTCACTCCTCGCGAAGCGCCGCCAAAATCGGCGCCTGCAGGGTGGCGCGGACCGAGGCCAGGCTGGACAGGCAGCCGGCGACCAGGACGACAGCCAGCAGCAGCGCCAGGTCGAGCAGTGGAATCGAGGCGCCGCCGGCGAGCATGTGCGGCAGCGCGGTGACCAGGGCGGCTGCGAAGCCCGTCAGCAGCCCACCGAGGAGCAAGGCGACGTTCTCCAACATCACGAGCCCCGCCAGTCGGCGGCGGCGGAAGCCAGAGGCCCGCAGCAGCGCCAGTTCGCCGCGACGCTCGATCACGTTCCGAACCTGAACCGTGGCCAGCCCGAACGTGCCCAGCAGCAATCCCAAACCGCCCAGGCTCTGGAAGGTGCTCAAGTAAGTGTTCTGGATCGCGAACAGATCCTCCAGACGCTGGCCGGTCGACACCGCGTCGAAACCTTGGTCGCCCAGGCGGTCCTCCAACGCTTCTGCGACTTGCTGTGTCTTGCCGGCCGGCGACTTGACCAGGAAGTAACGGTAACCGCTGGCGTTGGGAAACCGCCGGACGAAATCGGATTCGCCGATCACCAGGCTGCCCTGCAGTACACTGTTGCTCAGCAGACCGACGACGCGGAAGCGGACGGTTCCCGCTTCCGGATAAGTCAATTCGAACTCTTCACCGACGCCGCGATACAGGTGCAGGCTGTACACGGCCATGTTCTTGTCGAGGACCACGGGAATGATCGGTTCCGTCGCATGTGCGGAGGAAGGGACGGGGCGGGAGACCCGTCCTACGGAGGAGAGCAGGCGCCAGGGATTGGCCTTGCCGGCGGGGGATTCTGATTCCGCGGCGCTGTCGGCCCAAGCGAAGGCTTGGACCGACCGATCGTCGAAGTAGCGGACGAATTGCTCGGTGATGCCGATCACTTGCGGCCGGGAGGCCTGATACAGGTTCCTGCAGCTGGCATCATCGCCGGCCTGCAGACGCAACGGCAGGACGGTGCCGCCCGTGAGGACGGCCGCCCGATCCGCCAACAGCCCTTCGCGGCCCTGCGGCGTACTCCAGTCGCCGAACACCGGTTCGGAACTTTCCGCCATCAAGTCGAAGCCGCCGGTTCCGGAAGCCGTCGGAGCCAGCCGGAAGGAACTCATGGCCACGATCAAAAAGCTGGCCACGGCCATCAAGCCTACGGTCAACGTGCTGCGGCCGGGATGACGCGCGACGTTGCGGGCGGCCAGCCAGCGCAGGTTCCAGCCGGCTGTCCCGGCCCCGATCCGCCCGCCGGTCTTGAAATAGCGGCGGATGACCACCAGCAGCGCGACCAGGACCGAGGTTCCCGAACCGACAAATGCACCTGCCTGAGCGTCGCCGCCCAGTCGCGGCGCCGCGAAGGCCAGTGCCGTCGCCACCACCAGCAGGAGGACCGCCGTAGCCGGCCCCCAGCGGCCGGCCGCAGCGTACACCGCTTCGTCCGACTCGGCCGCCTGCCCGGCCAGCAGTCGCCGCACGGAGATCGCCTTCGTTCGCCGCACGCTCCACAGAATCGTCAACGCGCAAATCATCACACCGCTGGCATAGCCGATCACCAGACTCGGCGGCCGGACGAAGAGTCTCAGAAACGGCGCCGAAATCGCTCCGATCCACCAGGTCCTCAATCCGGTCAGCATCAACCACGCATAGCCGACACCGATGGCGACGCCCAGAATGCCGCCGGCCGCGGCGACGATGGCGCCCTCGACGGAAAATAGCCGCGTGGCCAGACGGCGCGGGAAGCCGACGGCCAGCAGCGTGCCAACCTCGCGCGCCCGTCGCTCCACGCCCAAGCGAAACAGCAGGGCGACCAGCATCAACGCGGCGACGATGATGAAGAAGCTCAGGAACAAGAACAACACGTCGAACGGCGTCGCGCCCTTCGAAGCGTCCAGTCCGCGCTGCTTGACCGGCAAGAAGTCGAAACCAAACTCGGCGCGGCGCGAATCCAGTTCCGCCAGGAGTTTTTGCTCCAACTGTGTCCGGAACGCCCGCTCCCGTGCTTCGCCGACAGGCAGATCCGGCGGCGCCGGGACCCGCACCGAAGTCGCCTCGCCAAACCGGCTGCCCCACAGCCGCCTGCCGGCCGCCAGCGAGACGAATGCTTTGGGCGTCGTGCGGTGGTTTTCCCAGTACTCATCATCCTGCGGCCGTACGCGGCGATAATCGACGGGAAACGGTGCCTCCCACTTGCTGATCGATTCCTGGTCCGTCACACCCTCGACGACCGGTGTCAAATCGGGGTCGTTGGCCGGCGTCGGGCGGATCGTGTACTGTGCCGGGCGGCTCCTCCCATAGGGGGTATCCGGTTCGGTCAGCGGCACGACCGCTTTCAGCACGAACTCCGCAGTCTCCTCCTCCAGGCGGTCGTGTGTGGTTTCGGGCTTGTAGAAAGTCACGCGAATTCGGTCGCCAAGCTGAGCGTTCAGGTCGGCGGCGGCCCAGCTGTTCAAGGCCATCTCGCCGGCTCCGAGCACGATGGGCGTCCGGCCATCGGCGGCCAACAGCGGTCCCAGCCCCGGCTGTGAATCGACCGCCGTGACCAGCGAGTAGGGGATGATGGGCGAGGCGCCATCGCTGCCGGCTTTTTCGATCGAATTAGCCAGGTAGGTCAGCGCGGGCTGAGCGTCATCCCCGTTCCAGGCCTGCATTGCCGCCTGCTCCGCCGGCGGTGAAAAGAGCATGCGATCCGTCGTGAGGCTGAAGTAATCGAAGACGACCTCGTCACGATCCATATCGACAGACCGAAAGGTGCGGCGCACGCGTTGGAGCGACATGCCGTAGTCGGACAAGTTCGGCTGCAGGGCGGCGGCCAGGGCGGATTCCGCGTCCGGATTCGGCGGCGAGTGCGGCGAGCGGCCTGCGACCAGGATCGCATTCACGCGGCTTTCCTGTCCCAGCGCCGCCTGCAATGTCTCGCCGGCCACATAGGCGTTTCGCGGCGTCGTCTGACTGGCACTCAGGCTGAATCTCCCCAGGCTCTCGGCGGGGATGATCTCGATCACGCGCAGGCCCGCAATCGTGCGAATCCGATCTGACCTGCGGCCCAGGGGGCTCTCGGCCGGCACCTGGTTGGCCTTGGGCAGCCGCAGCAAGACCTCGTCACCCACGCCCGCATGTAATTCCTCGGCCAGCGGTGCGTTCAACACGATCTCGTCGCGTCCTGGCGTCCGCGCGGGCCGGTACTTGACGTCGCCCAACTCCCAGAACTCCGCGCCGCATCCGACAATCATCACCTGTGCCGCCCGCCCGGATCGGCCGGTTCCCCGCGTTTCTACCGTCCCGCGGGGAAACAGAATCACCTCAGTGGCATCGGAGAAATGCCGGCGGAAATCGGGCGCCGCCTTGAGCCTCGCGGACAAGCCGGATGCGAAAAACCGGTCGGTTACCAGCACATTGTCGATCCGTCCCAGCCGATCCAACGTCAGCCGCCGCAGACTGCCGCGGACCGAATCGCCCACCAGCAGCGCGCCTGTCAGCACCGCCGTCGCCGCCGCTACGCCCAGCGCCACGGCCACGTTGATCCGCCAGTGATGAAGGAGGCTGCGAAGAATGAACCGCCAAGTCGACATGGTTCGCTTTCCGTGCTTCTTCGTGTTGACTCACAGCTTGACTGCCGGGCGCTCCAGTGTACGAGATCTTCCCAGACCGCTTCGTCCGTCACAGAGTATTGAGGAAAACTCGTATCAGATCAACTGAGCAACGCATCCCGCTGCACTTTTCCGGACACGGCCCGCAGTGTAGAATACACTCGCGCAACGCACAGAACTCGCGTCCTTGGCTCATTGATCGGGCTCGCTCATGGCTGCCGACATGGTTTCGCACGACATCCCGCAGGAACGGCTGCTGGAACTTCGTCCGTGCGTTGATCACCTGGTGACGGAAGATGATACTCCCGTGGACAGCATCTTTTCAGAAAAGCAGCAGCGGCTGCTGACCGAGCCGCTTTTCAGTTCGTGGGCCGCGGAGGGTGAGAAGCGGACCTTTGTGGCTCTGGCCAATGTCGGACTGTTCTACTCGGTGCGTCAACCACCCTTCGTGCCCGACGTGTTGCTCAGTCTTGACGTCGAGTTGCCGCCGGACGTACACCCCAAGCCGTTCCGTTCGTATTTCCTGTGGGAATACGGGAAGCCGCCGGATGTCGTGATCGAAGTTGTTTCCAATCGCGAGGGCGGCGAGGATGCGGACAAGTTGGCCGGATACGCCCGAATCGGCGTCAAGTACTATGTGATTTTCGATCCCGACTGCCTCTTGAGCGATCAACTGCTGCGGCCCTTCCGTCTGGAGGCGGGGGGATATCGCGACATGGCAGGCCCGATTTGGCTGCCTTGCGCAGGTCTCGGCCTGCAACTGTGGCAGGGGCGTTTTGAAGACGTCGACGACACTTGGCTTCGCTGGGTGGACAAACAGGGCCGGCCGATTCCGACGGGGGCAGAGCGTGCGGAACGCGAGCAAGCCCGTGCTGTACGCGAACAAGCCCGTGCTGTACGCGAACAAGCCCGTGCGGAACGCCTCATGGAACAACTGAGGCGATTGGGTGCGGAGCCGGAAGTCTGACAAGGCTGCCGCGACTTGCCGCACCACGCGTCTCAGGGGGCCGCGACCGGCGGTTTGAAGGTGCTGTGATTGTGATTCACCTTGAAGAAGACCACCTTCAGCAGCACTAATCCCAGCACCCCCGCCGGCAACACCGGGATCAACAGCAGCGGCCATTCGCCCCAGAACGCCCAGACGATTCCCGCCAGGGCGACAAGCAATCCGCAAGCCAAGACTCGACGGCTGGCTGCCAGCAGCGGGAGCAGCAAGACCATCGCGACCCAAGCACTCACAACGGCGGCGGGCCAGCGGTCCCAGAACGCGCGCAGCAGGCCGCTCACCACTCCCGTCGCCAGCATCACCAGGAGCATCGTCCGGAGGCTGAATTGGAAAGGTGCGTGCGGCGGCAAAAGTTGGTCCTCGGCTGTTGTCTCACTCAGATCGTGGGGGCGTGCCGCTTGCAGAAACAGCAGAAAAATGGCCGGCCCGAAGGACCAGATCATCACGTAGATCCCAGCGAAGATGCCAATTGCCGTTGCCACCCCCACGAAACAGCCCGGGCGGCGGCTGACGGTCAGATGCGACGGCACCGCCGCCAGCATCTCGGCGACACTGCCGGCAAAGACCAGCCTGGACAACTGGAAGATGGCGTGGTAACGCTGCTGCTTTCGCGTGTACACATACAGCAACACGCCCCAGAAGATCCAGGTGGCCAGCAGCGCCGCCCAGCCGGCCCACTCCCAGCCCGTCGAATCCTGTTTGTCGTCAAACCGAAGCAATTCGGCAAACGCCAGCGTCAATCCGCCCGCCAAGACGGCCAGCATGAACGAGGCGGCGGCCACCGGCATCAGCAGACGCGGCCGGCGAATCGGACGGCACAGGTCCTTGTGGCCCGCGCCCAGGATGAACAAGGCCGAACTGGACAACGTGATCGCCAGCAGGACGATCACCGGCCAAGCAACGTCGCCGGCGATGACCAGCGCGAACAGGCCGCCCACCAAGCCGACGTAGAACAGGAGCAGAATCCAGCGGACGACGCGCATCTTCGGACAGCCGGCAGGTTACGGTTTTGTGGAGTTCCCCCGATACGCTTTTCGTCGCATCGTCACGTATCGCTGTCTGTCGGAATGCCGGTCGCTCTGGCTTTGGGCCAAAGTCGTGGTGAGGACAGATTGTGCATGGAAGATGCGGGGCAGCAAATCCGTAGCGAAAATGCCGATTACGCCGGCGCGTTATGCCTGCAGAAACATGCAGAAGAAGCAAGACAGGAGCTGACAGAAAGATGGGGTGACAGAAAAATGAGAAAGGACCAGGAAATGAGATACCGGTGCTCCCTCTTTTCCGCAGTCAGTCCTGGCTTTCGTCTTTCATTTTTCTGTCACCCCATTTTTCTGCCAGCTTTTTTCGTTATCTTTCTGTCGGTTTCTGATTCCACTTGGAGGTTTCCGCGGATGACGCTCGCGATGGACACCGGACTGGAGGGCAAGACGGCGGTGGTGACGGGATCGTCCAGCGGAATCGGGCGGGCGATCGCGCTGCAACTGGCGGCGGCCGGCGCTGACGTGCTGGTCCACACGCGCACCAGCGCCGCCGCGGCGGACGCCGTGGCCGCCGAGGTTCAAGCCTTGGGGCGACGCGCAATGGTGCTGCTGGCCGATCTGGCCGACCCTTGCTCGCACCAGACGCTGGTCGAGGCCGCGTGGGCTTGGCGCGGTGCCATCGACGTGTGGATCAACAATGCCGGGGCGGACGTCCTGACCGGCGAAGCGGCGGCGTGGTCGTTCGAGGAGAAACTGGACCGGTTGTGGCAGGTCGATGTCGTGGCCACGATGCGCCTGTCCCGACTGGCCGGCGCGCGCATGAAACGGCAGGCCTCTCGGGCCGGTCAAGCGGTGATCCTGAACATGGGCTGGGATCAAGCTGACTACGGCATGGGCGGCGACAGTGGGGAGATGTTCGGGGCGGTCAAAGGCGCCGTGATGGCGTTCACCAAGAGCCTGGCTTGTTCGCTGGCCCCCGAAGTCCGCGTCAACTGCCTCGCGCCGGGCTGGATCAAGACCGCCTGGGGCGAGCACGCTTCCGAGTGCTGGCAGGAGCGTGCCCGGCGCGAATCGCTGCTGCAGCGCTGGGGCACGCCGGAAGACGTGGCCCGCGTCGCCCGCTTTCTCGCCTCGCCCGCCGCCGAATTCATCACCGGCCAAGTGATCCCCGTCAACGGCGGGTTGCGACGTGGCGAACCGGCGAATCCATGAGAACAGAACATGACCGGCAGAATCTGGGAGAGAAGCCCGGCTTTTGCGAAACGTCCGGTACTCGACGGCGTCGCTCCTTCGCCGGCATCATCCCTCTCCGTCGCGGTCCGAGTTGTGCTTCTATGGCTCGAACGGCACCTTCGGCCGCGGCGTTTCGCCTGCCGGAGTCTCGATTGTGGACCACAGTGCGTGCGTCGTTTTCGTGTCGCCGCCCGTGGCCAGGAAGAACCGGCCGTCTTCCACGCCGGCGTTGATGTTGTCCTTGGCTTCCCACTCGGCCCCGGACGCCGTGAACCGCGCACGCTTCAGCGGCGCCCACTCGCCGCCGGCCGTCTTCACCCAGCCGTTGCCAAAGCGGGCGCGGCGGACTTCGTGAACGCTGCGGCCGTCGCGGCGGAAGTCCTCGATGAACGAGTACAGCCCGCGCAGGCTCTGGCCGCCGGTGCGCGTGCGGAAGGTGACCAAATGCTCCCACTGGCTGCGGTCGTTCAGCCAGACGTAGCCCGCATAGGCCGTCTTCTGTCCGTCGGCGGCCGCGGTTACCGCGAACCGGTACGTCTGGCCGATCGTCCAGTCGAAGTTGCCCATGCACTGGCCGCCGGTTCCCTCGCCACCGAAACGGCGGATCCGCACGTCGGGCGCCTGGTGCAAGCACTCGACGCGTTCCTCTTCCTTGACCGCATTCGGGTCGTCGCCCTTCGTCGGATCCCAGACGGAAAAGAGAATCACCTTACGTCCGTCGGACAGTTCCTGAATGCCGAAATAACCCGTATTCCAACCGGCCGCCATAAAGTAGCTGCCAGGCGTCGATTCCAGGACCGTCATCTCGTTGTAGAACAGCACGGCGTCAGGCACTCGGTAGCCGAGATGGACCGAACGAGCCGCACGCGGCGGCGCGGCTGGCTCCGCCGCCCAGTTGGACGAGGACAGAACCATCGAAACAAACAGGACGAAAGCAATTCTCATCGTCGAGTTCCCTTAGTCTCTTCCCAGTTCGGCCAGCGTGTTTTTGAGGCAACTCGCCAGGATCCGGTCAAAACGCGGTTCGATCTGCTGAAACAGAAAACAATCCGGCTGCTGGGTGTCGAGTTCCGTGCGCAACTCGGCGGGCGCCTGCTCCGGAATCACGAATATCGCCGCCTGGGTGCGCTTGTCCTCGTAGACGATTTCCGCCCGGTGCTCGCCGGCGGCCCAGAACTGGAAGTAGACGTCCAGCTGTCGCCCTTGACGCTCGCACGCCACGCGCCACCAGCGCCCCGTTTCGACCTGTTCCCAGCGGCCTTCCTTGGGACCCGTCAGGACCACGTTTTGCACCGGCTTGTCAGCGTCCAGGCCCAGCAACCGCACATGGCAGTCGGGTTTGCCGTCGGGCGACGCGTCACGAGTGCCCACGCGATCGGCATCCCTTCCCAAGAACGCAGCGGTCAGTTGGCCCGGAGCAGGTTCCGCCAGTTCCGCGGGTTCAGGACGTTGCGGTTTCTCGACGGTCACTCGCACCGGCGAGAACCGGAACGTCGTCACCTCCTTGTCGGCCAATCCCGCCTGTCGGGCCTGCACGGGCTGCAAGGCGGCGAAATCGTCCTCGTCACGTTCGTAGATGCGCCGCCCGGCAGCGTGGTACAGCGGGCCGGTACACCACATGTTTCGCGGCCCCTTGGGCAACGAGTGCTCCCCGGATCGCAGAAACGCCAAGGGATCTTCCTGCGATTTGGTCAAACAGTACACGAAGAAATTCTGCATCGTCGGCGCGCAGGCACCGACCACGGCAGCTTGGTCCGCGATGAAGTGAGTCTGGTAGCCCTGCTCGCCATAGCAGGGGCACCAGAACAGGGGCAGTCCGGACTCGAACACGCGCAGGTAGGCCGTGGGGTCCAGGGTCACGTTCCACTCCTTCTGCGGTCCGCCGGGTCCATTCCCGGCGTTGAAGTAGAGCGCCCGCACCTTGTCTCGCAGCAATTCGCGTTCGCGGTTGTAGGCCGCCGCCACGTCCCGCAGGCTGCCCGTGGTAAAGATGACCACTTTTTCCCGCGATTGCCGCAGTATCGACAGGATCAATTCGATCCCGCCCTGGCACTCCGGCGGCACGTCGTCGGCTTGGTCATCGCCACTGCGCAGCGGCCGGTCGATGCCGATCGCAAACGGCACACGGCGGCCGGCGATTTGCAGGATCTGCTCGACCGGCGCACGTCCCATCCGCTGCCGCTGCCGCTCGCCCAGATCCAGCACGATGCCGCGCACGTCCAACTCGGACAGCGAGAACAAGGTCGCCAAGTCGTAGTGGTCGTCGGGATCGTCGTGGGGATGGAGCAGATCCGTCGAATAGATGACGGAGATGCGGGAGGCCGGAGGCTCTGCCTCAGCAGCCGGCGCCGCCGGCGCACATCCGACCAGCCACCCGCACACAAGTCCGAGCAGTTCACGACGCATGGCAGCCTCCCCTATCCGGACACCAGTGATTCAATGTCGCCTTTCTAACGGATCCCGGTAGCTGAGGATAACCGACGCCGAAGTGCCAAGCAATCAACCTCCGGCGGAAAACACCTCGCGGCTCCGCATCGCCCCGGCTGGCCGGCCCCTTGGTACCACGGCACGACACGGCGGGTTGCGAGCAGTGCGATCCGCGACTCAGAGTGCCTGTGTCGCGTGTTACATCTATGTCGAGGCAGCCTTGGCGTTGTGCGCACCGTCGGGCACGAGCACTTCCGGGTTCTCGACCCACATGACGAAGTACGGCTGCTGGGCTTGACGCTGCTGAAGGTAGATCAGAAACGGCCGGTCGAACACGAAGCGGCGGGGCTCGGGTGGCGGCTCATCGCCGTTCAGGGTCACGACGCCGGCTTCCGCGTCCAGAATCGCCCCGAACTCATCCAGAAGGCTTCGGACACACAAGCGGACAGACGGCGAAGGAAGCAGAATGCACGTCCCCCCCGGATAGTGACCACCCTACGATTGGGTATCCACGGCGGCGGCCCTCCGGCGCCGGGCGATTTCCAGGCAGACCAGCTGGACCAGGCCGTAGATCAGGGCCGCCAGGGCCAGGATCGGGAAGATGCCCAGCAGCAGGCTCAGCAGGCCGACCAGCAGCACCGCGGCGGCAAACCAGCGACTGCCGTGCAGCAGCGGCAGGACGCGGGGCAGCACGCGGAGCACGACCAGCAGCACGACGAAGCCGGCGGCGACCGCCAGCAGACGGGCCAACCGGCCCAGCAGCGGCTCGGAGACGGCGCGGGCCGTGATGTCGATGTCGCCGCGGGTCGTGGTGAACAGGTACTCGCGGCCGCGCAGCGGCAGGTCGACGTCTAAACTGGCCAGATGCGTTTCTGCGGCGTGGGCACCGAACCACAGCGTTGGCTGCTGCGCCAGGCCGCTCGCCGAGTCAGAGTCTTGCGTGGCCAGGATTCTGCCATCCGGCGAAAAGGCAACTCCGTCGACGGCACCGCCCATGCCGCCCTGCACTTGATTGACGTTCAGCCGGCCGGCCGCGCGCGACTCGTCCCGGCCGCGATAGACGCCGCCGCCCATCGCCCCCATCCCCCCCACGCCACCCCCGCCGGGCATCGCATAGCCGCCAGCGGCGGTCGGCCCTTGGCCGGGATAGCCGCCAGGCATACCCATCCCGGGCATCATCCCCGGCATCCCCGGCACCTCCGGGGCTGGCGGCTGATTGGCCGGCGGCGGGGCCGCGTTGGACAGCGACGAGAAGTCATCCATCCGCGCTCCGGCCTGCTGCTGTCGCACTTCGTCCAACTGCTGCTCCGTCTGCAGCTTCTGCTGGTATCGCCGTGCCAATTCCTGTTGGCTCTGGCCAACAGACCGCGACTGCGGTTCGGACATGTCGCCGCGCCGTTTGCCGCGGACCTGGGCCCCGGATTCGGAGCTGATATCACCCAGCAAGGATTGGCCCTTGGCGTAGCTTTTCAGCTTGTCGCCCGCCGCGCTTTGAACCTGCTTGCCGAACCGCACGTCGGCGTCTTTCTTGTCGAAACGTTCGCGGTTTTCCAGCTTGTTGCTCTCCAACCACTTGTAGTTGAACGACTCCTTGCCGGACTGCGGTTTGCCCTCTTCGGGGGCGGCCACGACCTGAAAATTGCCCATCAGTTCGTTGACGACATTCCTGGCCGAGTCGTTCTTTTGGTCAAAGAAATAGGCATTCAGCCGCCCGCGGTTGTCGGTGACGACCGCCTCGCCCTCCTTGGCCATGATCTCCTGAGTCCGCTGTTCGGCTTGCCGGATCAGGTCGGCGTTCACATCCAGGTTACGTTTGAACTCGTCGTTCGTTCGGTAGTCGCTGAACTGCTGCTGGTAGTTCTGCACCGCCAGGCCCAGCTGTTTCAGGTTGCTCATCGAACGAGCGCGGGCGTAGTAATTGTCGGTGTTCAGCGTCTGCATCAGCCGTTTGACCTGCTTGGCGTTGTACGAGAAGAAATCCGCCTCGTACGAGCCCTTGTCGAACACCTGACGCATCGTCCCGCCAAAGTCGAACCAGGCGTGCGTCTCCGGCACCCGCAGCCGCACGCGGCTGAGTTCGACGTTGATGTTCACCGTGCGCATCAGCGGAAAGGCCACCCGGTCCACGATTCCGACCGGTTGCAGCCAGCCGCCGTATTTCAGCACCACCGCGTAATCGGTATCGCCTTCGGCCGTCTTGATCAACGGGATGCGGATGCGATCGGGGGCCGCACCGCGGCGGTCCGCGTCACGGAGAGGCGCCTCACGTAGGCCGGTCTCTCCGAGACCGGCATCCGCGTCTCGGAGAGACGCGGCGACGCGGGGGACGGCGACCTGGTCCGGCGTCGCGCCGCCGGGGACTTCCGTGGGCTTGACCGGCTGGCCGGCCACGATCGCCGTCCACAATTGTGCGCCGGGCGGCAAGCGGATCTCCAGGAACTGCTCGGTCGTGTTGTGTACGTGGTACGTCTGCCGGCCGCGGTAAGCGCCGGCGGCGTCGACCACCAGCAGCGTCTCGCCCAAGCCGATCGACGCGCGGGCCGTCTCGACGGTCTTCCGCTGTTTGGTCTTGAACGTCAGCTTGGGGCCCTTGGCCTCGGCCGCCACGATGTAGGCCGAGGTCAAATTCTCGCCCAGGATTGCGGCCAGCTTGCGCCATTCGGCCTGCTGGCGGCTCAGCGGTCCCAATTCGACCTGATCCACCACCAGGACTTCATCGCGGCCGGCGTTTTCCAGCGTCACGTAACGCTGGTCGGTGCGGCCGGTCTGCAACTCCGGGATGGGCGCGGTCTGCAGTTCGGATTCCAGTTGGCCACCGCTCAGCAGCACGCGTTCGTTTTCCACCAGCACGCGATACTGGCCCAGCGTGTCGTCCTGCAGTTCCAGGCGGAACAGCTTGCGCCCGTCCGCCGCGTCCTGGATGGTCTTCTGCCGCAGCTTGGGAGCGTTGATGCGGGCCTGCTCCATCCAGGCCGGGAGCGTGAACAGGACTTCGCGGATGCCGGCTTCCCGGATCGTCAGGTCGATGCTGACCGTCTCTTCGACGGCCACGTCGGTCACTTTGACGTTGGTGACCGTGTAGCCGCTGACGCGAGCCGGACGCGCCCGGACTTCGAAGCGGGCGTCGTACTGCGGGCTCTGGTAGCGGAGGGCCAGGCGGGCCAGCGGCCGCTGTTCCGCCTGCAGCCAATCGAACGTGTTGCTCACCGGGATCGTGTCGCAATTCTGCCGGTCGGCGGCGCGGACGTCGAACGCCGGATCGACCTGCACGACGAGGTCGCCTTGCTGGCGGACGACATCCAACACTTCCAGCTTCGGTGCGGGCACCGGATCGGCGGCGCGGCGGCGGCCGAGCGAGCCGCGCACGACGACGGAGAACGGCTGCGACTGGCCGGACCCAAGGTAAACGCACACCAGCCGCCGGCCGTCGGCGTCGGTTGCCGCCCAGGTAAATTCGCCGGGGGCGACGACCTGTTCCACCTCGAGCGTGGCTGGCACGACCAGCCGCACGCGGTGGACGGGCCGGGTCCGCACGTCGATCGTGACTTGCGTCTCCAGCCGCGATTCCCGTTCCGCGATCCGCAGCAGACTCTGCACCGTCGCCGGGGCGTCGCCGGGCACGGGCGCCGCTTCCAGCGCCAACGCGTACGAGATCGCGCCGAACTCGAACGCCTGGTACGGCCGCAGGCCGAGCGGGCTTTCCTCGGCAGCGCCGGCCGCCGTCAGCGCGTTGGCCACGTCGGCGGCGATGTCGGTCCGCGACAGGCCCGTCACACTCGCGGCGCGCAGCTCCAGCAGCGGACTGCGGCGGATCGTCAAGCGGCCTTTGTGCAGCGCCGCCCCGTCGACGGAGATCGCCGGCGCGGGGACCCGGGTCGGCTGGTCCGCCGCCACGACGCCGCGGCGGGACAAGTGGAGCGTGACCCGCTCGCGGTCCGCCGTCTCCTTCAGCAGCGTGACGTTCAGCCGCTGGAGATTGTCCGCCTGTTTCAGGTCCCACATCCGCACGTTGTCGCCCAGGACTTTTTCCACCAGATAACCGGCGGGAACGAGCACGTCGAAGCGGTCGCGGCGGCTGCGGGGAAATTCGAGGTTCAGCTGCCAGACCAGCCGCAAGCCGTCTTCCTGCACGTCCAGCACGGCTTCCGAGGCGACGGTCAGGCTGCGGTCCACCTGGCCTTCGGCCACCTTGGGACGCCACTGCAGGTTCAACATCCCGTCGGCGTTCAAGGCCGTGGCAATCTGCTGGTTGTCGGCCGCCGTCTCGTACTCGCCACGGTCGGCCAGACCGGCCAGACGGACCTCGGTTCCCGCGGCCGGAACGGTCAACGTGAGTCCCGCCGCGGGAGCCGCCGGCAGGTGCCCGACCGCCACGCGCCAGCCGCCGCGACGTTCCAGCCGCACGCGGATCTGCACCGCGAGTTGCTGCCGGCCTGTGCCCGCCAAGTGCAGCACTGCGAACACGGGTTCCGGCGGCGCGGGGGCCTGTGCCGTTTGGACGGCTTGCGGTTGTTGGGGCGCAGGTTGGGGCGCAGGTTGCGGCGCAGGTTGCGGCGCAGGCTGGACCAGTTGCAGCCGAGCCGGTTTGGCGCCGATCGTGGCCGACGTGAGCACGCCCCCGGACAATCGCAACGGCACTTGAACCGGCTGTTCGGTGTACACGTCGATTTCCAGCCGGCCCGCGATCAACAGGTAGTCGTCGCCGGACAACGTCGCTTCGTACGCTGCGCCGGCCAGCGACCAGGCGGTGATGGGCGGTTGGGCTTGCAGCTTCTTGTCGGGGAACGCTCGATTCCGGAGTTCGACGTACTTGGCGTACGGCACGAGCACCTTGTCGGCGTTCTTGAGCCCGTCGGCGCCTTGCTCTGCGTCGTAGGGGATGATCACGGCATCTGCCGGCAGGCGGATCGGCTTGGGCGGGGCCAACAGCTCGATCAGACCGCTGGGATCGAACGCAGGGGGCTTCGGGGCTTGAGCCACGGCGGGGGAGCCGGCGGCGGCGAAGATGATGAGGGCCAGAAGCAGGGACGAGGCCGCGCAGCCCGGTCTCTGCGAGACCGGGTGCGAATCGCGGAAAGACTCGCCTACGTGGGGGCACAGCCAGCGCAGGGCGGCGGCGATCAGGTACCACAGGACCAAGCAGCAGGCTGCGTAGAAGGCACAGTCGAAGGTCTTGCCCAACTCGTACGTCAAACCCGTCGCCAAGGGGAAGGCCAAAGCCACGATGGCGACGAGGACCACGTACCGGGTCTTTGTTCGGACGCTGCGGCGGGTGAGCAGCAGGCCGGCGGCAAAGACGGCCAAACCGACGGACCAGGCCAGCATGTCGAAGCGGCGCGAGTTGGCGATCGTGACGCGCAGCAGGGGCCGCACGCCCAGACTCCGGAACGTGACCGCGTCGCCTTGCTTCTGCAACTCGATGGGCAGGCTGCGGACGCCTTCCAGCGCCCAGTACTTGGCGTCGCGTACGGGCCGGGCCACCTGCGCCGCCTCCTCGCCCGCCGCGGGGCGCTGGGACGGTGGTGGGGCGGCCGGCCGATCCGCTGGCTGGCCCGCCGCAGGTTTGGGGCCGGCGGCGGGCGGTGCGCCGAACGGGTCGGCGGCGGCGGCCGCGGGCGGCAACTCCTCGGCTGCCTCCGGCTGCGACTCGGCCTCGGGTTGCGGCATCCGTTCTGCCCCTTGCGGCAATTCCGCGAGACGCGCGACGGCGTCCTCCCTCGGCAGGCCCTCCGACGGTGCCGTCGGCGCGCTCGACGGCCCCGTGTCGGACTGAACCTCGTCGAACCGGGAATAGGGTGCAGTCGAAAGCCGTCCTCCCGCGCTCGAGGCTGGGGCGTACGCCTGCCCGCCCAGGAGACCTGGCACGCCGCCCGCCGCGAAGAACAGACCTCCCAACGCAGTCCAAATGGGCGAGCGTGGAGTTTCCAACTGCTGCGTGTACACCGTGCCGCTGGACCGCACCAGGCGGTGGCCTTCGGGCAGCAGGAGGTTCCACGTCACGTCGGCCATCGGCACTTCGCCCGCGTGTGCGTCGCGGTCGCTGCGAAGCCACAGCGTCGGGGCCTCGGTAGCCACGTGATCGAGCATCACGACCGACGTCAGCGGCGTCTGGTAGATGACTTGCAGATCGCGCATCGCGTTCTGGGCGCTGGCCGGCAGGTCCAGCAGCAGCCGGTCCCCGTCGCGTTGCGGAGCCACCGGTTGGCCGTCGAGATAGGCCGACCAGAGTTCCGACTGGGCCGGCAACCGCACTTCCAGGAACGCGGCCTTGGTTCGCAACTGGTAGCGGGCCCCGGTCAAGGCGGTGCCGTCGGCCGAGAGCACGGTGTCCAACTCGGCTCGCTGCACGATGGCCGGCGGCAAGCCGTAACCGGGCCGGCGGTTGACATCCACCTGCACCGCTTGCGGCGGCCCGACGGACTCGAACACCCCCAACAGCCGCTTGCCCACCGCATACTGCGCGGCGACCAATTCGCCCACGTCCACCGTGCGGGCGTCCGTCTTGACCATCATGTCCAGCTCGGCATTGCCTTCCACGGCCACGACCGCCGATTGGTACGCCACGCCGTCGGCGCGGGCCAGCGGCAACGAGAACCCCTTCAAATCCTTGTCGGGCAGCGGCTGCTGGAAATTCACCGCCAGCCGCACGACGCCGCTGGCGGGTTCGGCCAGCAGCGCGGTCCAGCGCCGTTGATTGTCAAGTTCTTCGCTCATGTAGTCCTTGACCGCGGCCCCTTCCGCACCGCGGATCGACAGCGACGTCGGCGTGTCCTTGGGCAATCGCAGCGTCAACTGGCGGGCGCGGGCCTGGCGGATGTCGTACAGGATCTCGTAATGGGCCGTCAGCCCTTCGGGCGCGATTTGCAGGAACGAGAAGGTGCGGGCGGTGATCGTCGGCTGAGTCCGGGTGACGTGGACCGTGGCCGCGTATGGCTGGGCGTCATAACGGTACGCCAGATTCGACTCGACGCCCGCCAGGCCGTAGTTCTCCTTGTCTTTGTCATCCAGCGGATCGAGGCTCGCCAGTTCGTCCGGCCGCACCAGCAGGTCGTCGTCCGCGCGGATCGCTACGGCGCCGGTGTCGCGCGTGGCGTTCTCGACGACGAACCGCGGAAACGCGACGGTGCGCTCCGGCCACTGGCCCAGCCAGTCCGGCGGAACGCTTTCCGCCTGAAACGAGATGCTCGTGACTTCACCCGGTGGGATGCCTTGCGGCAGGCGGACGTGGATCAGCGATTCGCCCTGCGGCGCATCGTAGCGCTCGACCGCCAGCGGCTTGCCGTCGGCCGCGGTGACCTGCGTCACGTTCCAGCCGGCCGGCGCGGTGAAGCGGACGGCGAACAGCTTTTCGATCTGGGGCAGCAGGGCGAACCCGCCGCGCACGTGGTGGCCCTGATCGTCCAGCACCAGCAGCACGTTGGTGGTGACCTGCAAACGCGGCGGCGGCTGGCGAAAGCCGGCTTGCAGAGCGAACTTGGCCAGTGGAGCGTAGTAGGTCGCCACCGGCCGGACGCGCGGCGCGCCGGGTTCGACCCGAAACACGGTCTCCGGCAGGGCCGCGGTCAACACGCGATTGTCCACCGGAACCAGGCTCTGCGATTCGATCCCCTCGGCCGACAGCTGGTCTTCCACGATCAGGCCCACGACGGCCACCTGGCCCGCCATGTCCAGCGGCGTCAGTTGCGGCATGGTCCAGTCCTTCAGCCTCGCGGGCGTCCGCGTCGCCGAGACGTTCAGCACGACGGTTTCCGAGGACGGTTCGCGGAGGACGATCTCCAGCACGCGCTGGTTGTCGACGGCCGCCACCGCCCAGCGCGACAACAGCGGACTGAGCACCTCGGTGGGCTCGAAGCCTTCGGGCAACGCCACTCGGAACCGGTCAGCCGCTCCGTGCAGCACGTCGAACGACACGGTCGTGTGCAGCCGTTCGTAGGCCGACGTGATCTCGTCCACCAGGACGCTCCGGGCCACGACGACGCGCTGCTGGCGGAGCATGCGGTTGTTCAACGACATGACCAGCGACATCTGTTCCTTGGGCAGCAGCAGTTCGAATCGCGTCACGCCGGCCGCTTCGTCCAGCGTGCGGCTGACCACCTTGGCGCCGCTCTTGACTTCGACGTTGCCGGGCACGACCAGCCGCAGACGGGACGCGGCCGGCGTGGGCAGGCGGAAGGCGAGCGACTGCTGGGCGGCGGAAGTCTGCAGCGGGGCGACCATTTCCAGCAGCAGGCGGTGCCGGCCGATGCCCTCGACGAACAGGATCGTTTGGCCTTTGTCGTCGCGACCGATGGGGGCGGAGGGATTGGCGGGGGCGGAACCGGCTGAAGCCGGCACTACGAACGCGGCGTGGCGCACGCCGACGCCGGCCAAATCCAGCGGCAGGGCATGGAGGCCCTCTTCCAAGACCTCCAGGTCGATGGTGCCGGACAGCCGGACGCGGCCTTCTTCGATCGTGCCGTCGTATTCGGCGGCCAGGAGGAGAGCGCCTTGAGGTGCCGGAATTTCGGGCGGTTTCTTCTTGGCCTTGGCCAGCAGATCGTCGTATTCCTGGCGAGTCAGGAAGACGCGTTGCGAGTTGCCTTCCATCAGCGTGCTGAGGTCTTCGTAGGGCACGAAGATCTCGCGGACCTTCTCGGGTTTGGCGGGCTCGGCCGCGGGCGCCGCGCAGGCGAGGAGGGCGAGAAGCAGGATGCAGGCGTGGAACGCTTTGGAGCGCGGCGACTTGTCGCCGCTTTGCCTCGCCGTGCGCGGCTTTCCTTCAACGGCCTTACTTACTTGATTCTCGTGCGACTTCGGTCGGCCAAGGCGAAGAACAGGCGGACACGCCAGAGAACGCAAGCGGCGACAAGTCGCCGCACTCCAAGGCGAAGTTCGGGTGTGGTTACTCATTGGTCGGGCCTCCTTCCTGCGTGGCGAAGGGCGAGGCGGCTTCGGCCGCAGCGGCGGGCGCCGGCGGCGGAGTTGCGGGCGGACTCGGCGGCGCTGCAGCCCGCGCCGCCCGGCGGCGGGCCCACGCGGCGGCGATCTGCGACCAGGCGCGGGCCACGTGCCAGGCCAGCCAGGCGGCGGCCACAACCAGGATCGCGGTCAGCAACGCGCCATCCATCACCTGCCGAGCAAAGGCGGGGGCAAAGACGCCGATCGCCAGCAGGACCATGATCAACAACACGCCGATCGCCAACTTCTGCGGCAGCGGCCGGCGGATGGCCAGCAAGCCGGCCACCAACACCAGCGCGAACACCAGGCCGTGCAACACGTGCTTGTGGACCGCGACCAGCCGCAGCGAACCGCCCGGCGGTTTCGCGGGCTGCAGCGTGGAAAATGTGTACAAGCGGCCGTCGGTGGCGAAGTCCTGGAACGGATTGGGCACGTTCAGGCCCTCGATCACCCAGGCCACCAATTGGTCGTCCCGTTGGATCGGCTGCGGCAGGCCGCTCAGCGTTTCGTACCAACTCCAGGACATCTCGTCCGTCCACGGCCCGCGGGAACCGAGCACCTTCAATTCTTGGGGGACATAGGCGCACAGATAGACCTTCTGGACGGCCGGATCGCTGGGGAACACTGGTAGGTCCAGACGGCGATAGCTGCCGGGCATCGTGTAGCGCAGCTCCAACAGCAGCGACTCGTCGGCCTTGTGACCAGCCAGCGGGATGAAGTACTCGCGGCCGCCGCTGCTCGGGCTGCCTGCCGGACTGCCTGCCGGGTCGGCCTCCGCTGTTGCACCGACTTGGTCGCTGGCTGCCGGCGCGGCGTCCGGCGCGGCGCCGGCAGGAACGCTGCCCCCGGCGGCCGTCGGCTCTTCGCTCTCCAACGCCACCGACCGCCCGTTGATGCGGAGCGGATCGGTGTCAAAGCTGGCCTCCCGCGGCAGCACGACGGGCAGCCGTTGCAGGACGCTCCGCAGGCGATACAGGGCTTGCACCGAAACCACGCCGCTGCGGGTGACTTCCAGGCGGATCACCGCCCGCTCGATGCTGCCGCGTTTCACTTCGACCAGTTCGTAGCGGGTGACCGACAGCTTCAGCTTCCAGGCCTCCTGGAATTCCCAGGCCCGTGCCGCGTCGGCCACGCTGACGCCCTGCATCAGATCGTGCTGCGGGTCGATGGGGCGCAGGCCCACGGGATCATCCATCGGCCGCAAGTCCAAGGTTTCCGCTTTGGCCACGACAACCTGGCCCCAGGCGCGGTCGACGCTCTTCTTGTGCGGCTGCAGGACCGGCACCGTTTCCTCGAACGGTTTGCCCACCGGCAGGTCGCCGATCTTCTTGTCCCACTCGAACTTGATCGTGACGTTGCCCAGGAATTCCGCTTCACCCTTGCGCGTCAGCGCAAGAGCGATCATCGCGTCGGGGCCTCCCTTCTGCACGTCGTCCGGTTGCGGATCCAACGGCGCTTCGCTGGCCACCGCCGGCGTCAGGTTGCGGAGTTGCTTGCCTGTGACCAGCGCCGCGGGCACGTCCAGCCGCAGCGATTTGACGCTGCTGTAGCGAATCTCGTAGAAGAACGTCGCTTCGTACTTGATCACCCCGGCCTCGACGCGGGCCAGCAGCAACTGGCGGACGGTGACATCCGGCTTGCGGCGTTCGACCGACAGGTTCAAGTCCACGGGGGCCTGCGTGTAGGCGTAGGCCAGCACTTCCCGCGCCGCCCCGAAGCGGCCGGCGCGCGTCGAGACCGTATCCTGCAGAGCTTCGGCGAACGAAATCGCCTGCACGCCGTCGGTTTTCACCGGATTGATGCTCAGATTCTCCGGTGCGTACACCAACAGCCGGCCCACGGCACGTTGGATTTCCTTCGTGGCGGACACGCGCGGCAGCGGCAAGGGGACGCTCACCGGCTTGCCGGTAAAGCTCAGCAGATCGGGGGCGTCCAGCTGCCGCTGCAGTTCGACGAACAAGCCCACGTTGCCGATCGCCTTGCGCGACAGGTTCACGACGACGTGCTGGGCCTTCTCGCCCGCCGTCACGTGGTGCGTGTCGACTGCCACGGCTTCGGCGCCCGCCGCGGCATGCCCGCGTACGGCTCGCACCTCAAAGCCCAGCGGGACGTCCAGCTCCAACTGGAACACGCTGGCCCGCTCGATCTTGTACAAGGCGAGCAGATTGAGCGTCAGTCGCTCCGGCTCCAGGTACGCTTCGACCAACTCGTGAGTCTGGATCTGCGGCTGGACCTTTTCCGCCCGCAACGTCAACTCGAAGGGCACGGCCGGAAAGCGGAACGAGAAATTCCAGGGCGTGTTGGCCAGGGTGGGCGGCAGTTCGTTGGCGTCCAACTGCAGCAGGCCCACACGCGTGGCCGGTTCCGCCCGCAACGTCTGCGCGACCTGCACCACGACCACGCCCTGCTGCCGCCCCACGCCCAACGCCCGCACGACCGGCGCCGCGATCGGCTTCTGCAACAGGTCGTCGCTGAATTTCTCCATCTCGATCAACAGCCGCTGGGTCTCCTTTGCCGGCTGGTACAGCTGGACCGAGATCTTGCTCACATTGCCCGCCTGTTCGACCTTCCATTCCTTGACGTTCGGATCGAAGACGTTCAGCACCTTTTGATCGGCGGGAACCTCGATCGCCAATTCGGCCAGTTCCGCGCGGCTGATCGAGTACGCCAGCTGGCTGCGCGTGCGGATCACGCCTTCGTCGATCGTCACCTGCTGTTCGGTCTGCACCGTGGCCAGGGCCGTCAAGCCCGTCGCGCCTTCGGCTTTGGGCGTCCAGTCGATCTGCACGCTGGGCGCGGCGCCCACAAAAGCCATGACCACGGTTTCGGGTCTTGGTTGAGGCTTGGGCGCCGGCGCGTCCCCGGCAGGGGCGGCGGGCGGCGGTTCTTCCGTGGCCGCGACGAGCGGTTGGACGTTCACTTTGACGCCCGCTTGCGGAACGCGGATCCGCCATTGATTGACGGGCGCTTGCGGAGCCTGGAACGAGACGACGTTTTGCCCCGGCGACTTGGTGAACGCCTTGGAGTACTGCAACGTCACCGCGATCTGTTCCGGTTCCGGCGTTTTCTTCTGCAGCAGCAGGACATAGCCGACATCCGGCTTGGCGACGATCCGAGCCGGCTGGTCGCCCTGCCGCGCGGACAGGATTGCCGCATCCCCCAGCCGCAACGGCACCTCGTGCCAGCCTTCGGTCAGCAGCTCGATTTTCAGATTGGCCGTGACGCTGACGACGTCATCGCCGACCGTGGCCTCGCTGTTGATTTCCGTTAGCAGCGCCGCGACCGGCGGTTTCACTTCCGGCGGTTTGGCCAAGGCCGCGCGGGCCTGTTCCCACAGCTTCTGGAATTCCTCGTACGGCAGGAACACGCCCCGCCCCGGCTGCTCGAACACCTTGGGCAGCTTCGAGTAAGGCACGTAGATCGTCTGCTCGCGGAGGATTTTTTCGTCCGGTTTGGGAGCCGGCTTTGCGGGAGCCTCCGCAGGCGGCGGCTGGTCCGCCGCGGCGGCAACCGCCGACACGAGCAATACAAGACAAAACGGCCAAGAACGCAGCATAGACATCACCGGCTCCTTTGATACAGGGCCTAACGCCGAGATTGGCAGTATCACGCACGGGTGGGGATCTGTGCCCGCACCACGACCGCGTCCAACTTTAGAAGACGAAACATTCGGCAAAACCGTTTTCCGCCGCCGTTGGCTGCGAAATAAACGGGCTGCCACCGATTGCGCGTGCTACGTCCACTATGATCGGATCGCGATGTTTCGGCAATCGTTTTCGGAAGGGCCACGCCCGTCCACAGCAGAGCCATGCCCGCCTCGGGCAGATGGACTGCCAGGCACGACGCGATGGCAGAACGCGGACGGCGGAAACGCCGGAGACCGTCCGAGCAGCGGAGTGATTAGGACGGGCTTGGAAGGAGTCGGGGCGTCAACATCTCCGAGAGATGACGGAGAAGAGCACAATTATAGACATCCAAATATATGTCGCTACACGACGACATGCTGCCCGTGGTCCCGATTTCCTGGCGAAGTGAACCTCCAACCGGAGGTTGCTCGTCCTGCTCCTCCCCGTGTCGACGAGTAGGGTGAGGAATAGGACGAAAAACCAAAATCTCTTCGCACTTTTTGGCGAGCGAGTCTCCTGGCGCCGACAATGACTCGTGGGCCCGTTCAGACGGCAACCGACGAGCACTGGCGGCGTCGCTCGGCCAGGGCCTGTTCGTCCGCAATCAGCATCTGCAGTTCCTGCTCTTCCGGTTCTGCAGCCCGACCATGGGCGTCGCGCCGTTTGGGAAAAAGACGCCACCAGCGGCGAGCCACTTCCTCATCCGACCAACCCGCGGCCAGATCAGGCCGGGTTCGTGCCACCACGTGAAGATGGTTCGCCATGACGGCGAACCCGCAAACGTCTAGGGCCATGCTCGCGCACAGTTCCTGCAACCGTTCTTCGATCCACTGTTTTCGGTGTTCGTAGTCGTTACCGGTCACCGCGTCGACCCCGCATAAGAAGGCCCTGCGCACACAACGGGTATAGGCATGAAATACCTCGACTTCCGAATCGCAGACGATCTCCTTGCGCGCATAGCTGGGCATCGCACAACCTCCGCCAAAAATCGGTTTCCGCAGCCTATTCTCCACGTACCAAGGAAGAATACAAGATTGTCGAATCTGCTGTCAAGACTGGGTGTCTGATATTTTTTTCTTCTTCTGATACTTTTTCTGGGTGTCTCATATTTTTGGCATTTGAAAACTTGCCTCCCTGTGCGCTGGAGGGTCAGCCCTTGAGGCAGTGCTTGTTGGCCACGGTGATGCCGCTGACGATGGCGCCGATGATGCCCACGAAGCCCTGGTCGCTGCCGCAGAGGAACAGGTTTTCCAGGTGCGTCGTGCCGTCGAACCGCTTCTCGGGCGCTCCGTAAACGGCGCCGTTGTTGTGCCAGGTGAAGCGGCGGATCGTGGTCGGGGTGAAAATGTCGGTGTCGATCACGTACGAGCGGTGGTCCGGCACGAAACGCACCGCTGACTCGACCAGCCGGTCGTACCAGCGCAGCTTTTCCAGCCGGTACTGCTCTTCGGACAACCCAGCCCAGCGTTCGTAATTGGCCAGTGCGGAAATTCGTAGTATGCCGTCCGGCAGGCCTTCGCCGGCGCCGTAGGCGTAGTTGTTGGGCGAGCAGACGACGCCCGTCCGCACGTCGCATAATTCGCCGGGGCGCTGCCAGTGGAATTGGTCCGAGTCGTTGAAGAAGACGATGGTGCGGTCGTGGCCGAATTGCTGGGGCTGACGGTCGAGTACCGAAATCGCTTCGACGAACGACATCCGCCCGCCCCGGTGGTCGTCTGCTTGCGTGAGGTCTTCGCACATCCGCAGCGTTTCCACCAGGCCGGCCGACGAGAGGATCCGCCGCGCCTGTAGTTCGCGGCCGTCGTCCAGGACCACGCCGACCGCACGGCCGCCTTCGACCTTGATGCGGGCCACGCCGGAGCGCAGCCGCAGTTCGCCGCCCAGCGCGCGGAACTTGCGGATCAAGTTGCGGAGGATCAAGCGGACCCCGGCCAGCGGCCGCGCAAAGCCCTCCAAAAAAATGCTGCGGAACATGATGCAGAACTGGCCGAACGGCATATCGTGCTCGGCGGCGTTCCCGTACCACATCAGCGGGCAGAGGATCATTTCCCGCAACAGCGGGGCGCCGATCGTCTCGTCCAATACCTGACGGCCCGACATCTCGAAGTGGGCCGGATTCAGGTCGTCGTAGTCGACTAAGCGCTGCAGCAAACGGCGGAAGTTGTCTTTCTCCCCAGGGAACTTGCGAGCGATCTCCGCCTCGAACAACTCGATGTCGTTCCCGAACTTGAGTTCCACACCGGGAAAGGCGATCGCCGAGCCGATCTGGGGCGCGAGTCCGAAATCGGCCCACTGGAAACGCAGCTGGCGAAGCAACCGAGCCAACGGACCGCGTTTCGCGCCGAGGGGCGTAAAGTTCGTGACCGCGTGCAAGCCGACGTCGTAGTCGCGGCCGCGCAGCCGGTAAAACGAGTTCAGACCGCCGATCGTGTTGTGCCGTTCCAGAATGCAGACGCGCTGGTCGTAGTACGCCAAGCGGATGCCTGCCGCCAAGCCGGACATGCCCGCGCCAATGATGATCGTGTCGTACATCGGAGAGTTGAGACGAGCCTGGTCAGGGCGGGGCGTCTACGCGTCCTTCATCAACGGTTCCAAGTACTTGACCGTGCTGGCCATCGACACAAGCTGCCCGTAGTCGGCTTCGGGGACTTGCACGCGGTGCCGCTTGCGCAACTCCATCACGATGTCCAGGAAGTCCATGCTGTCCAGTTCGATTTGCTCGCGGAAGGGCACGTCGTCCTGGAGGCTGGTCAAGTCCTCGTCCGGAGCGATGTCCCCCAGGATGCTGATGATTTCCGTTCGGATTCCGGCTGGTGTCATGCCGCCTGCACTCCTTACTCTGCCTGCCGATTGCTGATCGAGCTTGCGTGTTCGTTTCAGAATCTCTTGATGATCGCCACCGAGTTGATGCCCAGCATACCGAACGAATTGTTCAGGATGTAGCCGGCCTTGCCAATTTCGCGGGGCTGCTTCAGAACCAGTCCGTCCAGCGCGCACTCGGGATCCAATTCGTCGACGTTGATCGTGGCGTGACAAACGCCGTCCTGGAACGCGCCCAGGTTGCCGGCCAACTCCAAGGCCCCGGCGGCGCCCATCGAGTGGCCGATGAAACTCTTCGTATTGTTGAAACAGGTCCGCCGCGAGCCGCCGAACACGCGCCGCAAGGCGATGCACTCCTGCGCGTCACCGCTGACCGTGCCGGTGGCGTGCGTGCTCACGATGTCGATCTGCTCGGCCACCAACCCGGCGCGTTTCAAGGCCAACTCCATGCACTCCGCCTGCCGATCCGGGTTGGGCAGCACAAAGTCAGTGGCATCCGTGTTCATCGCATAGCCGGCCAACTCGCCGTAGATCCTGGCGCCGCGGCGTTTGGCGTCGTCCAATCGCTCGGCGATGAATACGCACCCGCCCTCGGCCACCACGATGCCGTTGCGGTGCAAGTCGAACGGACGCGAAGCACGGCAGGGGTCCGCGTGCTCGGCCAACGCGCCTTGGCTGCGGAAACTGGCAAAGATCCCGAACGTGTGAATGCTTTCGGACACGCCTCCGCAGATCGCCACGTCGCATTCGTTCAGCCGCAGCATCTGGGCGCCCTGAATCAAGCCGGCGTTGCCCGCCGCACAAGCCGCGCCGATCGTGTAGTGCGGACCCGTGATCCCCATGTTCAAGGCGACCTCGCCCGCCGGATTGTTCGCCACCGTGCGGGGGTTGTGGTGGTGCGACCAGAACGAGATGTCGTAGTTGTAGTTCTTCAACTCGTGAATCTCGTTCTCCGTCTCCACGTTGCCGTGTTCGGTCACGCCCAGGTAGACGCCGACGCGCGACTTGTCGACGTTGGGCCAATCCACCCCGGAATCCTTGACCGCCTCGTTGCTGCAGTAGATGCCGACGCTGCCGGCTCGCGTGCCGCGGCGCAACTCCCTGCGCGCCTGGTAGCGACAGCCCTCGAACTGGCAAATGCCGGCCACGGTTTTCCCGAAGTAGCGGATCTCGTATTCCCGCACACCGCTGCGGCCCTGCAGCAGGCTTTCCCGAAATTCCTTCAGCGAGTTGCCGTTGGGCGCCGTCAACCCAATCCCGGTGATCACCACCCGCTGGTTGTCCGGCAAACGACTTGCCCCCATCGTTGCAATCATGTGCGACATCTGCTCCTTGATTAAGGCGATCCACGGAAGACGAATCACAAAATGGACACGCATCGCGCCGTCACGCGGAATACCCTGCGCTTCGAGAGCCGGCAATGCCTTTTCCGTCTGATCACCCGAGAATCAAAAACTACCTATTTCACCAAGCGTTGACAAGCGGCAGGTTCGCCGATTCTTTGGGTCCAGGTTCATTGCCTTGCCAATTCTCTGGCCAGTCGCTGCATTCCTTCCGTTGTGGCAACCTGCGGAGAATAGTCAAAATCTGACCTCGCCCGGCGGATGTCGAAGTAATGGTGTTTCGCCAACTGAGCCGCCAAAAACCGTGTCATGCGCGGCTCGCCGGTCAAACGGCAGACGCGGTATGCCGTTTCAAGGATGACGCCGATTCGCCAAGCGGCGGCAAACGAGATCGACTTGTTGACCGGCGGCAGTTTCGCCAGGGCCAGGATTTCACTGATCCACTGCCAGCAGTTGATCGGCTCGCCCTGGCTGATGAAGTACGCTTGCCCCCCCATCGGCGAACTCGGTTCCAGCGCGTCGGCGGCCTGCAAATGGGCCTGAGCGGCATTCTCAACGTAAACCATGTCAATCAGGTTCGTGCCACCGCCCACGCGGCGCAATTGGCCTTTGGCGGCGCGCTGCAGCAAACGGGGGATCAGATGACGATCGCGCGGTCCCCAGATCAGATGGGGACGCAGCGAACAGGTTGACAATCCGTCCTGGCCGTTGGCTCCGAGCACCTGCTGCTCGGCGAGCGCCTTCGTGTGCGGGTAGTGACACAGCCAGCGTTGGGGATAAGGTGCCGATTCATCGACGCCCATCTGGTCACCGCCGTCAAAGGTCACGCTGGGGCTGCTGGTGTAGACGAGCTTTCGCACCCCGTGTCGGAGGCAGCCGGCGATCACGTTTCCAGTGGCCAGCGTGTTGCTGCCGTAGTAATGCTGCCAAGGCCCCCAAATCCCCGCGACACCTGCCGCGTGAAAAACCACGTCCACACCCTGGCACGCGTCGGCGGCGGTCGGGGCATCCCGCAAATCGCCTTGCACCGCTTCCACGCCGGCGCGGTCCAACTCCGGGTAGCGCTGACGTGCGATCGCTCGCACCGAGTCGCCGCGGGCGAGCAGCTTCTCGACGATGTACAAGCCGAGGAAGCCCCCGGCGCCGGTGACCAAAGCTTTCACGTCGCGATTTCTTCCTTTCGACCGCCCACCGCCACAATGCTGCCGAACGGGCAGCGTAACCGTGCTCTAGTTGTCCATCTTGTTCGCGTTTGGCTGACTCTCGTCCTTCGCTTCTGCTTTCCGATCCTCCTCCTCAAGCAGCTTGCGGATGTCTGGTGTCTTTTCCGGCTCCGGTTGCGGATCCGTCAGCGGCGCGGGCGGTTCGTCCGCAGCCGGTTTCATCGGCTCGTCCGTCGCTTCGTTCGTGGCTTCTCTGCCGCGCTCGATTTCGGAGCGCAAGCCGCCGATCGTCTCCGGTTCGCCAGGCTTTGATTTTGCGGCCTGTTCGATCGGCAACAACGTCTCGGACCGGGGTTCAGCCGCTTTGGCTCCGGTGGTCTCTTTGGCGTCGGTTTCGCCTTCTTTGATCATGTGACGAGGCAATTCGAAGCCCAAGTAGCCCGTCTGTCCCAGGGCCGCGTAGGGCAGCGCCAGCCGGAACAGCTTGGAGTCACGTTCGGGAAATGCGAAGCTCAACTGCTCCGTGACGGATTCGCCCGGGGCGACGTGGCGCCGCGCCGCCCGGCGGCCTGCTGCGGGTCGCCCAGTCGCGGTTCGCAACGCCGCGCCGGCGCCGTCGAACATCGTCGCCTGCGAATCGGGTTGCGGTTGGTTATCGGGACGCCAGCCGGTGAACTCCAGCGGTTCCTCATCCGAGCGATTGGTGATTTGAATTTCGACGTTCAAGACCGCCGGCTTGTTAGCCGCCCTGTCCACCCAAGCCCTTTCCACGCCGACCCGGACGATGCTGCGCGCACCGTCGCGGAAACCGCCCTTTTGGCGAGTTGCGTCCAACCACTTGCTCACGGCCGGCAGCGGATTCGGCTTCGGCTCGGCAGCGGGTTCCGGCACGGCCGCCGCCACCGCCTGCGGCGGGTCGGCGATTCGATCGGGTTCGGTGCCGCCTTGGACGATGGCGGCTGGATCGATCTCCGGATTCGAGTTCGGCTCAACGTTTCCTCCCGTCGCGGACGCGGTGGCTCGGCCCGATCGCTCGCCCGGTTGCTTGCTGGGGCTGCGGTTCATTACGACCACCGCGACCACGATCAGCAGCATCAGCGCGGCCGTCAAACCGCCAGCCAGCAGTTGCGACTTCTGCCGGGAACCGCGTCGTGTGTGGCCGACTCCGCCGTCATTCTTCGCCGGCGCTGGTGGCACAGCGGGCGGGACGGCGGGAGCGAGCGGAATAGGACGAGCCGCCGAAGTCGCCTTGCCTCCCGCCCGGCCGGCCGAAGGCGGGGAGACCTTGGCCGTGGGCGCAGCAATTGCCGCAGCAACGGGGACCGCTGCGACCGGCACCGCCGCCGGCGGAACAGTGGCGATCGGCGTGGCCGTGGGAGGCGTGACGGCGAGCGGCGTGCCGGCCGGCGCCGCGATGGGCGCGGCGGAAACCGGTGTGGCCACCTGCGCCGGTGCCGCGGGCGGCGGCACGGGCCGCGCCTGCGGCACCGCTCTGGCCGCCGGTCCCGGCGGGCCGGGCGCCGCGGCTGGGGACGTGGGAGGCCCGACGTGTTTCTTCTTCGACCGCGGCGCCACCGTTGGTACGCGCTGGGGATTCGCCGCCGCCTTGGAGGCTGCAAAAAGACCGGGCAAATCGCCGGCCGCGGTCCACTGGCTGTCCGTCTCGGTGCGGACGTAGTGCTCCCGCTGGAGCTGGCCTTGTTGCACCAGCTGCTGGATCTGTTCGCTCGTGAACGGACCGTACTGTTGCTGGCCGATCAAGCAGTACCAGTGCGCTGCCATGACAAAGCACCTTGGCCTTGAGGTATCCGGGCCGTCCTCTCACTGTATCAGGTTGCGGCTGGGTCTGCCAGTCTGCGGCGGACTGCTTGCCCTCATTCCAGGGCTTCGTCGCTGCTGCCCGCCGCGTCTGCACCCAGTCCATCGGACATGGCGGGCGCCGAGACGGGGACATCTGGGAACTCATCGCCGTCGTTGGAGGCGGCCAGACAAGCAATGGCGTAGCAGATTTCCTCCGGGGTGCGGTACTGGAGCACGAGTTCGACAAAAGCGGCGATCCGCAAGTCGGTCAACCCATCGTATTCTATCGAACCGTGGTACTCGGGCGGCCTCAGCCCCGCATGGTAGTCGTCGTTCAACACCAACTGGCCGATCGGCAAGTCGATGACCAACACGATCGTCGGCTCGGGCGCCCGCCGCGAACTTCGCTCCCCAAATCGCGTCCAGACTTCGGCCCATCCCCAATTCAAGCCGCAGTCGTCTTTCTTCAGTTGCTTTTCCAAGTCGGTGCGGCGCAGGCAGTATCCGCGCTCCCATTTCTCCCGGGCCGCCAGACGCAGTTGCCACGCGATCTCGCCCAACGCTCCGGCCCGCGCGAGTCTGGCATGGAGTTCTCGGGCCATCTGGGGGCTGTACATCTTCGAGGCCTCTCCGTCGGCCAGCGCCTGCAGCTGTTCCGTGGTCAACATAGACCTCCTTTGGGCGACCGCGAGAAGGCCGTTCCCGCCGAAGACGAGGAATTCAAGTCTCTGAGCGCGATAGGCGGCCACCGGCCGCCGCGTATGCTACAATCAGAAGCTTACCGGACAGGCCGCATTTACGCAACGTAGGGTACACCGCATGAATCAGTACCTGCACCAACTCACCTTGCGATTGACCACGGGGGTGCTGCAACTGCCCGACGCGACGCGTCAGGTTCATGCCGCCTACGTCCGGTCGCGGCAGCAGCCCGACGGCGGGTTTCCCGGCCGCGAGGGTGGGAGCGATCTTTATTACACGGGGTTTGCCCTGCGCAGCCTGTTTCTGCTGGGCGAACTCTCCGGCCCGACCGCCGAGCGGGCGGCGGACTTCCTGCAGGGCCGATTTCAACTCGGCCAGAGCCAAAACGTTTTGGACCTGATGTCGTTGATCTATGGAGCCAATCTGCTCGATTTGTCGGCCGGCATCGGCGTCCTGGCGGAGCCATCTGCTTCCCGTTGGGATGCAGTCGCGGAATCGTTGGAACAGCTGCGCCGGGAGGATGGCGGCTATGCCAAGAGCCCCCAGGGCCGAGCCGGCAGCACGTACCAAAGCTTTCTGGTGGCGCTCTGCCTGCAACTGATCGCTCGGCCGCTGCCGCACCCCGGGCGGCTGATCGAGTTCCTCCTGTCCCAGCGTTGCGAGGGCGGCGGCTTTCGCGACGTACGAGCGGCCAAGCGAGCCGGCACGAACCCTTCGGCCGCCGGCGTCGGCGCGCTCCAAATGCTCGATGCGCTGAGTACAGAAGTGGCCGAGGATACGATTGAGTTTCTCAGCAGGATGCAAACCGAAGAGGGCGGGCTGCGCGCCAACACGCGGATTCCAGTGGCGGACCTTCTGAGTACCTTCACCGGCGTCGTGACCCTGACCGACCTGCGGGGGCTGGATGCCATTGATGCATCAGCGGCTTTGCGATTTGCTCGGGTTTTGGAGCGTGGAGACGGCGGTTTCTGCGGCGCCATCTGGGACGCCGATGTCGACGTCGAGTACACGTTTTACGGGCTGGGTTGCCTGGGACTGTTGACGCCTGCCCCCGAACCGAGATAGGAGCCACGCGACATGACCGGACTAGCCGTCGATCACGTCACGAAACAATTCCCGACGCGCAGCGAGCCGCTGACGGTCTTGCGGGACGTGTCCTTCGCCTGCCAGGCCGGTGACAGCGTCGCGATCCTCGGCCCCAGCGGCAGCGGCAAGAGCACGCTGCTGCACATCCTGGGGACACTCGACCGGCCGACGACCGGCACCGTGACGCTGGACGACCAGGATCCGTTCCAATTGGACGAGGCGGGCGCGGCTGGCTTTCGCAACCGGCACATCGGCTTCGTGTTTCAGGATCACCATTTGCTGCCCCAGATGTCGGTATTGGAAAACGTCCTGATCCCCACGCTCGCCGAAGGCCGTCCGGACGAGCAGACGATCGCCCGCGCCAGGGATCTGATCGATCGTGTCGGATTGAGCGCCCGGCTGGAACATCGCCCAGCGGAACTGTCCGGCGGAGAACGGCAACGCGTTGGCGTAGCTCGATCCCTCATCCGGCAGCCGAAGTTGATTCTGGCCGATGAACCTACGGGCAACCTGGATCGCACCAACGCGCTGGCCATCGGCCGTTTACTGGTGGACCTGCAGCGTCAAGAACAGGCGATGCTTGTGGTCGTGACTCATAGTGCTGAATTAGCCCAATTGCTACAGCACCGCTATGAATTGGATGACGGCGTGCTGCGAGCGTGTGTTGACAACGGTTGATCGCTCACTGACCCTGTCAAATCAACGGGGGCTCGGCAGCTTGGTAGAAAGATCAGAAGAATTTGAAAAAAATCGGGTTTTTGCAGCGAATCATTATCCAGCCAAGCGATCAAGTCGCGGTTCAGATCTGCAAGGGACGGAGAAAGCCTGATGCGCAAAGATCAGCTACACGCCAGCGAAGACCGGGCACGGGCGTACCCCGTGTTGCCGATTCGCAATAGCGTCTTGTTTCCTAATCTGATTCTCCCTTTGACCGTGGGAAGGCCCGGCTCCGTGGCGGCGATCGACACGGCGCTGGCCTCCGAGGACAGAACGATCGTCGTGGTGGCCCAGCGCGACCCTGCGACCGACGACATTGGCCCGGCGGACCTGTATGAAGTCGGCACGCTGGCCACGATCAAGAGGCTCGAACGTCAGGACGACGCCATGCATCTGCTCGTCTTCGGCACCGACCGGGTGGAATTAGGCGAAGTCGAGAGCGGCGAGCCGTACTTGCGGCTGAAAGTGCGGCGACTGCCCAAACCCAAGGACGAGACGACCGAGGTGGACGCGCTGCACCGGGAAGTACTGGAGGTGGCCAATCAGATCTCGGAGTTGCTGGCTCCCCACACGCCGGTGGCGCTGATCGACGTGGTGATGCAGACCAAGGACATGATGCAGCAGTTGTACCTGCTCGCATCGCTGCTCAGCATGGAAGTGTCCAAGGCGCAAGCACTGTTGACCGCGTCGACGCGCCAGCAGGCCCTGGAAAAGATGCACGAGTTCCTCAGCTACGAGCTGCAGGTGCTCCAGTTGCGGCACAAGATCGCGTCGCAAGCCAGCACCGAGATCGGCCGGGAACAGCGGGAGTACCTGCTGCGGCAGCAGATGAAAGCCATTCAGGAGGAATTGGGCGGCAAGAGTCCGGAAGAGGCGGAGACGGACGAGTTGCGCCGGCGACTGGACGAGGCGGAATTGCCGGACAAGGTCCGCCAGGAGGCCGAGAAAGAACTTCGCCGCCTGGAACGGATGTCGCCCAACGCGGCCGACTATCAGGTGACCCGCACGTACCTGGATCTGGTGCTGGAATTGCCCTGGCACAAGACGACCGAAGACAATCTGGATTTGCCCCGCGCCCGGATCATCCTGGACGAGGACCACTTCAATTTGAAGGAGGTCAAGGAGCGGATCGTCGAGCATCTGGCGGTCATGAAGCTGAACCCAAACGCCAAGGCGCCGATCCTGTGCTTTGTGGGCCCGCCGGGCGTGGGCAAAACGTCGCTGGGGCAGTCCATCGCACGGGCGTTGGGCCGCGCGTTCGAACGGCTGGCCTTGGGCGGCTTGCACGACGAAGCGGAACTGCGTGGACACCGCCGGACGTACATTGGGGCCATGCCGGGCCGGATCCTGCAGGCGATTCGGCGGGCGGGCGTCAAGAATCCGTTGCTGATGCTGGACGAGATCGACAAGCTGGGCCGCGACTACCGCGGCGACCCGGCCGCAGCGCTCATGGAGATCTTGGATCCGGCGCAGAACAACGCCTTCCACGACAACTACCTGGATCTGCCTTTCGACCTGTCGAAGGTGTTTTTCATCACCACGGCCAACACCCTGGACAGCGTCCCGCGGCCGTTGCTGGACCGCATGGAAGTGTTGCGCCTGCCCGGATACAGTGCCGAGGAGAAACGCGAGATCGCCGAGCGGTACTTGATTCCGCGGCAGGTGAAAGAAGCCGGTCTAGGGTCCGAGCAGATCGTCATCCCTCGCGAGACGCTGCACTATGTGATCGGTCACTACACGCGCGAGGCGGGGGTCCGCGAATTGGAGCGGACGCTGGGCCGCATCGCTCGCAAAGTCGCGACGTGGGTGGTGGAGGGCCGCTGCGAACCAGCGGCCATCGCCGCCGGCGATTTGGGTGAGATGCTCGGTCCGGAGCGGTTCCTGCCGGAAAAGGCCCGCAAGCGACTCGCGCCCGGCGTCGCCGCGGGCCTGGCTTGGACCGAGGCGGGTGGCGACGTGCTGTATGTCGAGGCGATCCTGGTGCCCAACGGCAAGGACTTGAGGCTCACCGGGCAACTGGGCGAAGTGATGCGGGAATCGGCCGAGGCGGCGCAGAGCTATATTCTGTCCCGCGGCCGCGAACTGGGCATCGACAAGAAGCGGCTCGAGAAAGTCAGCGTTCACATTCACGTTCCCGCCGGCGCGACTCCCAAGGACGGCCCTTCGGCCGGGATCACCATGGCCGCGGCCCTGGCCTCGCTGCTGACGGATTGCCCGGCCCGCAGCGATACGGCGATGACCGGCGAAATTACGCTCAGCGGCCTCGTGTTCCCCGTGGGCGGGATCAAGGAAAAGATGCTGGCCGCGCACCGCGCCGGTGTACGGCGCGTGATCTTGCCCAAAGCGAACGAAAAAGACCTGCGCGAATTGCCTGACCACGTCCGCGACGAGATGGAGTTCATCTTCGTGGAGAACATCGACGACGTGCTGTCAGCCGCCATTCCGGGGCTGGCAGAACATCCTTCGCTGATGCTGGTGTGATTTCACTCATCCCGGCCGCCACCGAGCAGGCCGGCACGCCACAGGTAATACAGCAGGGTGAGCAGCGTGGAAACAGCCGTGGCGACGTAGGTCATGGCTGCGGCGTTCAGTAGCAATTGGCGGGCCACCTGGGATTTTACTTTGTTTCCGTTGCGGCTATTCTGACGACTGCGAATAGAGTCTTTGCAAGTTTCTTTCCTGCTTCCTTGCTTTACGATGAAACGACCTGCCGACGTGACCTCGCCAACCCTCAAAAACGACCAAGATCCCCCCTTCGAGATTCGATTTGCGCCGCGTGTCTACCGGCTGCCACCGTACTTGTTTGCCAGGATTAACAGTCTTTTGTACCAGAAACGGCGGGCCGGCAGTGACGTGATCGACTTGGGCATGGGCAATCCGTCGGATCCGCCACAGGATATCGTGATCCAAAAACTGGCTGAGGCAGCGGCCGACCCAAACAATCACGGATACAGCAAGTCCAATGGAATTCTAAACTTGCGTCGCGAGGTGGCGAGCAAGTACTTCAAGCGATATGGAGTCCGTTTGGACCCCGAGAGTGAAGTGATGGTCTGCCTTGGCTCGAAAGAGGGCTTTAGCCACATGTGCCTGGCGCTGATGGGCTCCGGCGACACGGCCATGGTACCAGCACCCTACTTTCCCGTGCATACCTACGCGATCGCGTTGGCGGCGGGAAACGTGCTTTCCTTGGAAGTAGCCGACAGCGAAAAATTCTTGTCGAACATCGCCTACACCTGCCAGCATCTGTACCCGGTTCCCAAACTTTTGGTCATCAATTATCCGCACAATCCGTCGACGGTCACGGTCGAGCCGGAATTCTTTGTCGAGGTCGTCAAACTGGCTCGGCGTTACGGTTTCATGGTGATCAGCGACTTTGCCTACGCAGATGTCGCATTCGACGGATATCGGCCACCCAGTTTCCTTGCCGCACCTGGGGCCAGGGATGTGGGCGTCGAGTTTACGACGATGAGCAAGGGCTACAACATGGCGGGCTGGCGGGTGGGGTTCTGCTGCGGCAATTCCGAGATGATCCGGGCGTTGGCCATTATCAAGGGCTACTTCGACTACGGCATGTTTCAGGCAATTCAGGTTGCGGCCATCGTGGCTTTGCGGCACACGGAAGCCGCCGTGGAAGCCCAGTCGGCGTTGTACCAGGGGCGCCGGGACGTGTTGTACGATGGCTTGCGCCGTCTGGGTTGGGAGTTGAACAAGCCCAAGGCGGGGATGTTTGTGTGGGCGAAAGTGCCCGAGCCGTGGGCCGGCACCATGAGCACGATGGATTTTGCCATGATGTTGCTGGAAAAAGGCGACGTCGCCGTCAGTCCCGGCAGCGGATTTGGCGAGAGCGGCGAGGGCTTTCTGCGGCTGGCACTGGTCGAGAACGAGAACCGGCTGCGTCAAGCGGTACGGCAGATCGGGCGGTGCCTGGAGCGATCTGACCGCTAGCGTTCCTCTAGGCCCAGTTTCGCGACGATGGTTTCGCCGCCGGGTGTCATTCTCCGTATCTTGCCGGCCATCGCGGCCTTTTCGGATACGCTTGCTTGCGGCACGCGACGTTTCAGATGAGTGATTTTCTTTGCGCGTTTGCGCCGCCTCCTCAATTCACGACGACGTTCACTGCAACTCACAGGCGATTCTCCTTGTCAGGTCGGTGGTGCTCGGGCCGAGGCCAGTTGCGCGGTGCATTCAAAACAGAATCTTCTACCAGGAACGTGCGGCAGAGTCAACGGTCGGTCACCACTGCTGGCCCTGCAATGCATGGGCTTTGGCCATGGCGTGCTCCGCCAGATGGATATACTCGTGATTCCGAGTCCCCGCGAAAGCGCGTTGGTAGGTTACGCTCATCGCTGTAAAGGAAAAGGGGTCGTTCGGCTCCAGTTGGCAGGCTCGTTCGCCATGCTGCACCGCCTTCTCATGGTCGCCCAGTTTGCCGTAGGTCACTGCTAGTGCGTGATGGGCCAGGACAAAGCCCTCGTCGATCTCCAGTATTTCCAAATACTTAGCGATCGCTTCCTGGTACTTGCCGTCGTCTTTCAACTTCTCCGCGTCGTCGTACAGGGCATGCGGGTCGGCCATAGCGATTCTTCTCCTTTTGATCTTGAACGGATCGCCGGAACTAGCGTACAAACTGCGCCACGATCGACGCCCCCAAGAGCAGTCCTTGGGAACACTGACGACAGCCCAGAAGCGAGTTTCCGGAAGCTGCGGATCGCGGGTTGGCGCAGTAGTGTAGCATCAGCAGGCGATCCGTCGCAGGGGGGAAAATCTCATCGAATCAGCAAATTCGGCTTAACCGTCAGGAACCGACCAGCCGATCAGTTTTTAGCTTTTGCGGTGACTTCACCCCCAATTTGGATTACCGAGGCAAAGAAGGCGCAACGTGGCTAGCATTCATCCGACAGCCGTGGTTGACCCCCGTTCGGAAATCGCAACCGATGTCTCGATCGGTCCCTTCTGCGTCGTCGAAGCCGGAGTGGTGATCGAGGAAGGCTGCCAATTAGCCAGCCACGTGGTCATCAAGACGGGAACTTGGCTCGGCAAAAACAATCATGTCTCCGAGGCCGCCATCCTGGGCGGCCGCCCCCAGCACCTGCGAGCCGGGCCGAAAGTGGGCAAGTTGCGGATCGGAGAGGGCAACTTGATTCGCGAGCACGTGACCATCCATTGCGGGCTCGGTGAGGAGGATTGGACCGTCGTGGGTAGCCACAATCTGATCATGGTTAACGCCCATGTCGCCCACGACTGCAACGTCGGCAACCACACCGTGCTGACCAACAACGTGATGATCGCCGGCCACGTGTCGATCGGCGACCGCGCTTACATGTCAGGAGCTGCCGGAGTCCACCAATTCTGTCGAATCGGAACTCTGGCCATGGTCGGCGGCCAGGCTCATCTGAATCGCGACGTGCCGCCGTACGTGACGCTCGATGGGTTGAGCAGCCACGTCGTGGGCCTGAACATGATCGGGTTGAGGCGAAACGGTTTTCGGCAGGAAGATATTCTGAACCTGAAGGCCGCTTATCGCGTCATCTACCGCAGCGGTCTGGCCTGGAACGAAGTTCTGGCGACCTTGCAGCGCGATTTCAACACCGGACCGGCGGCGGAATTCTACGAGTTCCTGCGTCAAACCCGCCGCGGCATCATGCAGGAACGCCGCGGACCGGGACGCGGGCCGATCCGCATCTTCAACGATCTCGAAACGACGGAAGCTGCCGCCGCCCTGCGCGACGCCGTTTGAGCCCCGCTTTCCGCGAAAAGGCTTTCAGGAAGGGGATTGCCGCGCCCGCGATTGGAGTACAATATCAGGCCAGCGTCGCATCGCTGTTGTGCCGGAGTCTGTACCGTGTCGCGAGTTTTTCGAGTCTGGGGCAAAAAGCGAGGAAACCGCCGCACCGGTTCCCGCCTGATGGGAACCGTCGGCGAAGTGCTCTTCTCCAGTGCGTTGTTCGTGCTGGGGATCGTGTCGCTCACGGCACTCATTCTGTCGCGGACCCTGAGCACCTCGCCGCCCTTTCCGCCCGGGTTCGGCTTTTGGGTGCTGGTTCTGGCGCTGTCGTCCTTCGTGCTGTTGGGCGGGGGCGGAGTGGCCTGGACCATCTTGCACGCCAGCGCAAGTCGCGAAAGGCGATCGGCCTTGGCGCGCAGGGCCGCCAATCTGGACTTGCGGGGCAGCGTCGAGGAAGCGGACTCCCCC
>CAZAQY010000010.1:0-17148 GCA_964486845.1 uncultured Pirellulaceae bacterium
CGATCCAACCCCCCGGCTCCGAAAAACTGGCTCCCTGTTCCGCCGGGCGCCGCAATCCGGCGCTGGAACGAATCTTGCCGGGACTTTGCATCTATACGAGGGGGCACGGGGCACCAACTTCTATTCATTGGACGGTACGGCCGCCGATCCCGTGCTGCTGCTGAACGAACCGCTGATCGAGGCCTTGCGAAACGGCCCGTTCAAGGATAAGGTGTCGGCATACCGGCCTCCGGCGCGCGGGCCGGGAACGTGAGCATCGTTTGAGAGACAACTGTCCAGGGTTTGTTGCTGATCATCCCACGGAGCGGGATGGCTACTTTGAACTTGAAAGGAAAGACCAAATGAACCGATTGGCATTTCTGCTTCTGGCGACGATTGCGTTTCTGGCGGCGTCCGCCACTGCTGGCGCGGCGGACAAGAAGCCCTTCCGGGCCGGGGTGGCCACCAGCAATATCACTCCGTGGCTCGGCGACGGGCTGGTGGGCAACTTCGGCACTCCGCCGCCCGCCCAGCACGTCCACGACGAGTTGCACGCGCGGTGTTTCGTCCTGGACGACGGCACGACCCGGATCGCGCTGGTCGTCAGCGACAACATCTACATCAGCCGCGAAGTGCTGGACGACGCCAAACGGCAGGTGACCGAGGCGACTGGTTTGCCCGCGGACCAGATGCTGATGTCCGGCACGCACACGCACTCGTCGGTCAGTGCCCGCTGGAGGAATCCGCTGCAGCCGGAGAAGGAATTCACCGAATACCAGCGGTTCGTGGCCCATCGCATCGCCGACGGCGTGCGGTGTGCGATCAACAATCTCCAGCCGGCGCGCATCGGCTGGGGCACGGCGGACCTGCCGGGGCAGGTGTTCTGCCGGCGCTGGCTGATGAAACCCGGCACCGAGTTGTTCAACCCGTTCGGCGAACCGGACCAGGCCAGGATGAACCCTGGCAACAGCCCCAATCTGCTCAAGCCCGCCGGGCCGGTCGATCCGCAGATCGCGTTTCTCGCGCTGCAGACGCTCGACGGCCGGCCGTTGGGCCTGCTGGCCAATTACTCACTGCATTACGTCGGCGGGACCGGGCCCAATCACATCTCGGCTGACTACTTCGGCGTGTTTTGCGATCGCATCCAGCAATTGCTGGGCGCCGATCGGCAGGATCCGCCTTTTGTGGGCGCGATGAGCAATGGCACCAGCGGGAACATCAACAATATCGACTTCTCGAAGCCTCGTGAAAAACGCCAGCCGTACGAGCAGATCCGGCTGGTCGCCGACCAGTGCGCCCAAGCGGTGTTCCAGCAGTACGACGAGCTCACGTGGCACGATTGGGTGCCGCTGGGGATGCGGCAGCGGGAATTGGAGCTGGGGGTGCGCAAGCCAACGCCGGCCCAACTGGCACACGCCAAGAAAGTCCTGGCCGAGCCCGAGCGGCCCGACAAGTTCCCGCACGAACGGAACTACGCTCAGAAGGCCATCCAGCAATTGGAGTCGCCCGACACGGTTCGCGTCGTGCTCCAGTCCGTGCGGATCGGCGAGTTGGGCATTTTCGCCATCCCCTTCGAGGTGTTCTCGGAAATTGGCCTGGAGTTGAAGGCCCGCAGTCCCTTCAAGCCGAGCTTTACGATGGAACTGGCCAACGGCGGCTATGGCTATCTGCCCACGCCCGAGCAACACGAGTTGGGCGGCTACGAGACATGGCTGGGCACCAACAAGGTGGAAGTCGAGGCCTCGGTCAAGATCGTCAAAACCTTGCTGGAGATGTCCGGCGAATTGAAGTGACGGCGTTCGGTTGGACGATGCCAGTCCCGAACGCGCACCCGAGCCACCTCTTGGCGGCGTACCGATCTGGACGCCGCCTGCCGATGGTCCCTATCCCTCTGTGAAATGATCGGCCGTCAAGTGGCCCACAGACCAGCTTCCTGATTGCCGCACAATCACCATGATCGTGCTGTTGAAATTCGAATCGATGCACCAGATGCTCCCCTGGTGCTCGTCGTAGGCCAACGCCATCCAGACGTGAGACGAGTTCGCGCACTTGTCACCGTGGATCATGCCGTCCTTGTCGAAGTCGGCCAGGTTGTAGCCGCTGTGGGCATAGCGAGGATTCGCCGCGAAAGGTCGGATGGCCCACCGATAACCCAATTCGCAATTCGTGTCATGGTAGCTCCAGCCGTTCTCCTTCCGCCAATACTGCTCGAAGTACCTGATGATGATCTGGCGGCGACCGCGGGCCTCCCGGCTGCTGCCTGACGTAGCGGTAAAGTAAGGACCCGCGACCCGCTGCTTGCCGTCGATGGCCGCGCACAATCGGTACATGGTGCCGGGCTTGATGCTCTCGTGACGCACGTCCGCCCGGCCCTCCTTGAGTTCGGTTTTGATCGTGTGCGTCTCCGCCGAATTGCTGAGGCACGTCAACTGGACTTCCAGTTGACCGCTGAGCGGTTCGTCCAGCATGATCGGGATATAGTCCGCCGCATCGATCTTCGCGATTGCCTTCCAGTCGTAGATCGCAGAGGCTTTCGGCAAGGCGAGGTACTGGTCGTCGTACACTTGACCGTAACGGCTGACGTCATTGGACGAATACGATCGGCGGCGACGCAAGACGCGAGGCCACGCCATCGCCGTTTCACTAACAAACAGAATCAACAACAGACAGACGATCGAGTTCTTCCAGTTCATGTCAGCCCCTTTGATACGTGTGATTTGGCCACGATTGCCTGGTGCTAGATCGCTTCGTTGAGCGCCAGTAGTCGGCCAGCAGCGTTTCGTGGGCAAATGATGGGTGGGTATTTGGGTAGGTGAGCAATTCTGGTCATTTGGCGTCGAGTTTGCGGGATAATTTAGCAGTGTGCTGCTCCATTGACGAGCGGGGGTAGCAGCTTTTTTCGGCTTTGTTTGCGGAGTTGGCCTCATCAGGCGACAAGGGATATGTTTATCGCGTTTCCTGTTTTCGATAATTGAACGCGCGACGACGGCCTTCAAGTGGCGGCCACAAGCGATGCGCTGCCACGTGCCGGTGATCCGACGCTGCTCCTCTTGCTCCGGACACGGGAATACCAGTATGCTCTGGCGGCCGATGCACGGCAGCATCGGATCGAGGTGATTTGCGATGAAGTTCTTGGTTTCCATTTTCTCGTCCGAGAAAGCCCGCGTCAGCGCCACCGGATCGTGGCTGGTCACTGCGGACAGTGCCGATCACGCGATTGGCTTGGCCAAGTTTTTTGCCGACCCCGGATTCTGGCCGGAAGGCTCCACATGGCTGTGCGTCCCGCTGGACGACAATTCAGACGCCTGGGATGCAGGGGCGTGGAATCCGGCTTGACGCCTTGTTTCCCATTCCGAGTTCGACCTGCGTCAACGCGGAGCATCCTCCAGCCGTTGTCCTGAACTCGCAACCTTGACTGCCCCCTTCCCTCTTGTCGGCGCGTCGGGTTAACATGGCCGGGCGAACTGAGGCAGGACTTGCGGAGGAAGGGATATGAGCGGGTTCTTTGGGGTGGCGGCGAAAAGCGATTGTGTGGCGGACCTGTTTTACGGCACGGATTACCACAGCCACCTGGGAACCATGCGGGGGGGGCTGGCGACCTGGGGCCCCGATCGCTTTATCCGTTTCATCCATGACATCACCAATGCCCAATTCCGCAGCAAGTTCGAGGACGACCTGCCGCACCTGCAGGGCAATCTGGGCATCGGCGTGATCAGCGACTTTGAGGACCAGCCGCTGATCATCGGCTCGCATCTGGGCACGTATGCGCTGGCCACGGTGGGCCGCATCTTGAATCTCGACGAGTTGGCTGCCGAGGCGTTTCGGGGACGCGCGACGCACTTCTCGGAAATGGGCGGCAGCGGCATCAACCCGACGGAACTGGTGGCGACCCTGATCAACCGGGAAAGCAACTTCGCGGCGGGCATCGCTTACGCGCAGCAGGCGATCAAAGGATCGTGTTCCCTGCTGGTGTTGACCCGCGACTCGATCTACGCGGCGCGGGACCGGCTGGGCCGCACGCCGGTCGTCATCGGCTGCAAACCCGGAGCGTATGCCGCTACGCTGGAGACGTGCGCGCTGCCGAATTTGGATTACGACGTCGATCGCTACTTGGGGCCCGGCGAGATCGTCCGGCTGGCGGCCGACGGCGTCGAAACCTTGAAACCGCCCGGCCGAGAGATGCAGATCTGCGCCTTTCTCTGGATCTATTACGGTTATCCGGCGTCGTCTTACGAAGCCATCAACGTCGAAGCGGTCCGCAATCGCTGCGGCGCGGCGCTGGCGCGGGCCGACGATGTCCAGGTCGACCTGGTGGCCGGCATTCCCGATTCCGGCAGCGGCCATGCCATCGGCTACGCCAACGAATCAGGCACTGCCTACGGGCGGCCGTTTGTGAAGTACACGCCGACCTGGCCGCGGAGTTTCATGCCCCAGGACCAGCGCGTCCGCGATCTGGTCGCCCGCATGAAGCTAATCCCCATTCGCGAGGTGATCCACGGCAAGCGGGTGCTGTTCTGCGAAGACTCGATCGTCCGCGGCACGCAACTCCGCGACACCGTCCGGCGACTGTTCGAGTACGGGGCCAAGGAAGTTCACATGCGGCCGGCCTGTCCGCCGTTGATCTACGGCTGCAAGTTCCTGAAATTCTCTCAGTCCCGTTCCGAGCTGGACCTGGCCGCGCGCCAGGCCATCAAGGAACTGGAGGGCGAAGACGACAAACACTTGGAGGACTACGCCGACGCGGACTCCGAGCGGCACGCCGCGATGGTCGAGCGCGTCCGGCAACAGCTGGGGCTGACGTCACTGAAGTACCAGCGTTTGGACGACCTGATCGAAGCCATCGGCTTGCCCAAAGGGCGCGTCTGTACCTACTGCTGGGACGGCTGCGAGTCGTGTACCAGACAGTTGTGGCTGGTCCCGTCCCCGGGCAAGTCGCCGTGAGCGGGGCGGGGCGATCATGCCGGATTTGCCGCGACGTTGCAGAAGTCTCCCTGTAGGACGGATTGCCAATCCGTCCTATGACGAGAAGCAGGCGCCGCAGGCAATCGCCGATCTTGTGGCGAGTGATGGACCAGAGCCACGCGCGGAACGCGCCTGAGCCGGCGTGCCGGAACTCGGCAAATCGCTGCGACACGGTGCGAAGGGACTCCTGAACGACATCCGCGGCGTCTTCGGACGCCAACCCCGCCTTGCGCGACCAGCGGTAGATCAGCGGTCCGTAGATCTCCACCAGTCGCCGCCATGCGTCTGGGGGGCGAGGCAACGTGATCGGGCAAAAAATCAACTGCCGCCGGACGTTCTTGTTTTCCTGCGGCGACGCCGCCAGAATTGAACGCGGGAACTTGGACTTCTACGGCACGGCCGCTGGAACTTGCTGAAACGGAGCTTGTGAAGCATGAAACCGTCACGATTGGCTGCCGGGATGATCGTCTGTTTGTTCATAGGCGTCGGGCTGTTGCACGAGTCGCGGGCTGCCCAGAATCCGCCACCCCGTTTGCGACCGCCTGGAGGCGGCACTACGAGCGACTTGCATGAGTCGCCGGCAGGTCAAGAAGCAGCGAGTCGGGAGCTGGCGCTGACCGTGCGGGACATGACGGGGCTGGACGGTCTGCGGCCCGTGACCGGGGGGGTGCCGCTGGCCGCCGGGGCTGCGCCGCGGGGAGCGGCCTTCGTGTTGACCGGCGAGCAAGGCGGGATGGTGCCCTGCCAAAGCCGCGTGTTGACGCGTTGGAAGGACGGCAGTGCGCGCTGGGTGCTGCTGGATTTCCAGGCGGCGCCTCCGCCGGACGGGACAGCGCGGTTCACGCTTCGTTGGAAGGGCCAAGGGGATGCGCCGGCACCGAGCCTGCCGGTGCAGACGGTGGACGAGGCGAAGGGAATCCTGCAGACCGGCACGATGCGACTCGGCCCGGCAGACGGCGGGGTGCTGAGCGTCGGCGATCGACTGGACGTCCGCTTCACCCTGATCGACGGCGCGGGGCGGCGTTGCCGAGGCGCCGTCGAATCCTGCGCCGTAGAAGCCGGCGGGCCGGTGCGCGGGACGATCCTGCTGCGAGGCGCCTTTCGCTCTCCGGATGGGTCTCGTGTCCTCGGCTTCCGGCTGCGGGTCTCCGTCTTTGCCGGACTGTCCCGCGTGCTGCTGGAACCGCATCTGTTGGTCGATGCCGACACGGGGGTGATCCACCGGGTCCGCGAGTTGTCGCTGGAGATCGTATCGCGCTCGCCGCTGAAGGGCGTGCAACTCGGCGGTGCGGCGAAAAAGAGTTCTGGGGCGAGCGTCCGGCTGTTGCAGGTTGACGACGAGACTTGCCGGTTCGAAGGTGCCGAGGGGACGGGCTCCAAGGCGCCCGGATGGGCCGAGCTGACCGACGCTGCGGGCACCGTGGGGGTCGCCATGCGCGATTTCTGGCAGCAGTGGCCGAAGAGTATCGAAGCTGAGGCTCACGGCCTCAAAATCGGACTGTTTCCCACGTTTTCCGCAGGCGCCTTCGCGCACATGGAACCGTGGTACAAGCACCAATACCTGTTCGACGGCGACTGTTACCAGTTGCGGATGGGCCAATCGCGCCGCTGGCAGATTTGGCTCGACGTGCAAGGCGGCGGCGACGCCCTGGTCCGCAGTGCCAACGCGCCGCTGGTGGCCGCGGCCGATCCGGCGCAGGCCATCGCCGCCGGAACCTGGGGCCCGATCGCGGCGGCGGGCAGTCCCGGCATGGAAGACTACGATCGGTGGGCGGAGAATCTGTTCGTCAACGGCTACTTGAACAGCATCCACCAGCAGCGCGACTACGGCGCCATGAATTGGGGCGACTGGTGGGGCGAACGCGGCTGTAACTGGGGCAACCACGAATACGATACGCCGAAGCAGATCCTGGTCCAGTTCGCCCGCACGGGCGATCCCAAGTACCTGTACGTCGGCGATACCGCCGCGCGGCATACCAGCGAAGTCGACGTCATCCAATTCGTCAACGCGGACCTGACGGACTTTTTCCACAAGACCGCCGGGCGCGATCCCAACTATCCGATCCGGCCGGGCATGGTACACGAACACTGCGTCGGCCACGTGAGCGGCTTCTATCCGGTGGACCGCATTCGCGAACTGTACGTGTCGCTGGGCATCGGCAAGACCGACCGGCCGTACCTCTGCCTCGATCCGTACAACCTGGGTCACATCTGGACTCAGGGGATGGTGTACGACTACTTCCTGACGGGCGATCCGTGGCTGAAGGAGACGGTGGAAAAAATCGGTGCCAATCTGGCCCAGCTGGTCGAGGACCGGAAGTTCTCGTTCAAGGGAGGCAGCCATTCCGGCCGCGTCAATGGCTGGACCATGCTGGCCATCGCCGGAGCCTACGAGCTGGATTTCGACGACCGCTACCTGAAAGCGATGAAACTGCTGGCCGACGACGCCCTGTCCGAGCAGGACCCGGAGACGGGCGGGTGGCGCTACAGGCTGCCCTGGGGCCACTGCTACTGCGACACCAAGCACTGGGGAGAAGCGACTTTCATCGGCGCGATTCGGCTGAACGGGCTCAGCAAGTACCACGAACTGACCGGCGATCCGCGCATTCCCGAAGCCGTGCGGCGCGGGGTGGCGCACATCAATCGGGACACGTGGGAGGAGCAGTACAGCGGCTGGCGTTACACGTCCTGCCCCAAGTCAGGATCCGGCCCCGGCCGCCAGGACGGCGTGATCGTCATGGCGCTGGTCAACAGCGTCAGCATGACGGGCGACGCCGACCAGCTGCGCGTCCTCCGCCAGGCGTGGGAAGCGAAATTCGAGCGGTTGCTCGTAGCCCCCACGTCGGGGCCCGGCCTGGGAAAGACGTACTCCACCATCATGTACGGTTGCCCCGAGGCCATGCACTTGTTCGTCAAAGGGCCGTGAAGTCGCGGAAGCGGGACGGATTGCCAATCCGTCGTACCAAGAAGTCACTGCAATATCAGGGTGGAGACGGAACCATGAGTCTTTGCTGCAGCCCGCGTTCCGGCGAACGTGGCGACCATCGTGGAACTACCGGATCTGGTCCAGCAACGGTGCTTGTTGCCTGCGCGGTTCTGGCTTGCTCCATCGCCGCCTCGGCGGCGCAGGAGCGCGGCATGGCAGCGCTCCTGTCGCTGGACGGGACCGAAGGCGTTAGGGACACGTACGCCCGCGAGGGAATGGCGCGGTTCCTGACGACCGCCTCCGGCGAAAACAACACGGTGGACGGCAAGGGCGCGATCCACTTCGGCGCCAAGACTGCGGCTGAGGCCGAGGGCAGCCAGTACTTCGGCATCATGGTTTCCCTGCCGAAGCCGACGGATCTCAGCCGGCACCGGCTCGCCTTCCACGCCCGCACCAATCATCCGGGGACCACGCCCGCGTTTTACGTCCGGGCCTACAATCAGGGAGACAACAAGCCCGCCTGGAGCTTCAACTGAAACAAGGCCAGGACGCGCTCGATCGCGGCCAGCACACTTCCGTGGCCGGGACGTTGCGCTCGGTAGCCGAACGTTACATGCTGACGGGGCACAGCGCGGAGGCGGTGCTGTTCGTGGCCCTCTGGGACCTGTATGCCAAGAGTGCCGTGGCGGACCCGCGCAAGTACGGCGGACCTTGGGGATTCGACAGCGACTTCCCCTCGGCCCAGGTGGTCGCCGGCTGGGACCTGATCGAAGACGATCCCGTGCTGACCGACGAGCAGCGGCTGCGCACGACCAAGAGCATGGGACGGTGGCTGGCGGAAGCCGTGATCCCCAAGTGCGCGGGGGCCGCCGGCGGCACGCGCATGCCGCACAACCACCAAACGTTCCCCGGACTCGGAGCCCTGTTCGCCGGGCTCTATTTCTCCCAGCACTATGACGTCGCCGAAGGCCGCCTCTGGCTCGGCATCGCCGGCGCCATGTTCCAGCGCCAGGCCGGATACTTCAAGCCGTACGAGGACTGCAACGGCTACCGATGGCTCACCAACGGACACCTGATGCGGACGGAAACAGCCTGCCCCGCTTGACGCTTTTCGATCGCATCTGGCTGGCGGACAACGACTATTTCAAAGCGCCCGTCAAGTTCCACAACTCGGTGACGGTGTTCCGCGACGGCCAGTCGGCGGCCATTCCGCCCTACGCGGAACTGGTCGCTGCCGGAGAGTCGCCGCGATACGGCTACAGCCGGACTCGGCTGGCGAACTATGCCGGGGTCGATTGGACGCGCACCATTTTCTGGCTCAGGCAGCAGCAGGCCTTCGCGGTGCTCGACCAGTTGACCGCGTTGGACGACGACGAGTACCAGTTCCGGGCGTTGTGGCACGGCGTGGGCGCCGCGAAACTGAGCGACGGCGGTTTGCTGCTGACACAGAAAGGCCTCAGCCTGTGGGTTCAGATTGCACCGGGACCGGTGCTGGAACTGCACGACGACGCGGAGTTGGGGGCGAATTGGAGCGGCTACGAGCACGCCGAGCCCGTGGTGCGGTCGCTGGAAGCGGTGTCCACGGTCAAGCTGGCCAAGGGCGAATCGTACCTCTTTGCCAGCGTGCTGCACGGCAAGTCCGACGGGATCGCCGACTTGGACGGCGACGGCAAGGCCGAAGTGATCTGCGGCACGCATTACTACTGGGCCAGCGTCCTGAACGCCGACGGCCAGCGCCGCTGGCAGTACAACTTCGGTCCGATCTGTTACGACATCGCCACCGGTTGCTTTGACCGCGACGATACGCGCGGCGTCGTCTTCGGCAGCGGGGACGGCAAGATCCACGTGGTGGACGCCAGCGGCAAGCCGCGCCTGGCTTACACGACCGGCGACGGGGTGAAACACGTGGCGGCCGCCGACCTGGACGGGGACGGCCTGGACGAAATCCTCGCCGGTTCGCTGAACTACAACCTGTATTGTTTCGGCGCGGATGCCGGTCGCCGCTGGCGGCGGGACCTCGGCGGTCCCGTTTCGGCGCTGGTGACCGTCCCCCAGCAGCCAGGTGTTCTGGCCGTCGTCGGAACGGGCAAGGGACGGCTCGCCAGCGTCGACGCGACGGGCCGCGTCCGAGCCGTCACCGAATTGGGGTCCGAGATCCTCGACCTCGTCGCCGGCAGGCAGTCGGTCATCGTCGCCACGGCCGACGGCCAACTCAGGAAAATCTCGGCGGAGCCGGCTGGTCTCGGCCCTCGGTCCGATTGACTTCGGCCGAGGAAAGCGACATCATGCTAGGCGGCGCGGGGACTGCCCCCGCCCGCCGGACCCTGAAACCGAGGAGTTCCGGCCCTGCTCACCCGTAGCTGCCAAACCGATTCGCAAAGGACACGCGCTGATGCACCCTGATCCCTTGACTCCTTACGGCAATCGGCCGATGGTCACTCCCATCGTCAACGCCGTGAACTACGAGTATGCCTCCTTTGAAGTGCTGCGACAGATCACCGAAGGCGAGGTCGACGGTTACACCTACCACCGGGACGACAACCCGACCGTTCGCGAGGTCGAGAAGAAGATCGCGGCCTTGGAGGAAGCGGAAGATTGCGTCATCTGCACCTCGGGCATGGCCGCCTGCACGATGGTCTACCTGACCTACCTGCGCGCCGGGGACCACTTGCTCCTGTTCCACGACATTTACGGGGCCAACTACAAAGTATCGCTGATCCTGGAACGGCTGGGCATCCAGATCACCTGGATGGACGCCGACGACGTCCACCGCATCAAAGATCACCTCCGCCCCAATACCCGCATGCTGTTTCTGGAGACTCCCAGCAACCCGCTGTGCAAGGTCGTCGACATTCAAGCGGTGCGGCAGGCCGCCGACACGGTCGGCGCGATCCTGGTCGTCGACAACACCTTTGCCACGCCCTACCACCAGAAGCCTCTCAAGCACGGCGCGCACCTGGTGGTCCACAGCGCGACCAAGGCGCTGGGGGGGCACAACGACATCATGGCCGGCGCCATCGCCGGGTCGAAGCTGTACTACAACGAACTCTGGTTCACCCGCCAGGCCATCGGCACGACCCTCGACGCCTACTCCGCCTTCCTGCTGGACCGCGGCTTGAAGACGTTCGAGATCCGAGCGGCGGCCATGGCCCGCGGCGCGGAAGCCGTTGCCAACTATCTGCAGCAGCACCCGAAGGTGTCCCGCCTCTCCTACCCGGGACTGCACAGCCACCCGCAGCACGACATCGCCCGGAAGCAGATGGAGCACGGCTTCGGCGGGATGCTGGCGTTCGACGTCGGCCACCACCAGGAGGACGCCCGCCGCTTTATCAACGGCTTGCAGACCATCTATCACGCCGTCAGCCTCGGCGCCACGGAGTCCTTGATCTGCGTTCCTCATCTGACCACCATGCTGTACCTGCCGCCGGAGCGGAGAACGATGTTCGGCGTGCGCGAGAACACGGTGCGACTGTCGATCGGAATCGAGTCGCCCGAGCGACTGGTGGCAGACGTGCAACAGGCGCTGGCGTCGGTTTAGCGTCGAAGTCACCGGCGACGATCCGCCCGGTGCCGGCGCGGTCGCCGTTCTACGGGCGTGCTTGCTCCCGGTAGCAACGGTAGAGAGATGACTGTCCAAGGGGGGTGTTGCCGGTCATCACACGGAGTGTGATGGCTACTTTGACGCGGCGACAGTTGTTTCCTGAACGCTGCTTATTTGTTGTGGGCAAAATACTCGCGGACCAGAGCTTCCATCGTCACCGGGCGCTGGTCGTACAGCCGTTTGAGCTTGCGCGGTTTGTGATTGGCCAGCGCGTAATGGGTCAGGATGGGCAGCGCGATCGTGGTGTCTGTGTAGCAGACGATGGCGTCGGGCAGGTGGTTCGGGTCGACCTTGCCCCAGCTGACCGCCTCGTGCGGCGTGGCGCCGGACAAGCCGCCGGTGTCCGGCCGCGCATCGGTGACTTGGAAGAAATAATCCTGCCCGACCTCCTTGATCCGCAGCACTTCCTGGATCTGCGGCTCGGTCTGCAGCATGAAGTTCTTCGGGCTGCCTCCGCCCATCAGCATCACGCCGCTCTTGCCTCCGGACCGCTTGGCCGCCAGCACGAAACTGGTGGTCTCGTTGACGTCGATCGCCGGATTGATCCGCAGCTTGCTGCCCCGTAGTTCGACGCCGGCCACGTTCATGCCGATCGTCGAGTCGCCGGGCGACGAGGTGTAGCAGGGCACGCCGCAGCGGTAGGCGGCGGCCAGGACGGACACGTCTTTCAAGCCGGCCTTCTTCTCCCACTCGGCCGCATACTGACCCAGCAGGTAGTGCAATTCAGCCGTGCCCATTTCCTTCTGAAATTCGGGCTGCACGAGCATACTGCGGAGGATTTCGTCGGTGGCCATCAGGCAATCGGAATAGCCCAGCAGCACGTCATAGATCCGGACGATATCGTTGTTGCGCAGATCGGTGTCGTCCAGCAAATGGCTGCCCGCGTGGACGGGAAAGTTGAAGGCAAAGTGCAGGTCGTGGTACAAGTTGGCGCCGGTGGCGACGATCCAATCCACGAAGCCGGCCTTGATCAGCGGGACGACGGCCGAGCAGCCCAAGCCGGCGGGCGTGAGGGCTCCGGCCAGGCTCATGCCGACCGTGACGTCGTCTTCCAGCATCTTCTGCGTGAACAGTTCGCAGCCCTCGCGGAGGCGGGCCGAGTTGTAGGCCAGGAAGGCGTTTTGCATCAGATCGCTGACCTTCTCCTTGCCCGTGATGCCCTTGGGCAGAATCCGCCTGCCCGACAAGTATTCGGCTTTGCGCGGGCACTTCTTCTGCAGCAGCCAGTCGGGCGTTTCGGAATGGTCTTCCCGGATGCGTCGCGTGCGTTTCATCGTTGCGTCTCCTTTCGTGTGCTATGTAGCAAGAATTCCCCCAAGATTCAAGGGCCTTCCCGGACAGAGAACGCTGAATCCGGGCGAAAAGTCTGCGTTTCCGTTTTGGATTTCGAGCTTTGGATCTGGCCCCGAGATGTTGCGCCGAGCTGTTTTCTGTCCCTCTGCCAATTTGCAGTTCGCCGTTTTCGGTTTACACTTTGCACGGTGCCTTCGTTGTGGACGCACCGATCATCCATCCTGCTGAGCTGCCAGGTGCCGCAGAACCATGACCACGCCCAAGACTCCAGCGCAAATCGGTTACTCCATGCCCGCGGAATGGGAGCCGCACGAGGCCACGTGGCTCGGCTGGCCGCAAAACGCGACCGACTGGCCCGGCAAGATGAACGCGATCCGGTGGGTGTACGGCGAGATGGTGCGCAAGATCGCGCCGGGCGAGAAGGTGCGGGTCCTGGTCGATTCGCCGGCCGTCGAGCGGCGGGCGCGACGCGTTTTAGAAACGGCCCGCGCGGATTTGGGCCAGGTCGAGTTCTTTCGCTGGCCGACGGACCGCGGCTGGATGCGCGACTCGGGACCGATCTTCGTCTGCCGCAACGTCCGCGGCCGCGGCCAGCGGGCCATCGTCCATTTTCACTTCAACGCCTGGGCTCGATACGACAACTGGCGGCACGATCGCAGAGTTCCGGAGCGGGCCAGCCGGCAACTCGGCCTGCCGCTGTTCGAAGCTCAATGCCGAAGCCGCCCGTTCGTCTTGGAGGGAGGCGGCATCGAAGTCAACGGACGCGGCACGTTGATCACCACGGAGGAATGCTATCTGGATGAACAGACGCAGGTCCGCAATCCGGGTCTGACCCGCGAGGATTATGAAACGACGCTGCGCGAATACTTGGGCGTCCGGAACGTCCTCTGGTTAGGCCGGGGAATCGCCGGCGACGACACGCACGGGCACGTCGACGATCTGTGCCGGTTCGTGAACCCGACAACCGCCGTGCTGATTCAGAGCCGCGACCCGCACGACGCGAATTATCGGCCGCTGGCGGAGAATCGGGAGCGGCTGGAAGACCTGCGGCTGGAAGACGGAGCGAAGATCGACGTCGTGCCGCTGCCGATGCCGGCCCCGCTGTACTGGCGCAAGATCCAGTTGCCGGCCAGCTACGCCAATTTCTACATCGCCAATGCTGCGGTGCTGGTGCCGACCTTCAACGACCCGGCTGACCGCGAAGCGCTGGGGATTCTGGCGGAGTTGTTCCCGGACCGCCCGGTTGTCGGCATCCACGCGGTGGACCTTGTCTTGGGCTTTGGCACGCTGCACTGCCTGACTCAACAGCAGCCGGCGCCTGCCTGAGGACCGGCGAGGGAAGAGTGTCGTCTTTCGCTCCGCGAAAGAACGTCCTTTCGCGGAGAGGCGGTGAAAAAATTGGGACAGGCACCTCGCAGCTCCGTGTTTCTTGCTGATCATCACGCGGAGCGTGATGGCTACTTTCTGGCGCCACTTGACGACGTCGATTCCGCATGTCACGATGCTGCGCGGCGCCGGCGGCGCGGGACGAATCGCGGATCTCAACGCTAGAGATGGGACGGAAATCATGACGGACACACGCAAAGTCTATTTGGCGGTGGATTTGGGAGCTTCCAGTGGTCGTGTCGTCGCCGGCTTGTTCGATGGCCGGCGATTGGAACTCGAAGAGGGGCACCGCTTCGAGAACGGCCCGGTCGTGGCGGCGGGCCGCATGCACTGGGACCTGTTGGCCCAGTGGACCAACGTGCAAACAGGGCTGCAAGCGGCGGCAGCCAAGTATGGAAGCCGTGTGGCGAGCGTCGGGGTCGATACGTGGGGAGTCGATTTCGGGCTGCTGGGCCGCGGCGACGAACTGCTGGGCAATCCGTACCACTACCGGGACCGCCGCACGTCCGGCATCTTCGAGAAAGCGTTCTCGATCGTCAGCCGCGAAGAGATTTTCGCCCAGACGGGCTTGCAGTTCATGGAGCTGAACACGCTGTACCAGATGCTGGCGATGACGCTGCAGAAATCGCCGCTGTTGGACGCGGCCGAATCGCTGCTGATGATGCCCGACCTGTTCCATTGGCTGTTGACGGGCGAAAAGGCCAACGAATTCACCGATGTGTCCACGACGCAGATGTACAATCCGCTGACCAAGACCTGGTCTCTGCCGCTGCTGCAGCGGATGGGAATTCCCACTCATTTTCTGGGCCAGATCGTGCCGCCGGGGACGCGATTGGGACCGTTGCGGGCCGAGGTGGCGGAAGCCACGGGCCTGCGGGGCGCGGAGGTCGTGCTGCCGGGCACGCACGACACGGCCAGCGCCGTGATGGCCGTGCCCGCCGCCAGCGTCGCAGGGGCGGCGCCGGACTGGTGTTACATCAGCAGCGGCACGTGGTCGCTGATGGGCGTGGAAAGCCCGCAACCGGTGGTCAACGACAAGTGCCGCGAGTTGAACTTCACCAACGAGGGCGGCGTGGGCGACACGATCCGCCTGCTGAAGAACATCGCCGGCCTGTGGCTGCTGCAGGAATGCCGGCGGATCTGGAAGCAGGAAGGCCGGGACCTGAGTTGGGATGTGCTGGTCCAGCAGGCCGCCGCTGCCCAGCCGCTGGTGTCGTTGGTGGCTCCCGACGACAGCCGCTTCGTAGCTCCCAAAGACATGCCGGCGGCGATCCGCGGATTCTGTCAGGAAACCGGCCAGGTCGTCCCGGAGACGGCCGGTGCGACGGTTCGTTGCGTGTTGCAGAGCCTGGCACTGCGCTACCGGATGGTGCTGGGCTGGCTCCGCGAACTGACCGGCGCGCCGATCCGCACGATCCACATCGTCGGCGGCGGCACGCAGAACCGCTTGCTGTGCCAGATGGCGGCCGACGCCTGCAACTGCCGCGTGGTCGCCGGGCCGATCGAAGCGACGGCGATCGGGAACATCATGATGCAAGCCGTTTCGGCGGGCGATTTGCGGTCAATTGCCGAGGCGCGGGACGTGATCCGGCAGAGTTTCGAGGTCGAGGAGTATCTGCCGCAGAATCCCGCCGGATGGGACGACGCCTACGCCCGCTTCCAGAAGCTGGCGGGCAAGTAGACGAGATTCGTTGCGGCCACAAGCCATGTTTATTCAGCCGCGACCCAGCGCGTGCAGGCGATGTGCGTGACCTGTTCGTCGCCGGTGAAGTAGTAGACGGTGAGGATCGTGCCGTCGTCCAGTTGCATGCTGCGCGGGTAGCCCAAATCGTACCCGGCGCCGTCATTTCGCAGCACGACAACGCGATCCGTGTCCCAGGTGAGTCCCTCGTCGTTCGAGATGACGGCGCGGATGCCGAACGGCGGGTGGCGGTATCCGTAGGTGAGGACCAGCCGGCCGTCCGCCAGCGCGACGAGGCCGCTGGGCGGATGCCCCTTCACACCGGTTTTCCGTGCGCTCCAAGTTTGGCCGCCGTCCCGCGACACGCCCTGCCATAGGTGGTCATCGCCGCCTTCGACGCGCGTCAGCATCCAGATCGCGCCGCCGGATGTCTCGTGGACGAGCGTTTCCTCGGTGAACCGCACCTTCTCCTCCGGGTCTCCCATCACGCGCACCGTCTGTGCCGCCCGTCCGTCGCGTGTGAACGCCGCGAAGACATCCCCCGAATCGCCGGGACCTGACAGGACCATAAAGGCCCGCAGGAGACGGCCGTCGCGCAACTGGGTGTAGGACCAGGGCGAGGAGCACGAGACGTAGGTGTCCAGTTCGGGGATGTCCGTCTTCTGCCACGTCTTTCCCTCGTCGTCAGAGCGTTGGACCCAACCTCCGCTGTTGATGGCGAACCAGCCGGGCTTGTAGGTGCCCGGCGTCGAGATGGCATACTTGCCTTCGAACTCGCCACGGCGTTCCGGCGGGTACCAGCGGCGCCAGTTCTGTCCGATTCGGATCCGGCTGCCGTCCTTTGCGGTAGCGATTTCTTCCGGCCGTGGTCCGGCAAGTCCCGCGGGGAGGCTGTCGATTTCTTGCCAGGTGCGGCCGCCGTCCCGGCTCGTCATCCGACCCGGCGTACTATCCAGTGTCTCGAAATGCGTCCGCATCGTCTTCTTCGAAAACAGTACATAGATCTGACCGGTTCGCGGGTCCCAGCATAACGAGGGAAACGGCGCGTAGACGCCTTCCTTGCGGTAGATGACAACGTGCTCGGCTCCGGCCACGACGGGGGCTTTGCGCCGCGCCGCTTCCAGACCGTTCGTCCAGGCCACCCACTGCCACAGCGATTCGCCCTGGCTGGCACTTGCACCGGCACCGAAGCTGAAGTGGTTCCGTCCGTTGTGTGCCGGGTAGGTGAAAACGCCTTGGCCTGCAATGACCTGCTTGCCGTCGGCGCTGACGAACACATCCGTGCCGCGGATGTCGACTTGGTATTCGTGAAATGCATCG
>CAZAQY010000010.1:17248-40664 GCA_964486845.1 uncultured Pirellulaceae bacterium
CATCGACCAGGCGGAACGCGCCGCCCACCATCTCGGCCGCCAGCGGCCTGTCCGGGCTTGCCTGAGCCGGCAAGCGGGCGCCCGGCACAGTGAAATCCTCCCTCGCCCACTCTGCGGCCCGGCCGATGCTCACCGGGAGCATCCCCCATACGCCGGTCGCCACGATTACCAGACTGGTCAACGCGATCTTCATGAGTAGCTCCTTTCTGCAGGCCGCCTGCAGAAGATCAATTACCAAAGGCGAACCCGTGTGGCACGGTTAATCTGTTAGCCGTGCCGCCGCACCGCCAACAAGTAAGCAGTGCCACATCTGCCGGGCAAAGCGGTTGAACGGCCAGGATAACGAGGCGGCGGCCCGAACGTCCACTACTGGCAACCGACCTTAACCGCCGCTCTCGTTCATCCGTAAGTTCGGGCCTCCGCTTCTGGCCGCAAACGGCTTTCGGGGAGATGCCGCGGATTTTTGCACCAGGGCGCGGAAGTCCGCCCGCGCCTGACGGGCCGCGAAAACAGCCTGGACGAGATGTTGGCGGCCCTGGGCTTGGACCGGTAGCCCGCAACCCGCCTCCCGTCACTTCCGCCTTCGCATCATGCGGGCCAAATCGCGTTGGACATCAGCCTTTTTCATGGCTTCGCGTTTGTCGTGCAGCTGCTTGCCCCGGCACAGGCCGAGCAGGACTTTGGCGACACCCCGTTCGTTGAAGTACAGTTTCAGCGGCACCAGCGTCAGGCCCTTGTCGTGGGCCCGGCCGGCGAATTTGCGGATTTCTCGGCCGTGCAGCAGCATTTTCCGGGGCCGCTTGGGATCGTGGTTCCAGATCGTGGCTTGCGGATACTCCGGGATATCGCAGCCGATCAGCCAGACCTCGCCCTCGCGGACCCGGCCGTAGGCTTCGTCCAGCGAAATGCGACCTGCGCGCAGGCTTTTCACCTCGCTGCCGACCAACGCCAATCCACATTCCAACGTATCCAGAACCTCGAATTTGTGCCTGGCCTTGCGGTTTTCCGAGATAATTCGCGGCTCTGGTTTGCCGGACTTCTGGCTGCTAAGGTGTGTTTTCTTTGACATTTGGGGGTTCCTGGTACGTTGGTATTGTAGTCTGCGGAGGCGTGTCGAACGAGGGATCGGCCTCAACAAGTCAATTTGCGGTTGCAAAACAAATCCCCAACGGTACATTTATTCCCTGACTGTGTGTGTTTGTGTCAAAAGTAGGATTCGCTGCGGTCGGCTTTTGGGGCTGGCTGCGGCACGATGGAGGGATTGTGTAGGGACGAGGTCGAGCCAACGCAAGGCTTGTCACGGCCGAGGGAAACACAAGAGCCTATGACGATCACCAGAGAGCGGAAGCAAGAGTTGGTGCGGGACTTCAGACGCGACGATCGCGATACTGGCTCGCCGGAAGTGCAGGTTGCCATTCTGACTACGCGGATTAACGCCCTGACCGAGCACTTGCGAGTGCACAAGAAAGATTTCGCCACGCGGCGCGGGTTGCTGGCGATGGTCAGTCGCCGCCGCCGATTGCTGGACTACCTGCGGCGAGTCGATGCGAAGTGCTACCTCGACATCATCGGACGGTTGGGCATCCGCAAGTAGCGGGCATGGGCGTCATGGGTCCGGGGTGAGATTGCGGGTCGGGGCGTGATGGCTGCCGATCCGCAGTGCGGCGTCGTGGGGATCTCCTGCGACGTTCTCTCGTGTTGATGTTGCCGTTGGCGCATTGCAGGGTTGTCACCCTGCGCGCTCGAAGCTCCCATCCTGCAGCCTTCCATCGGGTGAACAAAAGCAGGGACCAGAAAGTGAAAGTAAGTGTAGAAAAACAGTTTGGAGAATTTTTGCTCGTATTGGAAACAGGAGAACTCGCGAAGCAGGCATCTGCCGCCGTGGTCTCGCGTTATGGTGACACGATGGTCTTGAACGCCGTCACCAGTGAGCCCTTCGATTCCGATCAAGATTTTTTCCCGCTGACGTGCGACTATCGGGAACGCACCGCCGCGGCGGGCAAATTTCCAGGCGGTTTCATCAAGCGGGAGGGCCGCCCCACGATGAAGGAGACGCTGACGTCGCGGCTCATCGACCGCCCCATCCGTCCCTTGTTTCCGGAGGGGCTCCGCCAAGAGGTGCAATGTCAGTGCATCGTCTTCTCCAGCGACCGCCAGCACGACAGTGACGTCGTGGCGATGAACGGCGTGGCGGCGGCGCTCTTCATTTCGCCGCTGCCGATCACGGCGCCGGTGGGGGCCGTCCGCGTGGGACGCGTCGATGGCCGGTTCATCCCCTTTCCCGGCCGGGACCAACTGGACAACAGCGACCTGGACTTGATCGTGGCCGGCACCGAACAGGCCGTCACGATGATCGAAGGATTCGCGCGCGAAATGCCGGAGGACGAAATGCTGGCGGCGATCAATTTCGCCCACGGCGTGATCCGGGAAATCTGCGCTTTGCAGCGCGAATTGTACGACAAGATGGGCGTGACGAAGGCCCCGTTCGAGGCTCTGCCGCCGGACCCGGTGTACCAGCAATTGCGCGAGAAGTACTACGACGAGTTCCGGACGGTCAAGCAGACCGAAGGCAAGCAGGCGCGCAGCGAGGCGGTGACGGCGCTCAAGCAGCGGGTCCAGGGCGAGATGATTCCGGATCCGGCTGCCGAGGGCGCCATTGCTCCAACGGCGTTCTCGCGGGCCTGGCACGAACTGGAGTCGCGTGTCGTCCGCGACCTGATCCTGGCCGGCACGCGGGCCGGCGGGCGCGACCTGAAGACGTTGCGGCAAATCGACTGCAAGGTCGATGTGCTGCCGCGCACGCACGGCTCGGCGCTGTTCCAACGTGGCGAGACCCAGGCCATGGTCACCATCACGCTGGGAACGCCCCGCGACGAGCAGCGCGTCGAAGAGTTGATCGACGAATACTCCAAGAAATTCATGCTCGACTACAACTTCCCGCCGTTTTCCGTGGGCGAATGCCGGCCGATCCGCGGCCCCGGCCGTCGGGAAATCGGGCACGGGGCGCTGGCCGAACGCAGCATCAAATCGGTGCTGCCGGATCCGGAGGAGTTTCCTTACACGATCCGCGTGATCTCCGACATCCTGGAGTCCAACGGCTCGTCGTCGATGGCCTCCGTGTGCGGGGCCACGTTGGGCCTGATGGCCGCCGGCGTTCCCATCAGCAACCCCGTGGCGGGCATCTCGGTCGGGCTGGTCAGAGAATCCGACGAGCAGTGGGTCCTGCTGACCGACATCATCGGTGACGAGGACCATTTCGGCGACATGGATTTCAAAATCGCCGGGACCCAGAACGGCATCACGGGCATTCAGTTGGACCTGAAGATCGCCGGCATCAGCGAAGAAATTATTCGCGCCACGATGGCCCAGTCCCGCGAGGCGCGGATCGAGATCCTCCGCAAGATGTTGACGACCATTTCGCGTCCCCGCGCCGAGTTGTCCCCGTTCGCACCCCGCCTGATCCGGCTGAAGATCGATCCCGACAAGATCGGCGCCTTGATCGGTCCGGGCGGCAAGAACATCCGCATGATCCAGGAGACGACGGGGACGATCATCGAGGTCGAAGACGACGGCACGGTGATCGTGGCCAGCAACGACGCGGACGCATCCAAGGCGGCCGTGGCGCAAATCGAGGCTTGCACGGCGACGGTCCAGATCGGCCGGATTTACGATGGCCGGGTGATCAGCATCAAGGACTTCGGCGCCTTCGTCGAAATTCTGCCGGGCCGCGACGGTTTGTGCCACATCAGCGAACTGTCCGACGGATTCGTGAGCCGCGTGTCCGATATCTGCGCCATCGGCGACGACATGAAGGTGCTGGTGATCGACATCGACGAGCACGACCGCGTCAAGCTCAGCCGCCGCCGGGCCTTGGAAGAGTTGGGGTTGAAGGACGATTTGGCCCCGCCCGCCGGCGACAGCGGCGGCCCCGATCGGGACCGGGAGCGCGATCGAGACCACGATCGGGATCGGGATCGAGACCGGGATCGCGATCACGACCGAGACCGAGATCGGGGACGGTCTCGGCGATCCGGGGGCGGACGGCCACGGCGGTAAGCAGCGGCGAAGAATACGCGACGGATTTCCAATCGCCCTGCGTGTGTGCTCCAAACTACACATGTTTCGCCGCACACCCGCGGGGTGAACGGGGTCAGGGTGAACGGGGTCAGACCTCGTTTTTCGTTTCTTGCGTAGAAAACGAGAAACTAGGTCTGACGCCATCGGGAGCGGAAGAGGCCACCCATCTTTTCGTCTGGTGCCGTTCGGCTAAAGAGCGATTTCCGCATGCACACGGCTGCGCACCATGTCGGATGTCCTCGTGAGCACACGTACTATGTGACGGCATCCGGGGAAGCGCTCGTCGGACAAGCTCCGCTTCGTCACCTCCGTGGGCGATGACTTCTCGCCGATGCACCACGACCAATTCGCCCTCGTACCGCCGCAGCAACTCGCCTTCGTGCTCGGCGCCAGGGCCATCGACGTGAAATGCCGCCCGACAGCTGCCTGCTTGATTGTACTCCGAACCAGAGCTACCAGAAAGCCCTCGGTGATCAAGGCTCGGTGTCCACCCAATCTTATGCGGTCAGGTCAACGCGAAAACGAGAGGCTGCGTTGGGGCGTGTCCCAGCGAGCCGATCGCCGATTTGGACCTGGGCCCTTCCGAAAACCACACCGAGTCTTTGACAGCCGCCGCGCGGATTGCTACGTTTGGGGCCGGCATTGGAACATCAGACGCGTCTCTCGTCTCCAGCGGAGTCTCGATCATGCGTTGTCCTGGAATTGGGGCCGTTGCCTGTTGGCTGTCGTGGGTCTCGGTGGGCTGGGGCGGCGGTGGACCGGAAAACGTCGCCGTCGTCATCAATGGTGACAGCTTCGCCTCGCAAGCGGTTGCCAACGCCTTCGTCGAGTTTCGCGACATCCCGGCGGCGAACGTCATCACGCTGCCGCTGGGGGACCTGCTGGATTTCGAAACGGTGGACGTGGAGACTTTCCGCCAGCGGATTCTCAAGCCGGTGCTGGAAATGCTGGAGCAGCGTGGCCTGGCGTCTCAGATCGACTGCGTGACCTACTCCGCCGATGTGCCCTTTGCCATCCGCGTCAATGCGGACATCGGCGATCGCGAGCTGCCGCAGATGATTACGCCGACGGCCTCGATCAACGGCTTGACCTACTTGTACCCGTTGGTCTTGGCCAAGAATCCGGAATATCTCGGCCTGGGCGTGAACTTCTACGCCCGCTTGCAGACGCGCACGTGGAGCGAGGGGGGCCAGGCGTGGTCGGACGAGCAGCGGGCGCGATATCGCGAGGCCCTGAAAGAGTTGGCCGACAAGGACTACGCGTCGGCGGCCAAGACGCTGGCGGAATTGTCCGAGGCCCGGCCGAAGATGCCGCACCTGTGGTACAACCTGGCCTGCGCCCTGGCCCGGCAGGAGAAGGCGGACGAGGCCATGCAAGCGTTGACGCAAGCCGTCTCGGTCGGGTGGAGCGACGCCGCGCACGTTCTGGACGACGATGATCTGATGACGCTTCGCCAGCGCGAGGATTTCCAGCGACTGGTCAAGACGCTGCAAGACAAACCTCTCGAGCTGCGGCCCACCGCCGGGTTCCGCGGCGTTGTCGGCTGGGATCCCAACGGCCAGCCCGTACCGCCGGACCGGGGATTGAGGTACCTGCTTTCGACGATGCTCTCGGTGACCAGCGGCCGGGGTCTGAGCGTTCGCGAAGCCATCGAGCACCTCCGCCGCAGTGGTGCAGCCGACGGCACTGCCCCCAGCGGCAGCGTGTACCTGATGGACAATTCGGACATCCGCGCCCGCACGCGGCGACCGATGTTCGAGCCGGCGGTCAAGCTGCTGCAGGAATTCGGCGTCCGCGCCGAGATCGTGCAGGGGACGCTGCCGCAGAGCCGCGAGGACGTGATGGGGCTGGTGGCCGGTTCGGCCGGTTTCGACTGGACTTCGTCCAAGAGCCGCATCCTGCCCGGCGCGATCTGCGAGCACCTGACCAGTTGCGGCGGCATGATGCAAGAGAACGCGGGCCAGACGCCGCTGACGGAATTCATCCGCCACGGCGCGGCGTTGTCCAGCGGCACCGTCACCGAGCCCTATGCGATCGCGGCCAAGTTTCCTCTGCCGTTCCTGCACGTGCATTACGCCCAAGGCTGCTCGGCCGCGGAAGCTTTCTACCAATCGCTGTTGGGCCCCTATCAGCTGTTGATCGTCGGCGATCCGCTGTGCGCCCCGTGGGCCCGCCGGCCCGTCGTGCGGCCGCCTGCTCTGCCGTCGCCGCTGAAGGGCCTGATCGAATTCCAGCCTTCGGCCGAGGCGCCGGACGGAAAATCGATCGCCCGGTTTGAGTTGTTCGTCGACGGAATCCGGCGAGCCGCGTGCCGCGACGGCGAAAAGCTGCAGTTGGATTCGACTACGCTGCCCGACGGCCCGCACGAATTCCGCCTGGTCGCCGTCGTCGCCGACCTGATTCAGACCCAAGGCCGTGCCATGTGGTCCGCAGCCGTCGACAATCAGGGGCGCTCGGTGCAACTGACTCGGGACGGCTCGGGCGAGGTGCCCCTGGGCCAGTCGGTGACGTTGCACGCAACCGCTCCGCAGGCGGCGGCCATCGAATTGCAGCATCAGGGGCGCGTGGTGGGCCGGATCGACGGGGCCGAAGGCAAGTTTGCGCTGGACAGCCAGAGTGTCGGCTTGGGTTTGGCCAAGTTGCGCGCGGCAGCGTTTTTCACCGGCGCGAAGGAACCGGCGGCCGTTAGCGCCACGGCGGCCGTGAGGGTGATTCCACCCGCAGCCCTGAACTCGATCCGCGCGCCGGAGGGCGTGCCGCTGGTGAAGGGGGTCTCGGTCCGGGCGGCGGATCGTCCGGCGAAGGTCGCGGAAAACTCGCGAGCGAGCGGCTGGTTGCAGGAACTGGGCGTCCAGGCCAACGAGCCGATCGTCATGGAAGGCTATTTCGACGTCCCCGCGGACGATTTGTACCAGTTCCAGCTGCACAGTCCGCGGCTGGTGGAAATCAAGATCGACGAGACGGCGATCTGCAACAGTGCGGAGGGTGACTGGAAATTCGTGCCCGTCGCGTTGCAGCAAGGCACGCACTGCTTGCGAGTGACCGTTGCCGGCGACGGCCCGCCACAGTTAACGCTGCGCTTCGGCGGCCCCGGCACGTACAGCATCGGTGCCCGCCAGTGCCGTACCACAGGAAACTGAAGTCCCACCGGTGGGCTGACGCCCCACCGTTCGCGAAAGCGTGCGGAGAAACGCCATGACGGATTCAAACCTCCCGACGTCGGAAACCGAGCAGCCTGCCGAGGGCCTCAGCGGTCGAGAAGCGTACAACGTGGTCGCGGACACCGTCACGGGTGTCAACATTCGGAGGAAGGACAACTTGCTGCAGGCGGCGGTGATCACAGCGTGTCTGGTCCTGCGCGCGGTGGCCGGGGCTCTGGCTGTCGAAGATCGGGTGCCAGGCGCGCTGTTGGGCGCGTTTATCGGCCTGCTGGTGGGCCTGTTCGGAAGCGGCGTCTTCATCATGGTTTGGCGCGCACTCAGGCACCTTCGCGGACGCCATGACTGAGCGTTGGGTAGAAGCCGACGTCCGGCCATCCCAGAAAAGTTTGGCACCCCTGTATCGAATGCCGTCGGTTGGTTACGATATGACCCGCGCGGACGGCGTATCGGCCTAAATCCACTGGACGGATGGTCTTTTGGCGTAAAGGTCTGCCGCGATTGAGTTTTGATGCGTCTGGCGGGCCGTGTGCGCAGGTTCGCAGTGCCGGCTTCAGCCGCTTCGAATGAGCCGTAGCCAGCACCACACCGGCTGAAGTTGGCACTGCGCCGGCTGACGTCGGCAAAAAACCGGCTGAAGTCGGCACTGCAAACGTTTAGGAGGGGATCGTTTCGTGAAGCAACATCGTGAACTTCAGGAATGGGTGGAGGAGATGGCTCGTCTGTGCGAGCCCGACCAGATTGTCTGGATCGACGGATCGGAAGAGGAAAAAGACCGCTTGACGCAAGAGTCGATGGCCACCGGCGAACTCCTCCCGCTGGATCAGGAGAAATATCCGGGCTGCGTCTACCATCGGACGGCCGTCAACGATGTGGCTCGCACGGAAGACCTGACGTTCATCTGCACGACGCTCGAGGAGGACGCCGGGCCGACGAACAACTGGATGTCGCCCGAAGAGGGGTACCGCCGCGCCGGCGAGATCTTCAAGGGTTCCATGCGCGGCCGGACGATGTACGTGATCCCCTTCTCGATGGGCCCGGTCGGTTCGCCGTTCAGCAAGATCGGCGTCGAACTGACCGACAGCATCTACGTGGTGCTGAACATGCGGATCATGACGCACGTGGGCAAGAAGGTGCTGAAGCAGTTGGGTCCGCGCGGCGAATTCACGAAGTGCCTGCACGGCAAAGCGGAACGAGACATCAAACGCCGCTTGATCCTGCACTTCCCGGAAGACAACACGATCTGGAGCGTAGGTTCCGGCTACGGCGGCAACGTGCTGCTGGGCAAGAAGTGCTTGGCGCTGAGGATCGCCAGCTACCTGGGCCGCAGCGAGGGCTGGTTCGCCGAGCACATGCTGATCATGGGCATGGAGAATCCGGAAGGGCGCGTCGAGTACGTGGCGGCGGCGTTTCCCAGCGCCTGCGGCAAGACCAATCTGGCGATGCTCATTCCGCCGGAGGGCCTGAAGGTCAAGGGCTACCGAATCTGGACCGTGGGCGACGACATCGCCTGGATGCGGATCGACACCGACGGCCGGCTGTGGGCGATCAATCCGGAGCGGGGCTTCTTTGGCGTCGCGCCGGGGACCAACACCAAGACCAACCCCAACATGATCAAGACGATCCGCAGCAACACGATCTTTACGAACGTCGTGCTGGGCAAGGACGGGACCGTGTGGTGGGAAGGCTTGGACGGCGCCCCGCCGGCAGGGGCCCTGGATTGGCAGGGCCGCCCCTGGACGCCGGACGCGAAGGATGAGAAGGGCAATCCGGTTCCGGGCGCCCATCCCAACAGCCGCTTTACGGCGCCGCTGACCCAGTGCCCGTCGCATTCGTTCCGCACCGAGCACCACCACGGCGTGCCGATCGCCGCCATCATCTTCGGCGGTCGCCGCGCGCACTTGGCGCCCCTGGTCTATGAATCGTTCGACTGGGACCACGGCGTGTTCGTCGGCGCCACGATGGCGTCCGAGCGCACCGCGGCCCAGTTCGGCAAGTTGGGCGAGGTCCGCCGCGATCCGATGGCCATGCTGCCTTTCTGCGGCTACCACATGGGCGACTATTTCGACCACTGGTTGAACATGGGCAAGCGGATGACCAATCCACCCAAGATCTTCCACGTGAACTGGTTCCGCACGGACGAGGAGGGCAACTTTCTGTGGCCCGGGTTCGGCGAGAACCTGCGGGTCATCGAGTGGATTCTGAACCGTTGCCGCGGTGAGGGGGACGCAGTCAAGACGCCCATCGGCTACGTGCCCACGCCGGACAGCTTGGACCTGACGGGCCTGGACATCTCCCGCGAGAACCTGAACAAGCTGTTCGCCGTCGACCGCAACGATTGGTACCAGGAAACGGACGGCATGGCCAGCTTCTTCCACCAGTTCGGCAACCGTTTTCCCAAAACGCTTTGGGAACAACTGGACGGGCTGCGTCTGCGGTTGCGGGCCCCGTTGTCCCTGATGCAACCGGGGACCGAATTGCGGCCGCTGGCGGCGGAACTGAATGAGGTGATCGAACGCGAAAACCCGCACCTGTTCAGCATGCTGTCCGAGTTCGGCAAGCGGCTGTACTTCCCCAAAGGCATCCTGGCGCAGAGCGCCGAGGCCAAGGAGAAGGCCAAACGCTACGATGCCACGATCGGCATTGCGCGGGAGAACAACAAACCCATGTTCTTGCCGTCGATCATGGACTTCTTCCCGGCCCTCGGCCCCGGCGATACGCTGGCTTACGCACCCGCCACCGGCCGCGACGATCTGCGCAAAAAATGGCGTGAGGAGTTGCTGCGGAAGAACCCCAGCCTGACCAAGAAGAGCTTCTCGCTGCCCATCGTCACCTGCGGCGTGACGCACGCCATCAGCTTGATCGCCGACCTGTTCGTCGACAAGGGCGACATGGTGCTGATGCCGGACAAGTTCTGGGAGAACTACGAACTGCTGTTCGGCGTGCGGTACCAGGCGCAGCTGGCCTTGTACCCGTTCTTCAGCTCGGTGGGCGGGTTCAATGTCGAGGCGCTGCGGCAGGCGTTGGGGACGCGCGCCGGCAGCTGGAAGACGATCCTGGTGCTGAACTTTCCCAATAACCCCACCGGCTACTCGGTCACCAAGGCCGAGGCCGAGGCGATCGTCTCCGTGCTGGGCGAGGCGGCAAGCGACGGGCGAAACCTGGTCGTCATCAACGACGACGCCTACTTCGGGTTGTTCTACGAGGAAGACGTGTATCGCGAATCGCTCTTCGCCCGCTTGGCCGGCATCCACGAGCGGATTCTGGCCGTCAAGGTCGACGGGCCGACGAAGGAGGAGTTCGTGTGGGGCTTCCGCACGGGCATGCTCACCTTTGGGGCCCGTGCCTTCCTCAGCGATCAGGCGCTCTATCAGGCGCTGGAGAAGAAAGTGGCCGGGGCGATCCGCAGTGCGGTCTCCAACGGTCCCCACGTCTCGCAGTCGGTCCTGTCCAAGGCCATGGCCTCCGAAGGGATCGGCGCCGAGCGGGAAGAAAAGCGCGCCATCCTGGAAGCCCGCGTCAAAAAGGTCCGCGAGATCCTCGTTGCGCCCCAGTACGCCCAGCTGTGGGAGCCGTACCCGTTCAACTCCGGCTACTTCATGTGCCTGAAGTTGAAGGGGATCGAGGCGGAGACGTTCCGCAGACACTTGCTGGAGAAGTACGGCATCGGCGTGATTGCCGACGGCGAGCACGATATCCGCGTCGCTTTCTCGGCGGTCGACGAGGACCACTTGCAGGATCTGTACGATAGAATGGCGGCCACCGCCCGCGAACTGAACGAAATCAAGTAGCGTCTTCGTCGGTTGGGACTCCGTCCCGACCGGGTAAGGACTCCGTCCCCACCTGCTCGGCCCATGGCCGCCAGCCGGCTCAATTGGCAGAAAGAGGAAACCGATGACATTCTTTATGTTCGGCAAGTATTCCAGTGAAGCGATGGGCGAGATCAACGCCAAGCGGACCGCTGCAGCCCGCGATCTGATCGAGAAGCTGGGCGGGTCCATCAAGGCCATGTACGCCTTGTTGGGCCAGTACGACCTGGTGCTGATCGTCGAACTGCCCACGATGACCGATGCCATGAAAGCGGCGGTCGCGATGGGCCGTGAGACCGGCATCTCGTTCTGCACCGCGCCCGCCGTCACCGTGGCGGAATTCGACAAGCTGTTGGTCGAGACCTAAACCGCGTCAAAAGGCAAGAAGCCCGACTTTTGCGCAAAATCCGGGCTTCTTCAAACGGATTTCTCGGACCGCGAGAGGAAGTGCGTGCGGCCGGCTTGGCTCCCGGTCTAACTCGTCTGCCGCCGCGCTTCGTAAGCGGCGATGGCCACAGCGCAGGCTAGGTTCAGGCTGCGAGCTTCTTCCCGCGTGGGGATCCGTAACGCGCGGTCGCCGGCGGCCTGCAGCAGAGACGGCGGCAAGCCTTGGGTTTCACTGCCGAACACCAATACGTCGCCAACCTGAAACGCGGCCGTCGTGTACAGCCGCCCGGCGGTCTTGGTGAACAGCCACGGTTCGCGTTCCGGTAGCCGCTGGCGCAGCGCCGCCCAATCATCGACAACCTCCCAATCCAAGTGCTGCCAGTAGTCCAGCCCGGCGCGGCGCAGGTGCCGCTGGTCCATGCGGAACCCCAACGGGCGCACCAGCCACAGCTTGGCGCCGATCGCCACACAGGTGCGGCCGATATTGCCCGCGTTCTGCGGAATCTCCGGCTGGTACAGGACGATGTGCAGCAGAGGTGGGTCACGCATGCCAGGAGGTCCTACCGCGAAATCCAAATCTCCAACGCCTGGACGTTCTACCTTTCCCGCACGGAACGATCAAGAGCGGTGCGGTTCAAGCTGCTCGGTCCATGCCACGAGGCGTGATGGACGGCTTCCCGCGTTCTTGCTCAACCCCTTTTCCGAAGCCCCCTTCCTTCGCCAATCTTGACAGCCGCGTCCGGGCGGTGGTACGTTGTCGATGCGGACGACACGACCTTGGCGTCAACGGCAAAACGATATCATGATCATGGCGTGCGACACGAGCAGTGATTTGACTCGCGCAATGGCAGGCGATGCCGATGCCCTAACGAGACTCCTCGAACAGCATGGTCCTGAAGTCCGGAAAACGATCAGGAACCGAATTCCACGGCAAATGCAGTCGGTGTTGTCCGAGGACGACGTGATGCAGGAGACGTATGCCGACGTCTTCCTCTCGTTCCGTAACCTGGATATCAGAGGGTCGTTCACGGCCTGGCTGCAACAGATCGCCAGGAACAATTTGCGGGACGCCATCCGGTGCTTTCGAGCGGAACGCCGAGGCGGTCACCGGCGCCACGCCACGGCGGAGCGGGACGAAGATGGTCTGTCCTTGCTGTTGGACCTGGTGACGGATGGGGGCACGACACCCAGCTGCGGGGCCATGCGACACGAATGGCAGGACACCTTGCAGCGCACCCTGGCGGAACTGCCGGACGCGTACCGCGAGGTGCTGCGGTTGTACGACCTGGAATTCCTCGATGCCGACCAGGTTGGCCGGCGGTTGGGGTGTTCTTCCGGGGCGGTCTACATGCGGCGTTCGCGGGCCCTGGCGATGCTCCGTGGACTCCTGGCCGGTTTCTCCCACTATCTCTAATCCCGCAGGCGCCGTGCCCGCGCTCAGCGCAGAAAAAAGATGGCGAACCAGCCTCCGCCAGATCCGGACTCCGCGACCCCCGACAGCGACGCGGCGCGCGAGTCGGCGCTGATCGAAGCGGCTCGCCGGCAGGCGTCTGGCCCCACAGGTCAGCCGTTGGGGACGCCGGTTGGCACCGCGACGCGGGAAGACTCGGGGGCTCCGCCCACCATCGGCCGCTATCGGATCCAACGGCGAATCGGGGGCGGCGGGATGGGAACGGTGTTCGAGGCGGTTCAGGATGCGCCGCAACGGACGGTGGCCGTCAAGGTGCTCCATGCCGGCACGATGAACGCCCGCGCGATGCGCCGCTTCGAGCTGGAAACGCACGTCCTGGCTCGGCTGCAGCATCCAGGCATCGCTCAGATCTACGAAGCCGGCGTGTTCGAGACGCCCAGCGGCCCCCATCCGTACTTTGCCATGGAGTTCGTGGAGGGCCGACAGCTCAAGCAGCACGCGGATTCGCGAGACCTGAGCGCGCATCAGCGGCTGGAACTGATCGCCCGCGTCTGCGATGCCGTGCAGCACGCTCACGTCAAAGGCGTGATCCACCGGGACCTCAAGCCAGCAAACATCCTGGTCACGCGAGACGGAGCGCCGAAGGTGCTCGATTTCGGCGTCGCCCGAGCGACCGGCTTGGATCTTTCGACAATCACGCTCCGCAGCCGGCACGGCGAGCCCGTGGGGACTGTGCCCTACATGAGTCCCGAACAAGCCGCCGGTGTCCCCGAGGACATCGACACGCGCAGCGATATCTATGCGCTGGGCGTGATCTGCTACGAGTTGCTGGCGGACCGGCATCCGCTTCCCTTGGCCGGCGTGCCTTTGTCGCGAGCGTTGCACATCATCGCCGAACATCAGCCGGCAGCTTTGGGCGCCGTCGATCGCACGTTCCGGGGCGACGTCGAGACCATGGTGGCCAAGGCCATGGACAAGGACCGCGAGCGGCGGTACCAATCGGCGGCGGACTTTGCGGCCGATATCCGCCGCTACCTGCGCGGCGAGCCGATTCAGGCCCGGCCGGTGGGGCGCGCCGAACGGCTGTGGCGCTGGTGCCGGCGGGAACCGCGCATCGCGGCGCTGACGGCGTCGCTGCTGTTGCTGCTGGTGGCCCTGGCCCTGGGTTCGGCATGGGCCAGCCTGAAGATCGCCGCCGCCCGGCGGGCCGAGCAGTACGCCCTGCAGCGGAGCGAACGCGTCAGCGAGCAGCGGCGGCGCGATTTGTACAAGTCCCAAATGGCGCTGGCGATGCAGGCCTTCGAACAGCACGACACGCCGACGGTGCTGAGTCTGCTCGAGGCACAGCGGCCGCTGGCGGGCCAGGCCGATCTGCGCGGCTTCGAATGGCATTACCTCTGGCGGCAGCTGCACGGCGACCGGCTCACGCGGTGCGGTCACAACGCGAGCGTCGTGTCGTTGGCGTTTTCGCCGGACGGCCGGTGGGCGGCCAGCGGCGGCGCGGACGGCGCGGTTTCCCTCTGGGATGCGGCGGCGTGGAAACGCCGGGCCATCTTCGCGGCGCATGTGGGGCCGGTGCATGCCGTCGCGTTTCGTCCGGGGGGCACCGTCCTGGTGACCGGGGGAGCCGACGGTTTCGTCCGGCTGTGGGACGTAGCCACAGGACGCCTTGTGCGAAGCCTGTCCGGCGGCAGCGTCCCGGTTCAGTGCCTGGCTTTCGAGGCCCACGGTCAGCGTCTGGCCTGGGGCGGCGGCGTCATCAACCGCATGCTTCCCCGCATGCAAGACCGGCCCGGAGAGATCTACGTCTGGAGTCCCGACGCCGACGAGGAGCCCCGCCGAATCGCGGTTCTTTCCGACCCAGTGGTTCAACTCGCCTTCCTGCCGCAGCGGCCGGAGCTGGTGGGCGTGACTTGGGGAGCCGCCGTACAGCGTTGGCAAATCGAGAACGTCCAGCCCATCGAAACGCCGGCGCCATCGGTGGCGGGGAGCATGGCCCTGGCCGTCTCGCCCGACGGTGCGCGGGCCGCGGTGGGCGTCCGTGGCGGCGAGTTGGCCATCTGTGAAACCGGCTCGTGGGACGTCCAGTGCCGCGTTCCTGTTGCCAACGCGGCCGCCGTGGCTTTTTCGCCGGACGGCCAAATTCTGGCGGTCGCGAATACCGACGATGGCAGCGTCTCTTTGCGGGATGCCCAGACCGGTCGGGATATCGATCTGCTCCGCGGCCACCGCAGCCACGTGAACGCGCTGGCCTTTTCCGCCGCGAAAAACGAACTGGTCTCTGCCGGCAGCGATGGCACGCTGCGGGTCTGGGACTTGACTCGCCGCCATCGCGGACTGCGGATTGCGGCCCACGAGAAAGAAGTCGCCGATCTCGCCTTTACGCCCGACGGAACGGGGCTGATCACCGCCGGCCGGGACGGCAAGGTGCGCGTCTGGGACGCGCTGTGCGGTCAGCCGTTGGCGCAGTTCGGATCGGGACGGGACTGGTGCGAGTCCTTGACCGTCTTTCGCGGCGGCAGGAAGCTCGCGTTTTCTCAGCGCACGCTCGTTCAGATTCTGGACATCGGCTCGAGACAATGCCTCACGCTGGGCGGTTTTCCGGGCGTGGTCCACGCCGTCGCGGCGTCGCCGGACGGCCGTTACCTGGCCGTTGGCGGCGCAACCACGCTGGTGCCCGGTGGATGCGGACTGAAGGTCTTTTCGGCTGACGATTGGCACGCGTGCTGGGGGCGCCAATTTTCCGGTCAGGAAGTCCGTTCGTTGGCCTTCTCGCCGGAGGCCACGCGACTGGCGATCGGCGGGACACAGGGCGAGGTCTGGTTGCTGGACGCGGCGGACGGGAGCGAATTAGCGTGTTGGACTCACACCGGCTGGATCGAAGCGTTGGCCTTTTCGCCGGACGGCCGGTATCTCGCCGCCGGCTCGTGGCCGCAGGACCAGCCCCTGGCCGAACCGGTGACGGTGCGAGTCTGGGACGTGGCTGGCGGCGGCATCCGCTACGACCTGCCCGGACATCGCCACGCGGCGTGCTCGCTGGCGTTTTCCCCGGACGGCGCTTTGCTGGCCAGCGGCGGCGGCAACGGCGTCGTGCGGCTGTGGGACCTGGTGGATGGAACGTTACGAGCGACGTTTCGGATGCCGCACGACGGATGGGTCCTCGGCCTGGCCTTCTCGCCTTCCGGGCGCCGTTTGGCCTGTACCAGCGCCACGGCGACCGAAGCTGGGCAAGTCGTGATGCTGGAAACGGACGAAGAGCCCCAGGTCAGCGCAGCAGCCCCGACAGAGAACGCGGGACCGCCGAGTGACTTCAGCGCGGAAGGACGACCGTTATGGGATTCCCCGCAACAGCAACTGGTCGTGCTCACGGGCGACGACTCGGATCAGCCCAGTGTCTTCACCACGCGTCCGCCTGAATCGCGGTCTGTCCTGCGGACCATCGCCGGCCCGCGCGGGGAGCCGCGGCAAGCCGTAGCCGTGTATTTCTACCGCGAGTGGGACCTCGTCTCCGAACCGGCCCACACGGCGTTGGTCGAGTACCCACTCACGCTGCCCCCCAACTCCTCCGCCCAACTCCGCGTCACCCTGGCCTTCGAGAATCCGTGGGGCAAAGACGAGCAGCTCGCGGGGGACGTGAACTGGTTCGTGCGCGTACGTCGCGGCGATTCCCCCGCGGGCGAACTGGGCCAAATCGTCTTTCATGCCCACAGCCAGCGCTCGATCTGGCAGCCGGCGATCGTCGACCTGAGCGATTTCGCCGGCCGACGCATCTGGCTCCAACTGGTCGTCCCACCCGATCGAGGCGCAAATCGCGTGTACTGGGTCGAACCCGTCCTGAGCTTCGTCAAGAAAAACTGACGAAAACACCAAAAACGCGTGAGTGGGCGGGCATTCTTTTCGCCTAGTGCTAATACACGAAGCCTTCGAGCAACCCATCCGTAGTCGTCTTCCGATGGATTCGGTTCGCTCCGATGGCGCGAGTGGGTGAATTCCGTGTTTCGATGTCGTTTCTTGACCGCTGGCCACTAAGCGATCGTGGTGACTCCTGAGATTCGGCGAAGGAGGGACAATGAGATTTCGCAGCCGGACGTTTTTTGTTCTGGTTTTCCTGCTCTACCCTGGGTGCGATTTGCTCAGTCTTCCCAGGGCGACCCTCGAAAACTATGAGCGGATACAGGTTGGAATGTACGAGGAAGAGGTGCTGGAGATCCTGGGCACGCCGGGAAACAAGAACTATGTAGAACGACTTGTCGTGGGCGACACCGTAACGATCCGTTGGCCCATGGAGCAGGATGACCGAACCATCGAAATCCGCTTTCTCAGGGACCCACTTTTGAGGGCGGTCGTCAAGGAGAAACGGATTAGGGATGCCGAAAGCAAGCAGCAACCTCCGGCCCAGTCAGCGGACGAGGACGCGGCATCCAAGCCTGCACTGCCTTGAGTTCGTACAATTCCACGTCCGAGTTTGAAATCAAGTGCTTCCGTGTAGTTACAGGATGACCGCGCGATGTCCGTTGTATCAGGTCCCGGCCGTCCGCGAGGTTCGGCAACGTGTCCGATGTGCGAATCGCCGCTGAAGAATGATGGTGCCTGTCCGGTTTGCGGATACGGCGCGGCGACGAGCCGAAAACTGGCCATGTCGGAGATGCCTCGGATACCAGCGTCAAGGAGCCAGGAGGAGAACGAGGCAGACGGCGATACCTTTGACGCCTGGTTTCGCAGTCGGTTCGGTCCAAACTTCTGGGTAAACGCGGCGTACGTTGGCTCGGTGATCCTGCTGGGAATCGTTGCCCTCCTAGTGGTCATGCATCTCCGATCGCAACTTGCCTTGCGCAGGTCTCACCAACGGATCGATCACGTCATCGAACTGGCCGCTAGAGTCAGAGCGCTCAGCTTCCGGGATCGCGGGATGGATACGATGGCGGCGTGGCAGACGGCGGGCCGGGAGTTGTCTGCGGAACTGCCGGCACTGCCTTCGTATATCGCCCGCCTGGACAGGCAACCGGAGAACGCGGCAAAGGAAAAAAAAGGCTGGGTCACCTCTCTGATTCCCTTCTTGCCGGCCGATGCGGATCTAATGCCGCTGGAGGAAGTGCCTCGTACGTCATTCGCCTATGAAGCAATCCGAAGGCGACTTGCATCGTCCGGACCCAAGGAATGACAAGTACGCCGATCGGCCGTGAACCAGAGCAGTCACGGTTCGCCAGTTCTTCCTGGGAAAGCTCTGTGAGAGAATTGCCGAGGAGTCATTGCCATGTCGCAGATCGTGACCTGTGCCTGTGGGCAACGTTTTCGGGCCGAAGACCATTTGACGGGCAAACGCGTCAAGTGCCCCAAATGCGGTGGCGTGCTTGTTGTCCCCCAGAGAGCGGCGGAGAAGGAACAGGCCCCTGGTTTTTCCGACTGGTTCGACGAAGCGTTGGCGGATGCGAAGAAATCGGCAAAGCCAGCCCCTCCGCCCGCTCCCATACGACCCACGGCTGAACGCGAGGTGGTGTCGGCGGCCCTGGCCAGCGTCAAACGCGAGGCGGCAGACCGGTACGAAGAGTTGACGGAACTGCGGCGGACCCGGCGGCTGTATCTCACCCTGCAATTCGCCTTCGGTTTGCCAGGGCTGATCCTGATGTCCAGTCCACACCGGGAGTTGAACTCCTTCGGGTACATTCTCCTCGTGGTTGGGTTCGTCTATGTGGCCAAGTTCAAAGGGCACAGCGGCGTCAAGGGCCTGTGGGCGCTGGTGCCGTGTCTGGGCGCACTCATCGTTTTGTTGTTGGACGACGACTTGGGTCAGGAGATCCGCGCCAGAGAGAAACAAGTTCAGGCCGCCGCGGTAGCGCCGCCGCACGACCCGCTGGAGAAGAGACTGCTCAGGCTTGCGATCTCGGCTGCCATCATCGTGGGGGCCACCGTTCTGGCATTGCTGCTCGCGGCACCTGGCAAGTAGCCTTTCCAAAAGGGCGCAGGACCCTTGGATTTAAGGGTCCTGCACCCTTTTCGAGTCTTCGTCCTTAGGATGCGCGCATCTTCGTAGGTTGGGACTCTGTCCCGACCGGGTCGGGTCGGAGACCCAACCTACTTTGGTCATCCCTCCTCCGCAAAGCGGTCGATGTCCTCGCGGGTCATCCGCTGGTAGACGCCCCGCGCGACGTAGGCGTCGACTTCTTGCTGGCTCAAGTGCAATACGAAGTCGGGTAAATCAGCCTCCGTGAAACGCCGTAGGGCGGAACGGTCGTGCGCGTCCAAACGCCGCTGGTGAGCGGCCAGCAGCGTCGGCCAGTCCGCGTCCTGCAGGTTTTGCACGTCGTGAGTCGGCAAGGGGTCGAGTTCGGAGCGGCGCGTTTCGGTGACCAGCAACTCGTCGTGCGGCAGCACACTCACCAGCGACGCTTCGGTCAGCTGTTCGTCGCCGTAGGTATCTCCGTCGTCATCCGCCACCCGCATACGAACCCGTGCATACAGGAAGAAAGCCAACACGCAGCCCTCGGCGTCGAGCAGCACGACACCGAACGCTTCCTGCCGCCCCAGCATCGGCAACGTGTAGCACAAGCCGGGGGAAAAACCGCTGTCGACCGCCTGCTTGATCCAGGGGTCAAGCCGCTGGCGGACGTGCGGCGGAAGGTCTTCCCGGTCCAGCAGGATCAGCCGCTGAGCGCGAGGCACGGGGATGGTCGGTCCGGAGGTATAGCCGAACGGCGCGAGGCATTTGATCAAACACGCCTGCCAGAGCGTGGTCCCGCGCCGCAACTCGCGAAACCGCAACTTGCCCAGCCGCAGTTGGTAGAATTCGACCCCGGCGATCTCGTCGGCTCGCAGCGGCCGCAACGGCCCGAAACGGTCCGGCAAGGGGCTCTCCGCCTGCGGGCCGTCCGAGGACACGGACAGCTGCCCCGCCTGCTCCAGTTGGTCCGTCGTCGGATACCCGAGCCGCGCCAAGGCTTGATCCAGGAGGGATCGCTTCTTCAATAGCGACGGCCCGGCACAGGGCGGCGCGTCGTCGAAGCCTTCCCCCATCGCCACCAGCCGCGCGGTGCGCCGCCGCAAGCGAACGGCCGGTACCAGGACGGCCAGCGCGACGACGACACAGGCGATCGTCACCGGGACCGTCCGCACCCAGGCGGCGACGGCAGCGGCGAGAAGCGTCACTAGTCCGGCCACGCAGCCGCACCCGGCGGTGACTCCGCGCGTCGCCTCGTAAAGGCTGTCCCGCATGGCCTGCGGGTCGAGCCGGTCTTCGTCCAGCAACAGCGCAACGAGCGCTCCCAAGCACGCGTGTTCGTCCGCCCGCGATTCGTTCGCAGCCTCGCGGCCGGACCATTGCAGCAGCTCGTCCCAGCCGCCGGCGAGACGCTCCACGCGCCAGCCGGGCCAGGCTTGTTCGACGCGCCGCGAGAAATCGGGGCCTGCCTGCAGTTCCCAGCAGCCCAGCCGTTGCGACGCCGCGTCGATGACGGCGCCGCCCCACACCGCCGACTCGGGCGGCACGGTCGTCGCCGATTCAACCGGCAACAGATCCAGCAGCGGAGGCCCGCGCAGTAACACCTGATCCAGCGCCGGATGGTCGAACCCGAAATAGTCCTCGACGCAGCCATCCGCCCGCCGAACCGCCAGCCAGACTCCAGGCTCTGCAACCGCCGGTCCGTTTTCCCCGCCCGCCGGCCGCGGCGCAGGACGCAGGCCGACTTCCAGGTCGTCCGCCAGCTCCGCGCCGGACTCCTCAGCCGCATCCTCCGGGGCGTTTTCCTCGGCGACGGGTTCGGTGTCAGCGTGTTGTTCTGCGGCGGGGATCTCCAGATACCTGGCGATGGCGAGGATTCCGTCGGCGGCGTAGTCGATTTCCCACTCGGACCAGGTTTGCTCCAGCAGCCGCGCGTACAGTCGCCGTTGGATCGGTCCCTGCACCAGGCGATCGCCTTCGAACCAGATCAACCGCCGGGCATCCCAATCCACCAGGGCGGCGCCCTCGCACGATGCGTCGTCCAGCAATTCGTCGGCTGGCCGCAACGAGCGAATGAATCGTGTCGTCTCGTCGGGTCCCCAGAAAATGTCTTGGGCCAGGGACAAAGCGCCCCAGTGGCTGTAGAACAGCTGCGTGCGGCCCCCGCGACGCAGAACGTAGTTCGCTCGGTGTCCCATCGTGACCCGTCCGTCCCAGCAGTCCCATCCGTCCCATTGCGCATTGTATCGGACGAGCGATCAGACGGGACACCCCGTTTGCCGTCTATTCGGTCAGTTGCTTGCGAATGAACTCGATGCGCGGATTGGCCACGGCGTTCTGCGCCCGGAACGTCTCGGCGACGTACCGTTTCGGAGCCGCCTCGCCGGGCACGCGGAAGGTGTCGCCCTTCTGCAGGATCGGCCGTGTCTCGTGCATCGAGCCGAACTCGTCCGCGCCGGCCGCCTGGCACGGGAACCAGCGTCCTTGGCCGCCAGGGGCTTCCAAGTAGAATTCCGGATAGCAGTGCCCCGGAACCCAGACAGAGCGAGCCGGGATGCCGTTGGCGCGGCAGAGGGCGATGAACAGCGACGTCAACTCTTCGCAATCACCCTGGCCCGCTCGCAACGCTGTCAAAGCCCCCTTCAATTCCGGGTCAAATTGATATTTCACGTTGGCCCGCACCCAGTCGTAGATGGCCCTCACTTTGTCCCAGTCGCTCGCCTTGCCCTGCACGACCTCGGCGGCCAGTCGGCGAATCTCCGGGTGCGTGGTTTCGATCAAGGGGCTGACGCCCAGGTAGGGACGGAGCTTGGCCGCAGGACGGGCGGGGATCCTCCACGATCCAGTTTCCTCCGGACCCAAGATCGGGCTCTTACTCAGCGCAAAGGTCACAAGGGCGGACGCCGTGTCACCCGCGGCCAACTGGGGGATGATGATCAGCATCTGCTTGACGCCTTCCGCCAGGGTCCGGTAGCGAAGCGGGTTGATCTGATCGGATCGCTGTTCGTCGAGGACTTTGACTTGTTGTTCCGGCCAGTCCATCGGCACTGGGATGGCCGCCAAAATCCCGCTGCAAGCCCCCGTGGCCTGGACGGTCATCCCGATCTGCCAGCGCTGGGCAGCAGGATTCTCGGCAGGAATGCTCTCCGCGCCGCAGGCTGCGTCCAGGCCGCCGGTGGCAAACAGGCAGAACGTCGAAAAAGCAGCGCCGGCGATCATCCGCATGATAAGAGTTCCTCGCTTACGATGGTTGATGAAGTCGAGCCGGTCCGCCTGGCGACGAAAGACCCGACATATCCCGCCGCCGCCATATTATACCGCATCGCCGGGACGATGCATCCCGACGATAAACTCCGGGTTCTATCGGGCGTTCAAATCCCGCACATTCACCTGGACGCCGCTGCGGACTTTGTCGCTGGGATGGAGGATCACCTGGTCGCCGGCCTGCAGCCCGGAGATGACTTCGGCGGCCAGACTGTTGCGGCGGCCGATTTCGAGCGTACACAGTTCGGCGCGGTTCTCGCGGACGGCGAACGCCGACCACTGATCCTCGTATCGGAATAGTGCGCCGGTGGGGACCTGCAACACGCCGTCCTGCTCCCAGATCACGATCCGCGCCTCGACGCGAAAGGCGTCGCCCAACTCCCTGCGTTTCTCCGGCGGGTCGTCCAGATCCAGGATCACATTCACCCGCTGCTCTTCCACGCCCAGCGCCGAGACCTTCATGAACCCGGAGGGTTCGATCAGCCGCACGGTCGCCGGCAGCGGCGACTCGCCGCCCCATTGCTCCAGGAAGGCTTTGTCACCGGGCCGGATCTTGACCGCGTCGCTGGACAGCACGTCCACTTCCACCTCCAGGTCCGCCGGGTCGCCCAGTTCCAGCAACGGATCGCCGGGCCGGACGACCGTGGCGCTCTCCTGAAACACGCGCAAGACCTGGCCGCTGATCGGGGAAAGGATGCTCAGCTGGCGGTCGTCCGCCGGCCCCGCCTCGGCGGGCCTGACGCGGACCAGCGCCGCCCGGGCCATCTCCAACTCGAATTGCGCGATGTCCTGGGCGAGTCGGGCGGCACTGTAGTCTTGCATCCGCGAACGCGCGAGCATCTCGGCCTGCTCGACTTCGCGTTTCGACGCCGAGGCGGTCTTGGCCAGCTTGCGGAACCGCTCCAGCTCGCTCTCCGCGAACGCCAGTTCGTGCCGCGCCCGCTCGATGATCGGCTGCGCGCGGTCCAGGGCGGCTTGCGCGGCTTTGACTTTGGCTCCCGCCGTGGCCACGGCCCGCACGTCCAGGATCTCCGGCTCGTTGGGCTCCAGCGTGGCCAGCAGCGTCGCGCCGCGCGTGACGGCATCGCCGGGATCCAGATCGATCCGCAACAGGCGGCCGGCCAGCGGCGCCGCCACGACGTACCGCTCCTTGATGCGCGTCTTGCCGTCCTCGTCTACCGTCACCCGCAAGCGGCCGCGCGTAACCTCGCCCACCTCGACGTCCACCGGCTGGGGCCAAAACGACCACACCAGGCCGCCGACGATCGACCCGACGATGACCAGGTACAGGAATGTCCGCACCAGGAACTTCATGGCCTGCGATACTCTCTCGTTTTCAGCACCGGGGTCTTGTCCCGTTCCGATCACGGCCAAC
>CAZAQY010000010.1:40764-60532 GCA_964486845.1 uncultured Pirellulaceae bacterium
CACGGCCAACCAGTAGGCCGTGCCACGCAATTCCGTGAGCACGGCCAACCAGTAGGCCGTGCCACACGTTACTCTCTGGTCTTCAGGACGGCGATCAAATCCAAGTGGTCCAGCCGTTCGCGGACCAACAAACCCGAAATCGCGGCCCCGGCCAACACAACCGCCACCGCAAAACCATACGTCGCACGCTCGATGATCAGCGGCACGCGATACACTTCCGTGTCCAACCCCAGCACCGCCCACGCGGCAAACAGGTAGCCCACGACCAGGCCCAGCGGCACGGCGGCCAGCGTGACCACGGCCAATTCGCCCAGCAAAATGGCGGAAATCTCCGCGCGCGTGAAGCCGATCACGCGGAGCGTCGCCAGGTCGCGGCTGCGTTCGGCCAGCGAAATCCGGGCACTGTTGTAAACGACCCCGAAGGCGATCACCACGGCGAACAGGATGTTGAAAAACCGGATTCGTCCCAGGTTCTCCGCGATCGTGTCGTGAAAACTCTTGACCGACGCTTCCTTGATCGTCACGCCGGCGACGCGAGGCGTGTTCTTGAGCGTCCGGTACATGTCCTCCATCCGGTCCTTCCGGACGCTCAGGAACGCGCCGGTCAGAGTCTCGCCTTCTCGCAGCAGCCGGTGCATCGCCCCGGCGTCCATATAGGCGTTCGTCCCGCCGTACTCGGTCACCATCGCGCTGACCGGCACCTCGCGAATGGGCTGCTCGCCCTCCAGCACCTCGACCAACACGCGGTCCCCCAGCCGCACGTCCAGCAACTCCGCCAGCTTCGTCGACAGCAACAGCCCGTCGCGCGGCACCGACACCAGCCGTTCTTGCTCGTCCAGCAGCCGGTACAGCCGCCCGCCCGGGTTCAAGCCGATGATGCCCACGCGGCGCGTACGATGGCGGAAATGAAACCGGGTGGCCGTGGAACGGATCGGTTCGCAGCGGACCACACCCGGCAGATGCTGCAGCTCGTACAACGCCCTGGCCGTCGTGGGCTCCGTGAAGGTCACCATCAAGTCCTGCCGCTGGGAGAGTGCGAACTGGAAGTTCATGATGTAGTTGACCGAGTCCATCGTAAAGGCGCCCAGGACCAGGATGGCCACGGCCATCGAGATGCCCAGGCACGACATCGCCGCCTTGATGGGTTTTCGCTCCAGTTCCCGGAAGATCATGCGGGCAGCCTGCGGCAGGAATTCCCCCAGGCCGCTGCGGTCCAGCAGCGTGGGCCGATACACGGCGGGCGGCTCCGGACGCATGGCTTCCGCCGGGGGCAAGGCGACGGCCCGGCGGACGGCAAACAGCGTCCCGGCCACGGCCGCCGCGTAACTGATCAGCAACGCCCCCAGCACCACCGAGACGTTCCACTCGAAACCGAACACCGGAAAACGGTACAGCGTCGTGTACATTTCCGTCAGGCTGCGGCCCAGCACCGACCCCACGACGATCCCCACCACCGTTCCGGCCAGCGAGATCAGCAGGGCCAGCTTGGTATAGTGCAGGCCGATCTGCAGCTTGGTGTACCCGAACGCCTTCAACGCCGCGATCTGCTCCCGTTGGACGCCGATCAAACGGGTCAGTACGACGTTCAGCAGAAACGCCGCCACGGAAAAGAAGATGCTCGGTGCGATCAGCCCCAAACTCCGCAACTGGCGGATTTCGTCGGAGATGTAGCGATGGGAGACGTGGTCTTCTCGCCCGCTGGCCCCACGCCCGCCGTAGGGTTTGGTCAGGTCGTCCAGCCGCTGGATCATCTCCGGCTCCGACGCCCGGCGACTGAGCGTGATCGCCACGTTGTTGAACGCGCCGTCCAGGTTGAACGCGGAGGCCAGTTGTTCGTACCCCATCCAGAAAATGCCGAACCGCCGATCGTCCGGCAACAGGTTCGCCCCGTGGATCTGGATGATGTACTCCGGCGACAGCACCACGCCGACGATGGTCAGCTTCTGGCGCCGCCCGTTGATCACGGCGGTCACGGATTCGCCGATTTCCAGGTGGTGCGAGGCGGCAAACGCCTCGCTGACCAACACCTCGCCGTCGCGGTGCGGTTCGATCCAGCGGCCCTTGCGCAGGTGCAGGTCGTTGACCAACGGCACGCGACGTTCCGGGATGGAGATCAGCCGCCCCACCGCAGGCTCGACCATGCCCCGCACATCCAGCGTCACATCCACGACGACCCGCGGGTACGCCTGCGACACGCCGGGAATCACTTCGATCCGCCGAACCAGCGACATCGGCGCTCGCTTGACGTGCGACCAGACGTGGGCAAAGCGGTATTTTTCGTAGTACAACTTTTGCGAGTTCTGCAGCGATTTGAGCGTGTTGAGCGACATGACGAAGGTGCCCACGCCCGAGGCGATCACCAACGCAATGGCGACCGCCTGGCCCTTGATGGCCCACAGGTCGCGAACAGCCTTTCGATCGATCGCACGCACGTCGGATTTCCGAAGCGGTCAGTTGTCAGTCGTCAGTTGTCCGTCGATATTGGCCGCAGCAATTTACGATCCCGCATCCCGCCGCTACCACTGCAATTCCTTCGCCGCTACTTTCGTTGCATTCAGTTCGATGTGACTCACGTGGCCGTCCGACACGTGGATCACGCGGCTGGACATGGCGGCGATCACGGCGTTGTGCGTGATCACGGCGGTGGTCGTGCCCAGTTCGCGGTTCACGCGTTCAATCGCTTCCAGCACGACGATCCCCGTGTGGACGTCCAGCGCGCCGGTCGGTTCGTCGCACAGCAGCACGTCCGGCCGCTTGGCAATGGCCCGCGCGATGGCCACTCGCTGTTGTTCGCCGCCGGACAGCTGCGACGGGAAGTGGTTCATCCGGTCGCTCAGGTCGACCAAGGCCAGCGCGTCGCGCGGGTCCATGGGGTCGCGGGAAATCTCGGTGATCAAGGCCACGTTCTCCCGTGCCGTCAGGCTGGGAATCAAGTTGTAGAACTGGAACACGAACCCCACGTGCTCGCGGCGATAGCGGGTGAGCGCCGCATCGTCGAACCGCGTCAGGTCATAGTCCAAGTATCTGACGATGCCGCTGGTCGGCACATCCAATCCGCCCAGGATGTTCAGCAACGTGCTCTTGCCGCTGCCGGAGGGACCCAGCAGCACCACGAATTCGCCGCGGTACAGGTCCAAGTCCACCCCGCGCAAGGCGTGTACGTCGACTTCGCCCATGTGGTACACCTTGGTGATCCCACGGGCTTGGAACACGGCGTCGCGGGCCGGCGGCGTCCTTTCGAGCGGTTGCTCCAAACCGATGTCGGCGCCGTTGGCTGTCACGATCCGGTTCCTCTCTCCGTCCGCGCTGTCCGCGAGCTGCGAACTGAACCTCTGCTACGTTGGTTGTCTATTGTACTTGCGAGTCAGGCGGTTTTCTTTGGGTTTTGGCCGCTCCGAGGCACAAACCACGGAGTTATCGTCACAGCCCGTACAACCGCCACCGCAGATATTTTGGAGGGCGGTGTCTTGTCAAATTTGTCGGCAGTTTATGGTTCCCCTTGTTGATCGGCACCGCGTTACGGCGGCCCATCGTGTTTATCAGAAAGGCCGAAGACGCTGGCAGAAAGATGGGGTGACAGAAAAATGAGGAAACGAAGAAGATGGGTCTGCAGAAGGAAGTCGCGGCTCCGGCTCCTGACCTTGCCCGCATGTCATCTTCCTGCCACCCCCTCTTTCTGTCAGTTTGCGACTCTTCGACTCCTCGACTTAGCGCCTTAGTGACTCTTCGCCCTAGCGACCCGTCCCTCATTTCGCGCTATCCCGGAGCGCCCGAAACAGGGCCAGCATGTTTTCCGTCGGGGTCGGCCCTTGGATGTTGTGGATGCTGTTGAAGACGAATCCGCCGTTCTCGTTGAAGATCTCGATCCGCTGGCGGACTTCGTCATACACCTGCTGCGGCGTGCCGAAGGCGATCGTCTTTTGGGTATCGACCCCGCCGCCCCAGAACACGATATCCTTGCCGAATTCCTTCTTCAGCCGCACGGGGTCCATTTCCGCCGCCGAGCACTGGACCGGATTCAAGATGTCGAAACCAGCTTCGATGAAGTCCGGGATCAACTGGTACACGGAACCGCACGAGTGGATGAACGTCTTCCACTTGGATTTGGAGTGGATGAGCGCATTGACGCGCTTGTGGAAGGGCTGAAACAGGTCCCAATAGGCGGCTTTGGAGATGAACGGGCCGCGTTGAGTCCCAAAGTCGGTGCCGGTGATCATGGCGGCGTCGATCAAGTCGCCGAACAAGTCGATCAACGTGGCGACGTTCTGTTCGGCGATCTCGCATTGCCGTTCGAACACGGTCCGCACGTAATCCTTGCGAGTCACTGTGGAGATGTACCACTCCTCCACGTCGCGGATGCCTTTGGGGCGTTTCAGGAACGTTCCCGGAACCAGGGCGATGTCGCCGAACGCGGTGCCCGGCACACCCAGCATGTGCCCGCAATCCGGACGTTGCTGCAGCCAATCGCGCATGGCGCGGTAGTAGGCCAGATCTTCCTCGCCGAACAATCCGAACTCCTCCAGGTTGTCTTCCGGATTCAGCTTGTCTTCGCCGATCGGATCTTGGCGGATCACCGCATCGAAGAAGTACCCGCTCGCCGGCATGCGGCCGCTGGGCGGCACCGATATATCTCCTTCGGGGTAGATGTACGTGTCGCCCGCTTCGTCCTTGGTGACCACGAAATCGCCGGAGACCAGCACCTCGGTGCCGTCGTTCAACGTAAACGGCTTCCAGTTCGAGGACACGGTGCCGAACAACGACTTGCGGCCGGGCACGCCGATCACGTCGATGCCTAACGCCGCCCGCAGTTCGTCGTCCACTTCGCCCAACATCTGATAAGGCTCGATCACCTTGACGCGGAAATCGGGCTGGCCGAGGACCGCCTGGCGGAGTCTCGTCACAGCGGAAACGTGAATGCCGCTGACGGCCGTCGCTCCGAAGTCCACGCAAACGCGATCCGGCTGCCGGTGGTTCAGAGTGGCCTGAAGACGCTGACGACTGGTTGACGATCCAGCGGTAGTGGCTGACATGGCGGTACACCTCGGTGGAAAGGAAGCTGCCCGGCGTCCCGGACGCGCGCTGCGGATGAAAACCTCGACCGGCCAGCAGTTTATCACACCGGCACCGTTGGCGAAAAGTCAACCGATCGCGCGACCCCCGCTGGTCACGTTGCCGGTCCGATCGTGTAAAATGCCCAAGATCTGCGGGCACAGAGCGAATATCGTCCCGGCGGATACGTGGCTTGAAGACCCTGGCATGCCCTGGTGGTACAGCTCGAATCGTGACGAAAGTGAGGGTGTTTTCGATGATTGGATCAAGGTTTCTGCGGACTGTGATCTGTTGTGTTTTGATCTTGTTTCCCGCAGTGATGGCGGCGGCGGACGATGTTCTCAAACTGATTCCCGATAACGCTTTGGGCGTCGTCGTGGTCAATCGCGTGGGCGAGACGAACGAAAAGCTGAAGTCCCTGGCGCGGCGACTGAAGGCGCCTCCGTTGGACTTCCTGAGCACTGCGAAACTGACGCTCGGACTGCGGGAAGGTCTGGATGAGAAAGAAAGCGTCGCCTTGGCCGCAGTCCCCAGCACTCCTGACGGGGCGCCGGTCGCGACGGTCTTCCTGCCGGCCGCCGATTATGCGGCCCTGCTCAAGCGCCTGAAGGCGGCAACGGGAGACGACGGCACCGCCAACTTGTCGGTGGGCGACAGGGAATTCGTCGCAGCGCAGAAAGGCGGCTATGCGGTGGTTACCGAGGCAGCCAACAAAGCGACGCTACAGGCCGTGATCGCTGCCGCCAAGAGCATCGCGGACGCCGCGCCGGGTCTGGACGCATGGCGGGGCGAGAACGACGCTTATGCCGTGGCCACGCCCGGCGGCATCAAGTTCGCGCAGCAGCAAATCCAGATCGGACTGGATGCCGCCAAAACGCAGATGGCCAACATGGGCGAGCAAGGCAAGGCGGCGTTGGCGAGCCTCGGCATGTATGATTCGCTGATCAACGCCATGGACAAGGAACTCAGTCACTGTGCGGTTGGGTTGCGCATGGCGGACGATGGAGCCATCCACGTCGTCAACCGGACGCTGCCGGTCGAGGGCGGCACGCTGGCCAGAATCGCGTCCCAGGCGAAGCCGGCAAAGGACAACCCCATGGCCGGACTTCCTCAGTTGCCCTTCTTCGTGGCGGGTGGAGGCAGCTTCGCGCCCGCATCCATGAAGTCCTGGATGGAAATGTCGTTCCACATGATGCGCTCGTACCCCGGCGGAGACAAGCTCAGCGACGAGCACATCAAGAAGCTCTCGGAGATTTCGCTCAAGTCGATGCAAGGCCTGCGTTCCATGGCCCTGCTGATGGGCGCCGGGGAGGCGGACGAGCCGTTGTACGCTGCGATGTTGTTCGTCATGAAGACGAAAGACGGCAAGGCGTACCTCGAAAACTATGAGGCCGCTCTGGGACAGATGGCAACGGTCTTTAAGGGGGCCGATTCGCCGTTGTTTGCGTTCGAGTCGGAGCGAATGGAAATCGAGGGCCTGTCCGTGGTGAAATTGGCCATGGATATGAAGCCGTTCGTGGGTCAAGCCCAAGGCCCCGGAGCGGAAAAGATGATCGAGCTGATGCTGGGCAGTGGTGGCAAGATGAACGCCTACTTCGCGGCTGCCGATAAGGAAACCGTGATCGGCGCGTACATCTCGCCGAAACAACTGGTCTCGGCGGTCAAAGCGATCCGGGACAACAAGCCGCAGTTGATCGACGAGGTCGGACTCGCCAAGACGGCCGCGATGTTGCCGGCGGGCGCCCAATGGGTGGGATTTCTGAGTCCCCGCGGCGGGGCCGCGTTCGTGTCGCGGATGGTCAAGGCCCTGGCGCCGCCGGGAGCGCCGGAGATTCCGGAATTGCCGGACACGCCTCCCATCGGACTCGGCGTCGCGCTCTCGCCATCCGGCCTGGATGCGCACCTGGCGGTTCCCGCTGCCGTGCTGGAGACGGTTTCCGAGACCATCCGCAAGGCGACGGCAAAGGGCGCAAAACCAGATGCCTGACTCGGTCTGCGGCTACAGCCCAAGAGCCCGGCTTTTTCGGAAGAGCCGGGCTTCCACCGAAGCCCGCTCAGACCACCGGCAGTTCGTAGCCTTTGCGGCGAGTCCGGTCAAGGAGGGCGTTGGCTTCGTCGCAGTTCGTGAACCGTTCCGCCACCGGATCCCACTTCAAGGTCTCGCCGACGCGGCCAACGTCGCGGACGATGTTGACCAGGTAGCAGAGCGTCGTGGCGCGCAGGCCGATTTCGATATCGGCGGTACACGGCTGGCGGTTCTTGATGCACTCGATCCAATTCTCGATATGGTAGGCCGTTTCCGGGCGCCGGTTCGGACCGGGGTTCTCGGGGGCCCGGACGATCTCCTTGGGATTGCTAGCGAGTTTGTTGCGGTTGATTTCGATCTTTCCTTGTTCGCCGATGAAGATCGCGCCCAGACCGGGCCCGCGGTTGCCGTCCAGGTGCAACCGCAATTCGGTGCCGCCAGCGAACTTCATCGTCACCTTGGCTCGCGGGCCCCTCAGCCGAGCCATGCCGTGGTAGTCGGTGCCGGTGTCGATATCGCCCGTCTCGCCGGCCACGGCCCCGCCGACGGTCGTGCCGGCCACGGTCTTGTACGTGTCGCTGTCGGCATCGACAGGCTCTTCCAGCAGCACCTCGGCCGGGCCGGTGTCGTCCGTACCCAGCGCGCGGTTGATCTGGTCGTAGGAGTGGGTGCCCCAGCCGGTCACGCCGAAGCACAGGCCGCCGCCGTCGTAGTCCCACCACCGCGCCCAGCCGTGGTGGATCTCCGGGCTGTAGGGCCGCAATTCGGCTTGGTTCGTCCAGATGTCCCACCACTTATCGACCGGCTCTTTGACGTCGGCGGAAGACGTTTTGGTCCAGCGGAACGGACTCACGAAGTTGGGCGCCAGCACGGTCTTGATCTTGCCGATAGCGCCGTTCTTCACCAAATCGCTGGCCCAGTTGTTGATCGGCATCGACCGCTGCTGGGTGCCGACCTGGGTGACGCGGTTCAGCTTCCGCGCCGCCTTGACCATCGCGCGGCCTTCGGCGATCGTCAAGCACATCGGTTTCTCGATGTACACGTCCATCCCTGCTTGCATGGCCTTGATCGTGATCCAGCCGCGGGCGTGGGTCGTGGTTTCAACCATCACGGCGTCCAGCTTCTCGTCGTCGATCATCTTTTGGAAGTCTTCGTAGACGCCCCATTTTTCGCCGCCGGACAGTTCCTTGACGTACCTTTCGGCTCTGGCGATTTCGCAGTCGCAGGCGGCGACCACGCGGAAGCCCTTGACGTCGGCGCCTTCCCGGATGAGTCGCGATCGTCCGCCGCAGCCGATGACGCCGACGCGCACCGTCTCGCTCGCCGGCGCCGAGCCGTCCAATCCCAGCGCGTGCGCCGACACCAACGCTGGCACCGCTAGTGCCGCACTCGCCTTGAGCATGTCTCGTCGTGTCCAGGGGTTTCGTGACATCTGCGCAGTCCTCCGGGTTTGTCGTGGATGATGGGGTTTGTCTCCATGTTTCGCATTCGCGCCGGCCCGTGTCAAGAGCCTGAGACCGAATCCCGAGTGGCGTGAGCGTCGTTTCGCCGTCCCACCGCTCCGGCCCACGGGAGGATTTGCGGCGATTTTTTCACCGAACTCGAACGATTGCCCTTGACCCGGTTTTCCGGGATCGGTAATTAACCCATCGCGTCGATAACCAAGATGCCCAGCGAAGGGTATGACCACCCGCGCGGTGATCCGCCGCCGGGGCGCGAAGTCCGCCTTCGCACTGTCTCATCTTGACGTGAGTTCTCACGTGCCATTCGGCGCGGACGCCCAGGAGGCGGCTGCGCTCGGGGACCAGGACGCGTACGATCGCGATGGCGAGAGGATTTGGTTCGTGCGCTTGTCGTAGTTAAGGAGAAGCAACTTGAAAGCGACCGCGTGCTGCATCGTTGGCTGCTTGACCGCATGGTTCGTCCTTCCGGCCATTCCGTGTCGGGCGGTCCATCCGCCGGTGACGGGGGCCTTGGCCGCCGCCGAGTTGGCGCTCGCCCAGGCGACTCCGGCAGCGGCGTCCCGCGACCGGCAGGAGGCCGACCGGCTCGTCCAGGAGGCGCGGCAAGCGATGAGCCGCGGGGACTTGGAGGCAGCCGAGCGGCTGCTGTCCAGAGCGGAACGGCTGCCCGTCAAGTACGACCCGTTGTACGAGAAGTTCCAGGACACTCCCGCCAAGGCGCGACAGGCGCTGCGCGAACTGCAGGTGGCCCGGACACGGGACGACCGCAACCGTCCCAGCGGACGCTTTTCGCCCACGCTCAGCGGGCGCAATCCGCCGAGTACCGCTGCGCCGCGGGCCGACACCGCTCCGTCGGGCAACGGCGCTGGGGCGCTGGACACGCTGACAGACGATGCCAAATCCCGAGCCAAAGCCTTGCTGGAAAAAGGCCGGTTGGCGCTGCAGCAAGGCGACCTCACGGGCGCCACGGCCTGGTGCCAGAAGGCGATCGGCCTGAACGCGGCCTTCGAGCCGGGCGAGTACTCGCCGGCCGCCTTGGCGGACGAGTTGCGGCGGGCCGGCGTCGCGCCGGAGAGGCTCGTCGCGGCCAGCCCCGCACCGCTTGGACCGGCGGCACCGAAGCCGGACGATTTTGCGCCGGAACGGCTCGCGGCTTGGCCTTCGCCCGCCACGGGCACCGCCGCCGACTTGCATTCCAGCGCTTTCCGGAACACCTTGGTCGATCGTCCCCAGGACGTCGCAGCCACGCCTGATCCGCTCCGCGCCGGCAGCCTGTCCCCCGCGCCTTACGAGCCGTCACCGGCCGCCGGCTCGCCGGGCGAACCCCGGCGACTGCCCTCGATTCCGGTCGCCGGTCTGGCCGCCCACGAGGAAGCGTTGCGCCTGCTGGCCTTGGCCCGGTCCGCCCTGGACCGCGGCGACGCTCAGGGCGCATGGCAGTTGGCCGAACGCGCCCGAGCGCTGCAGGTTCCGGACGAAGCGTATGGCCCGAATGAGCCACGGCCCGAGCACTTGCTGATGGAGATTCACAGTGTGCTCAGCCGGCGAGCCCCCGCCGCGGCGACTGCGCCGTCAGGCGTCGTCCCGGCGTACGACCCCGGTACGGCCGCTAGCAATCCGTACCCGGTCCGACAAGGGCTGTACGATCCGGCGCAAGACCGCTCGCGGACCCAGTCGGCGCAAGCGCTGGGACGCCCGGCCGGCGCCGCGGGCCCGCCGGCCGGCGGCCAGGGCCAGGAACTGTATCGGCAAGGTCTGGCGGCGTTGGAACGGCAAGACCGCCCTGCGGCCCTGCAGTTGTTCTCCGAAGCCTGGAAACACGAAGCGGAATTGGACCCGGCGACCCGTCAGTCGCTCCGTGACAAACTCACCCTCCTCCGCGTCGCCGCGCCGGCCGCGCCGGCGGCGGGGATGGGCGGGTCGGCGCTGGAACAGGTGGACGCCGAGCAGCGGCTGTTGCGCGACAAACTGTTCCGCGACATCACCCGCGAACAAAGCGCCGCCGAGAAGATGCGGCAGACCGATCCGCGCGGGGCCCTGACGCGACTGCAGCGGCTCCGCGAGCAAGTCGAGCAGGACACGCTGGACCCGACCTTGAGGCGGCAAATGCTGAACCTGGTCGACCGCAGTATCCGCGAGACGGAAGGGTACATCGAACTCAACCTGGGCGACATCGAACTGAAGGAGCGCAACCAGTCCGCCACGGAAGAGATTGAACGTAGAAAACAGGACAAGCTCGACAAACAAAACAAGCTGGCCGAGTTGGTGGAACAGTTCAACGATCTGATTGACGAGCAGCGGTTCTCCGAGGCCGAGGTGATCGCCAAACAGGCTCGCGAGTTGGAGCCGGAATCCGAGGTGGTCCGCAGCATGCTGTTGACCAGCAAGTTCGCCTGGCGGGTGCAGGAGCAGAATGCCATCCGGGACAACAAGGAAAAGGGTTTCTATGATACGATGACCGCCGTCGAGGAATCGGGAGTTCCTTTCGACGACCGCCGTCCCCTGGTGTTCGGGGACGTCAAGGATTGGACCAAGTTGTCCCTGACGCGCGGCGATTGGCTTCGCGAGCAGCGGTCCCGGTTGACCCCGGCCGAGATGGAAATCCAGAAAGCGCTCAAGACCGAGGTGGACGTCAAGTTTGAAAACCGTCCGCTGTCGGAGGTGATGGAAACGCTGGGCCGGCTGGCCGGGGTCAACGTGTTCCTGGATCCGCAGGGCCTGCACGCCGAGGGCATCACGACCGACGAGGCGGTGAGCATCAACCTGACGCAGCCGATCTCGCTGCGCAGCGCCCTGAACCTGATCCTGGAGCCGCTGCACCTGAGCTACGTGATCCAGAACGAGGTGTTGCGGGTGACCAGCGGGCAAACGCGTGACGCCAACGTCTATCCGCGCGTGTACAACGTCGCAGACCTGGTGATCCCCATTCCGAACTTTATTCCCAGTTATAACATCGGCCTGCCCGGGGCCATCCGGGAAGCGATCAACGCCACCGGAACGAACCGTACCATGGTTGCGTCGCAAACCGTGCCCTTGACGTTGTCCGCCAACGAAACGGATCCGCAGGCCCCGGCCAACGCGTCCGTTTTGGCGCAGATGAGCACCTCCGGCATGTTGCCGGGCGCCACCTCGCGCTCGCCGCAGCCGCTGGGCTACGCCCCCGGCAGCATGGGTGGAGCCAGCATGGCCGATTTCGACACGTTGATCGACTTGATCACGTCCACGATCGCCCCGCAGTCCTGGGACACGGTAGGGGGGCCGGGCTCGATCGAAGGCTTCCCGACCAACCTCAGCTTGGTGGTCAGCCAGACGCAGGAAGTCCACGAGCAGATCGCCGACCTGCTGGATCAGCTCCGCCGCCTGCAGGACTTGCAGGTCACCATCGAAGTCCGCTTCATCACCCTGAACGATTCCTTCTACGAACGGATCGGCATCGACTTCGACTTCGAGATCGACGACAACACCGGTCAGATCGCGGGCCAGAACCCGATCATTCCCGACAACACCGGTCCCAGTATGGCGTTCGGCTTGGATAGCACCGGCTTGCCGACCGCCGACTTCGATTATGCCTATACGCAGGACCTGTTCGGGTCCGCGATTCCGCAGTTCGGCGGGTTCGACGCCGCCACGGCAGCCAACTTCGGCTTCGCGATCCTCAGCGACATCGAGGTGTTCTTCCTGCTCCAAGCCGCGCAAGGCGACCGCCGCACGAACGTCCTGCAGGCCCCGAAAGTGACGCTGTTCAACGGCCAGATGGGAATTGTGATGGACAACTCCCAGCGGCCCTTCGTGACCAGCATCATCCCGGTGGTCGGGGATTTTGCCGCCGCCCAGCAGCCGGTGGTCGTGGTGCTGAATGAAGGCACCACGCTCAGCGTCCAGGCCGTGGTCTCGCCCGACCGGCGGTTCGTGCGTCTGACGCTGGTTCCTTTCTTCAGCACGATCGGCGCCGTGGACACCTTTACCTTCCACGGCCGGGTCTCGTCCGATTCAGGGACCACGGTGGCGGACCCGACGAACGAAGCCCAAAACGTGACAAACAACCAGCAGCGCATCGTCGAGGGCACCACGGTGCAGTTGCCGACGTTCAATTTCACGACCGTGTCCACCACCGTCAGCGTGCCGGACGGCGGCACGGTGCTCCTGGGCGGCATCAAGCGGTTGAGCGAGGGCCGCACCGAACGCGGCGTACCGATGCTGAGCAAGATCCCCTACATCAACCGCCTGTTCAGAAACGTCGGTATCGGCCGCGATGCCCAAAGTCTGATGATGATGGTCACGCCGCGGATCATCATCCAGGAAGAAGAGGAATTCCTCCAGACCGGCTACGACAGCTCGCAACAATAATCCGCAGTCACGGGATGCGGGTCACGAGATACGGGATGCGAGACCAAAACAGCTCGCGACCCTGTCGCCGGCGCGACGGGGAGGATACGAGTGCCTTTACCGCGCCGGCCCCGTGATGCGCATCTCGCAACCCGCGTCCCGCATCCCGCATCCCGAAACCCGCGTCCCGCGTCCCGCATCTCGAAACCCGCGTCCCCGCTCACGCCGCCTTGTAGCCGTTCGCCACGTGGGGCGTGCGCCGCCGGCTTCAGCCTTCGCCCAGCACGGCCAGCGCCACGCGGTCTTCCAGGTTGGGGCGGAAGACGGTCAGTAACGTCAGGGGCAGGTACCAGCCGATGTACAGCCCGCCTCCGTAGCCGTGCCAGAACTGCGTGGCGACCATGACGGCCGCGGAGCAACTGAGCAGGGTGCCGAGGTTTTTCTGCGGAGGCCACAGCGCCAACGTGCCGCTCAGCGCTACGAAAGCGGCCAGTACCGGAATCCGATACACGGGGTTCCAGCCCAGCCCCCAGATGCCCTGCAAGCCTTCCATCTGCGGTGGCCACAGCCCAAACATCTGCTGCAGGTTCTGCCAGTAGGAGGCGTGCGGAATCAACGCCAACCCGATGGCCATCGCCATCAGCGTGGCCGACACGCCGATCGCGAACCGCATCAGCCCTCGTCGCCAATAGAAACTGACCCACAAGGGCAGCAGAAACAGCGGGTAATAGACCAAGCCGGTCGCTACGCCCAGCAGCATCCCGGAAGTCAGCGGGCGGCGGTAACAGAGGATCGCCCAGACCAGCAGCGCTGCCGGGATCACGTGGTCGATGTAGCCCGTCATCTGGGCCGTGTAGGGCAGCATCAGGTACAACGCGGCCACGCCGGCGCCGGTCTTCGTGTTGCCGAAATGCCAGTAGCCGATGGCCACGATGCCCAGCACCACCGCCAAATGGCACAGCACGGCGATCACCTTGGCCGCGATCGCATAGGTGCGCTGCTGAGGACTGACCGTGACCCCCTCCGGGACCAGCGGCATCGTGGGGATGCTGGGAACCAGGTTCAGCAGCGCATAACCTGGCCCCCGGCGCGCGACATCTTCGGCCCCGGTTCCGTTTTCCTGCGCCACCAGCGACTCCGGCCCGGTGGGTATCTCCGTCGGCCGGGCCTGGAACCTCTGGCTGGCCCAGACGTTGGCCATCAGAAACACGAACAGCGAAATCCCGATAAAAATCAGACCTCCGGTCGTCAGGTTGGGCTCCAGCAACGGCCTGCGAACCATGGTGGGATCCAGCAGCAGGCGGACCAGCCAAACCGCAGCGACGGCGTACAGCCAGAGGAACCCCAGACGCTCGATGCGAACGCTCGACGCCAGTGCGTCTGGCGACGCTGGCGAGCCCCCCGGCGCTGGCGGCTCTCTGGCGTCCTCCTCGGAAGGCACGGCCGAACGAGCGGCCCGTTCGGCCAGCGTCGGCGGTGATTCTTCCGGCATGGCACCCGCGGGCGAGGACTGCGGCTCGGAGAGCGGCATCAGCGCTTCGGACTCGGCCGAAGCCGGGTCAGCTCCCGTCGCCGGTTCCTCCCCGTCGGCCTCCCCATGATCTGCCTCCCAGGCCGCCACACGCCTGGCGCCGGCCCGCATCTCGCTGCCGTACTGGGCGATCAGCAGTCCCGGGGCCAACAGTATCAACAGGATCAGGTCCAGATTGCGCACGCTCCAAAAGCGGCCGAACTTGAAGTACAGCCCGATCATCAAGAGCGACGAGAGGTAGACCCAGGTTGTGGGGTCCACCTTCTGGTAGTGAAATAGGATCTCGCTCATGCGCGGAGTACGCTCGCCCCTCTTTCGGGAACTATTCACGGCATTTTCACAAACTATCAAGATACGCCTGTTCCGCGGAATTGCAAGCACCCTTGGGCCTGGCCTGCCCACCGCTCGCCTGCGCGGCGGGAATCTGGTACATTGCACCGCCTGTATCTGGCCGCCTTCGGTTGCGTTGCGACGCGGCCCCTGTGACGGCCTGAGAGCCACCGAAACCGAAGCGGAAAGCGAGACCCTATCATGGCTTTGGACGCCTACCACTCCTGCTTGGGCGGGATGCCGAAGAAGATCAAGCACTGCCCCTGCGCGAAGGATTTGTTGGGAGACCTGAACAAGATCCTCGAAGCCCTCAAGGGCGGGCAACGGGCGGGAGCCATGAGCCTGCTGAATCGGCAACTGGAGTTGAAGGGAAGCCGCGCTTGCTTGCTGGCCCTCAAGGGGATGACCCAGTTGCAAATGCAGGACCTGGAGGGCGTTGCCAAGACGGCCCAGGAATTCTTGCAGGCCCATCCCGACAATCCCGTCGCTTGCGCGCTGTCCGCAATCGCGGCCGCGGCGGGGGCCGATCGCGACCTCGCGGTAGCCAGGCTGCAGCGGGCCCTGGCGGACCCGGCCGAGGAGATCCACGAAATCGTCTACGAAGCCATCGGCGCCGTCGCGCACCTGTTGATCCAAACGGGCGACGTGATTGCCGCTCGCGCGCACCTGGCCCGCATGGTGGACATGCTGCCGGAGGGCGACTCCGGTCCTCGCCAGTTGCTCGTGCGGCTGGACGGCTCGCCCAGCGTGCCGCTGTTGCTCAAGCAAGACTGGGACCTGAGCCCACCGCCGGCCGAGGCACTCTGGCGGGACGCTTGCCAGGCGGCGTTGGAGGTTGCCGAGCGAGGCGCGTGGTCCGAGGCGCTGCAGCGGTTTCAAGCCCTGGCCGAGGAACTGCCCAACGAGCCCCGGGTGTGGCGGAACATCGCGGTGCTGGCCGGCAATCTCGCCCAGACGGCGGCGGCCGCCGACGCCTGGCGCCGTTACGCGGCCCTCGCCGGCGAAGACGCGGATGACGCGGTCGAAGCGGAAGCGCTGGCCCAACTGCTGTCGGCCGCCCAGCACCCCGTGTTGCCGGAGGTCACGCAGACCTACGCCGTCCTCGACACCGACCGCGTGCTGGAACGGCTGTTGTCCGAAAAGCACGTCGACCGCATCTCCGGCGACCTGTCGTCGCTGGGCAGCGACGAATCGCCGCCGCCCAAGGCCGCCTTCTGGCTGTTGGACCGGGCCCTGCCCCGCAGTGGCGAAGGCCTGACCTTCGACCAGGTGCCTGCGATCCTGGGCGAAATGTACTTGTTCGGACGCGAGACCGACCGCGAGGCCCGCCTGGAATTCGTCACGACCAAGACGCCGGACATCGAAGCCAAGATGGAAAGTGTGCGCCAGCTGCTGGCGGAGTTCGGCGGCGAACTCCGCAAGGAAGAGCAGGTCGGCGAAGTGTCCGCCTCGTCCGCCGCCCTGACGTGGCGGTGGCGAGTCCCCAACGACGTCACCGCCGCCCAACGCAACGCGCTGATCGAGCAGAAACGCCGCGACATCCATTTGAACGTCTGGCCGGACACGCCGCTGCCTGAACTGGACGGAAAGCGCCCGGCGGAGGTCGCAGCCGATCCGCTGTACCGCGTCCGCCTGCTGGCCGCGATCCTGCTGCTCGAACTGGCGGCGGAGCAAGGCAACATGGAATTCGACTTCAACGAACTTCGCGCCAAGCTCGGTTTGCCGTTGCGGCAGGATCTCGACCCGGCCGTCCTGGAAGACCGCCGGGTGACGCTGCCCCGCATCCATCTGATGCCCGCCGAGAAACTGAGCGACGACCAATTGACCAGCGTCTACATGCTGGCCATGCTGTACCGCGCGACACGCGCGGTGCGGCGGATGGCCACGGAAATTCTCCGGCGGCCCAGCTTGAAGACGGGACTGAACCAGGCCGAGATCTGCCATTCGCTGTATGCCTTCGCCCGCAACGCCGACGACGCCCTGGAGTGGATCCACCGGGCTCAGAAGGAGGCGATCGAGGCCAAGCAGTCTCCCGCCAGGTATCTGCTGCAGGAACTCGAGCTGCGCCGCCTCCGCGGCGAGCCCCAAGAGTGCCAACAGATCATGCTGCGGCTGCAGACGCGGCACGGCCGAGAGCCTGGCGTGGCCCAAGCTCTGTACGCCTGGTTGACGCAGATCGGGGCGATCTCGCCGGACGGCAGACCGGCGGCCCCCCCCGAGGCGGCGGGCGGGGAAACTGCGGCCGCGCCGGCGAGCGGAGGCATCTGGACCCCCGACCAGCCAACCCCGCCCTCCGCAGGACCATCCAAACCCAGTATCTGGGTGCCCGGAATGGAGTGAAATTCGAGGCCGCCATGCCTACCGTCGATTGGGATCGTCGCTGGATGGCCCGCGCCGTGGAACTGGCGGTCCGCGGCCAGGGAGCCGTCGAGCCGAATCCGCTGGTCGGCTGCGTGATCGCTCAGGGCGAGCGGATCGTCGGCGAAGGCTGGCATACGCGGTTCGGTGGTCCCCACGCCGAAATCGAAGCCCTCGCCGCAGCCGGACCGGCCGCCGCGGGGGCGACGTTGTATGTGACGCTCGAACCGTGCTGTCACCACGGCAAGACGCCGCCCTGCACCCAGGCCCTGATCCGGTCCGCGGTGCGCCGCGTCGTGGTGGCGCAGGCCGACCCGTTTCCCGAAGCGGCCGGACGCGGCATCGCGGAACTGCGGCAAGCGGGCATCCAGGTGGATCTGGGGCTGTTGGCACAGGAAGCGCAACAATTGAACGCCCCGTACCTGAAGCTGATTCGCTGCGGGCGGCCGTGGGTGCTGGCCAAGTGGGCGATGACGCTGGACGGCAAGCTCGCGACCCGGACCGGCAGCAGCCGGTGGATCTCCGGCTCGGCCTCTCGCCGTCGCGTCCATCAGTTGCGCGGCCGCGTCGACGCGATTCTGGTCGGACGGCGGACGGCGGAACTGGATGATCCGCTGCTGACAGCGCGGCCGCCCGGTCCGCGCGTCGCCGTCCGGATTGTCATGGACAGCCAGGCGCGCCTCGCGCCGGACAGCCAACTCGTGCGGACCGCTCGCGACGTTCCCGTGCTCCTCGCCGTAGGGCCTGCCGCGACCGCCGCCGATTGCCGTCGTCTGAGCGACGCCGGCTGTGAAATCTGGACGGGCGCGGCGGACGATGCGTCACAGCGATTGCTGCGGCTGTTGGACGAACTCGGCCGGCGGCGGATGACCAACGTTCTGGTCGAAGGCGGCGGCCGGCTGTTGGGCAGCCTGTTCGATGCCGGTGAACTGGACGAAGTCCACGTGTTTATCGCCCCCAAGCTCGCGGGCGGCACCGATGCGGTGTCACCCGTGGGCGGCCTGGGCGTGGAACAGATGTCGCAAGCCCGCTGGCTGCAGGCGCCCATCGTCGAACGCCTGGACGAGGATATCTACGTGTACGGCCCCATCCAGCCTCCTGCTCCATGAAAAGGAATGAAGTTCATGACGGCCCTCTGGTGGACTGTCGGCAGCCTGTTGATCGTCGGCGTTTCGATCGTCGCGTTGCTGGCGCTGCGGTCGCGTCGCGCACGCTCCGCGTATCGGTTGGAGCGGGCCCGCCGGTTGTTCCACCTGCGGCGCGAGGTGCTGGAACTGCGATTCCTGAATTGCGCCTCGCGGCTGGGCAAACCGCGCGGCCTGGCATGGGAAGACTGCCGGTTCGAAGACGAAGCCGTGTTTGCCACGGACCCCGGCACGGGGCAACTGCGAGCCTTCGTCGGCGTCGCGGTTCTGTTTCGAGCGATCGAGGAAGGTGGCATGGAGGACAACCCTAACGCCGATGTGCCCCGCGCCGCCACCGCCGTGTTCCTGTTCGACGGCCGCCAGTGGACCACGGAAGGCCGCGCGGTCTTCAACCTCAGCCCGCTGGAAACCATCGAGCGGTTTCAGCAAGGCCTGGCGGGCGTCGATTGACCTCAAGTTCTTGACCGGCAACAACTTGTTGCTAAGATTCAGGAGGTCCTCCTGCGGCTCGCTTGGAGTTGCGAAAGCGGAACGCTTCACCTATGGCCCGCCTGCAAAAAACGCTGACCGACTACCTGGTGATCGCCATCAGTCCGGCGCTGATCATGACGCTGGTCGGGAGTCTCGTCTATTTCTTGGTTGCCGTGTTCTACCACGGCGGCTATCAGGGACGCATGGAGTACATTTTCTCCCTCTTCGTATTTGCCGCGGTGCTGATCGCCCGCATCTCGATCGAGGAGGGGCGGGAATACTCGATGATGTACGCGGTCCCGCTGGCGCTGGCCATGCTGTTGGTCCTCGGCAGATTCACGTCTTCCTCGACGCTGCTGAACATCATCATGCTCGGCATCGTCTGGTGGTGCGCCGACAAGTTGACGTGGGACTGTACGGTGATCGACGAGCAGGAGGATGCGTCCGGCGAGGGCTTGTTGCAGACGGTGGGCCTGGAGGGTTCGAAGGATTCGACGGCAGCCGGCCCGTCCACGACCACACACGACCTGGAGGCGACGACCTCTCGACAGCCGCCGCCCGCGCCGAAAACCTGGTGGCAACGCTTTGTCGAATACCGCAAACGACCGCACGCTCCGGGCGTGTGGGTGATCTACTTCTCGCTGGCCGCACTGCCCTTGTTCGGGATCGGCCAACGGTTCATCCCGGCTTCCGAGGTGGAGGCTCGCCGCTACGTCTTCAAGCTGCTGTGCGTCTACACCGCCAGCGGCTTGGGCCTGTTGATGACGACCAGCTTTCTGGGGCTGCGGCGGTACTTGCGCCAGCGGCGACTCGAAATGCCGCTGGAAATGGCGGGGGTGTGGCTGAGCGTGGGCAGCGTGATGATCGTGGCGCTGATGTTCGTCTGCTGGCTCCTGCCGCGGCCCAGCCCGGAGTACTCCATTACCCAAGTGCCCATCCGAATCAGCTCGCCCAGCAACCAGGAGGCGTCTCGTTTCGGGTGGGGCAAGGAAGGAGCGAAGGATCCGCGCCGTCAGGCTCCGGCGAGTGCGCCCGCCCAGCAGGACCGGGAAGGCCGTCCGGGCGGGCA
>CAZAQY010000010.1:60632-67586 GCA_964486845.1 uncultured Pirellulaceae bacterium
AGGCTCCGGCGAGTGCGCCCGCCCAGCAGGACCGGGAAGGCCGTCCGGGCGGGCAATCGGGCGGTGGGCAATCGGCTGGCGAGGGGAAGTCCGGCGAGGGAAAGTCCGGTGAGGGAAAGTTCGACAAGCAGTCATCGGGTTCGCAAGGAGGCGGCAAACAGCCACCTGGCGGCCAAGGCGAGGGAAAGGAAAAAGGCCAGCGGACGGCGGACGGCCCGAAGCAGGGGCAAGCTGAATCGGGGCAACCGTCGTCTCTCTCGAAGAGCGGCCGACAAGATGGTCAGTCCGGTCAGAACGGCAAGAGCCCGACCGGCTCGGATTCGCGTTCGCAGGACCAACCGCCGAATTCGCCCGGCGACGGCGCCGGTTCACCGTCTTCGTCCGAGCAGAAGCCCACGGATTCGCCCAGCGACGCCGGCTCGCCAGAGTCCGCCGCCAAGGACAACCCCTTCGAGTCGGAAGTCAGTCCCAGCGAAGCCCCTTCCGCGCCTTCCTCCTGGCTGCCCAAGCCGTCCAAGATCTTTAACAGCCTGTTGGGATTGATTCCCTTCGGGCTCAAGTGGCTGTACAACCTGATCTTCATCGCGATCGCGGGTTATTTGATTTGGCGGAACCGCGAGCGGATGCTGGAGGCGTTGCGGAACTTCTGGGATGCGATTCGGGAGTTCTGGGACCGCTGGTTCGGTGTCCGCCGGGCAGAACCGGCAGGCGAAGAAGCGGCCGCTCTGGCCGTTGCGCCGCCGCGGCCGTTCGCGGATTTCGCCGACCCGTTCGCCACGGGCGACGCCCTGCGCTGGCCGCCGCGCGACCTGGTGGCGTACAGCTTTCAGGCGTTGGAGGCCTGGGGCTGCGAGCGCGGTCAGGAGCAGACGCCGCACGAGTTCGCGGGTTCCCTGGCCGCTTGCGAAGCGATGGTGGGTCGCGAGGCGGGCAACCTGGCGGATCTGTACTGCTGTGCGGCCTACTCCAGCGGCGGCCTCCCCCGCGATCGCATCGGCCGCCTGCAGCAATTGTGGCAAGTCATGCGGACGCGGCCACCGTAGGCCGCTCGCTCCGCGGGCGGAATCGCATCGCGGAGCGACGCGTCAACGATGTCCGTTCTCCCCGACGTAAGAACGCCGCCCCCAGGCGGCACTCCTGCCGCCCGCAATCAGTCCATTCTGGAACTTATTGCGAGCCTCACGTGACTTTGCCTCGCAGACGCCGACGAATCTCCGTCGCTCTTGGCCGGCGTGTTGGGGGTGCAATCGAGGATCGTGACCGGACGAGGCTAACCCATTCTTGGACGAGTGCTGGCAGACGATCCATCACCTCGCGGCCGAAAAGCACCTCATCGACATGCCCCATATGAAGCATGTCAATGATTCTGCACAGGTACGATCGGCCGCAGCCCCACCACGTGAAATGATCGTCCACCATGAGGTAATGCCGTACATGAATGCCCTGCTCACGCAATTCCTGGAGTTCCATTCCGTCGAGTAAGGACTCGTAAACGCCATCGGCGACGCGGCTGCCAAAGGTCTTGGTATTGTAGTACTCTTTGATCTCCCAGACGGCGACCGGATTGACTGGGCTCGGAAACGCTCCATCGACGCGTCGTGCTAGCGTGCGGAACGGCTGGTTATTCTTCGTTACGCTGATCAGTTCGCGTGGATCATAGTCGCACGGCAACCCCTGCGAGTTGGACTCGATAAGCATGTTGATGATGCCGGTGAAGAAGGCAGGCCCCCTCTTCTTGCCCTTCTGTTTGTTCATGGGCAATGGGCATTTTGGATAAAGCCTGCTACGGAGCTGCTGGAACAGCGTCTGTGCCTTCTGCTTGTCCATAAGCTGACGCTCGACGAATTCGTTCAGCACGCGAGCGCGGTAGGCGAAGTAATCGGCGAGAAGGCTCCCGAGGCTCGTGGCGTCGTGGGTTCGCGCCCGCAAGACGTGTGACGTGCCGAGGCCCACTCCCTTTAAGGCAGACGCGATTTCCGGCAGTGTCGGAACTCGGATCAGCCCCTCCTTCCCTGACCGACGATGTTCGCCGGCGGTTTTTTTTGATTTCCGTCGATCGACATATCCCACGTGCTGGCTTATTAGGCGGACATTAGCCCAGAACTCCTTTCCCAAATCGACGAATCTCTCATTGGGCTTCATCCCAGAGACTCCTCAAAACGCTGCACAAGGTCAATCAAAGGGATGCCCACCGCTTGACAGATCTGACGAAGCTCCAACAGATCCAGTCGCCGCTCGCCCCGTTCGTAATTGCTGACAAAGGACTGTGGCTTGCCCAAGAGCTGTGCTAGATCTTCTTGTCGGAGGCCTGCCCCGCGCCGAATCTGCCGCAGGAGCCGCTGGAGCGTGGTCTGTTCGGGGCTGTGAATGCTCTTTTCCATGACCGTATTTGGCGTTCAATGACACGATATTCAAAAACTGCATATTGCCGATTGGTGGCCTTTCGATAAGATGCTAGGTGGACTAAACTCGACGTGTTTGTCGGGCTCTGTTTGGAAAGGATATTGAGATGCAGCTCCTCCTGTTCGGGCAGGACGAATGTCGCCGCGTTCTCCCGTTCAAGCCGCAACTTCTCAAGTGGATCGGGAACAAACAACGTTCTGCCCACGAGATTGTTTCGTACTTCCCGCAGAGACTCGGTACGTATTTCGAGCCGTTCCTTGGTGGCGGCGGCGTCTTGGGAACACTGGCTCCTGCCAAGGCGGTCGGTTCGGATGTGTTCAGGCCCCTGATGGAGATTTGGCAGACACTGCGTGACGCCCCGGAAACATTGAAACGTTGGTACGCCGAAAGATGGCACGCCCTGGTGAGCGGAGTAAAAGTGGAGGAGTACGAGCGGATCAAGGCAGCGTACAACGCCAACCCCAACGGAGCCGACTTGCTTTTCCTCTGTCGGTCATGCTATGGCGGCGTCGTGCGTTTTCGCCAAGCTGACGGATTCATGTCCACGCCTTGCGGCGTCCACAAGCCGATTCCACCTGAAGCGTTCTCGCACAGGGTGGACGTGTGGGGCAGGCGTACGCGGGGAACGCGATTCCTGCTAATGGATTACCGCGAATCCTTCGCGATGGCCAAGCGAGGCGACCTCGTTTATTGTGACCCCCCCTACGCCCACAGCCAGAGCATTCTGTATGGGGCACAGGCATTCGTGTTGGAAGAACTCTTTGATGCGATCGCCCGATGCAAGGCGCGTGGCGTCTACGTCGCGCTAAGCATCGACGGAACGAAGAAATCGGGTAACCTGGTTTGTGACATTCCGATTCCGGAAGGTCTCTTCGAGCGAGAAGTGTTGGTGAATTGCGGACGTTCCATGTTAAAAAGGTTCCAGATGGGTGGACGCTCACTCGAACGAGAGGTCGTGGCTGATCGGCTATTACTCACATACTGACACCCGAAAGTGCTTCTGCAATCACGTCGTCGCCGCGCCGCATCAGGCGAGCTTGCGTGCCCCTCCCCCGCAAGAGACTGCAACACCGCCGGGGAGGAAACCCGCGCGGGTGCTTGAGTGCCCGATCAAAGGCCTTCTGGTAGTGCCGCCTTCAGGCGGTCTGGTGAAAACCGGCGAAAGCCGGCACGACAAACTAGCCCGTCCGCTGCCCGTCCAGGCGGCTCACGAACTCGGCGTGTTCGGACGAGGCCAACCCCTGCTGAAGGACCGCGAGGACTTGGGCCAAGTCGCCGCGGAGCAGCGCCGCCGGGTCGAGCCACAGTCCCGGAAAGACCCGGCTCTGGTACTGCCCTCCCGCGTTCGGCGCGAGACGTTCGTAAAGGTCTTCGCGCAGCACAAACCAGTCGATTGCCCGGTCCCACACGCGCCACACGACGTACTCGCGGACTTCGTTCCGGCGATACGCGTGCAGCTTGTCGTGCAAGTCGTAACTGGCGCTGTTGGCGGCCACCTCGAAGATCAACTCCGGCGCTCCTCCCACGTACTTGCCGCTGTCGTACGACTGTCCGCCCCAATCCGGGAGAATCCGCAGGAACGCATCGGGTTGCGGTTCGTTGTCCAGGTCCAGACGCAACGTCGCATTGTCGCCGCCTTGAACCCCCGGAGTTCCGGCGCTGTAAACCGCCAGCCAACCGATTACGTTGAAATGCGGGCCGGCGTGATCTTCCTGGCTGACGGGTGAGGGCATGTAGACAACTCCGTCAACCAGCTCCGCCTTCTTGACCTGCGGCATGGCAGCATATCGCCGCTCGAACTCCGCTCGTGTCAGGCGGTCGCCGGCGCGGAGTTCGGGCACCTCTTCGACGGTCGGCCCGCGGGGGGCCGGCGACAAAACCGTAGTCATGGGCTGATCTCCTAGACCGGAGTGTTTGCAGCCGAAGGGGCGTCGCTCGCCTTCCCGCGCACCGCCGTTCCTCCAGCTCGGGGCTTGGCCGACTGGGACCCGCAACCCATTCCAAATACTACAATATAGCGGTTTGTCCGTGAAGTACACGCCTCGGAACAGCCATCCCACGGGCCGTTCACTCCGCCGCCAGGCTGACGCGGACCAGTTCCTTGTCGTTGCGGGCGAACACGGACTTGTCCGCAAACGCCGGGTGGCTCCACACGAGCGTGCGGCCGAACGTGGGACTGGTCGGCTCCAGCACGTGAAAGCGGCTCAATTCGGCGTACCCCTGCGGCGACAACTTGGCCAAGATCAAGTCGCCCGTTTCGCTGAACAGAAAGAAGCGGTCTTCGTGCTTGACGATGAAGGCCGTGCCGTAGCGGCCACGGCGCTCGCGACCCAAGGTCGGTTCGACGGTCTGCCACAACCGCTCGCCGTCCGACATCCGCACGCCCATCAGCGCCCCGGTGCTGATGTCGCAACCGTAGATCGTGCCGTCTTCCAGGAATGGCGTGCTGTTGCAGCAGTAGACCGCGCTGCGGGCCTTGCCGCGCCACACGACTTCCACCGCCGGTTTGGCGTCATCCAGCTTCAACAGCACAGCCACGTCGCCGTAGCCGCTGGCCAACAGGTAGGAACCCAACTGCCGGGGCGCGGCGATCGCCATGCCGGAGTTCGGTTTCAACGGCACGGACCAGTAGACTTGGCCGCTGGCAGGATCGAGCCCGTTGACGGACTCGGCGTGCCAGATGACCAATTGCTTGCGGCCGCCGTACTCGATCATGGTCGGCGGGCAGTACCCCTGCTCTCCGGCCGACAGCGCTCGCCAAACCTCGCGTCCGGTGCGTTTGTCAAAAGCGACGGCCACGCTGCCCGCACCGCCGACCACGCAGAACAGCAAGTCGCCGTCGACCAGCGGATGCGCGGCCACGCCCCAAAACGGCGACTTGGCCCCGTAGTCCTTGACAAAATCCTTGCTCCAAACCAGCTTTCCGGTTTGGGATTCCAAGCAGGACAAATTGCCCTCCGCGCCCAGGGTGTAGACCAATTGGCCGTCGACCGTCGGCGTACACCGCGGTCCGCCGCCAAACGAGATGGCGTAGGGCCGATCGTATTCGTACTTCCAGATCAGCGCGCCATCCGCGGCGTCCAGGCACAGCACTCGTTCCGCGCCCTCCAGGCGGTCCGGCCTGCCGGCATTGTTAGTCACTTCGCCGGAGCGGAGTTGGTAATCCATCAGGAAAGCGCGTCCACCGGCCACGGCGGGCCCGGCGTACCCGTAACCGATCGGCACACGCCACAGGACGCGCAGGCCCTGTTGCGGAAAGCGATCGACAATTCCTTTTTCCCGCCACACGCTGTCCCGTTTCGGGCCCAGCCATTGCGGCCAGTCGTCCCCGATCGCGGGCAAGGCCGACAGGACGAGAAATGTCAACGAAGCCACCCAACACGAACGCATCGCAAACACCTCCACAAACCTAACCCTCTGACGAAGAATCATGTTCCGTTCACGGCCGTGCAAATGATTCTCCCCGTCTGCGGTTCCGCTGTCAAAGGGCACTCCGCGACCGAAGAGTATCGATGAGCAGGAAAGCAAAAGACCCGAAGCGGACAAGAAATGGGAATCGGCGGGCGTTTCCGTCGGCACCGCAGCCCGCAGGCGATCTTGGACGAAATCGCGGCGTTGGATGCCGAGAGCGCAGAGGTGCTGGGGAGGATCAGGGGATTGTTATGAAAGACCATGGGAAGAATGTGAATGATAGGAAGAATGACAGCACGGGCAGTGGGCTCCCTAAGTCCCCTGCCTTCCATCATTCCCATCCGCCTCCCGCACCGCCGTCCGAGCGTCTGCTGCCGCCGCGCGGCGATTACCACACCCTGCTGTCGTTCCAGAAAGCGGAAGTCATCTACGACATCACGTTCCGGTTTGCCCACAAGTTCCTGGCCAAGAGCGACCGCACGATCGACCAGATGATCCAGACCAATTACCTGAAGATCGACGTGATCGTGGTGCGGCGGGCTTCGTTTGGGCAAAAGCTTCGATTTTTCTGCCGCGTCTTCGACGGCTCGCACGTGACGCTCGACTGCGTCGAATACCACCAGGTCCGGTCGTTTCGCATCGAGTCGCACAGCGAGGACCTGCTGAACCTCGACGGCGAACTAAAGGGCCACTCACCGGCCGCCGTCCAAATGCTGCCAGGAGCGGTCCGGGTGTTCGCGTGAGATCACCAAAAAGTTGAAAAAAAGCCTCTACCCCCGCTGGTCAGAGCTCGTGCGTCGTGCTAAACTTGCGCCTTAAACTTGATGTAATACCACTACACTCACCCGCCTGCCTAGTTACCCACCCGGCGTTTGCGACCCAAACTACCCCTCGGCGGTCACCCCTGATTGATTGAGCGACGTTGAACAACTGAGATGTGATTTCGTGAGTGTGCCGTTTGTTTCTCTAAACCTTTGTTAAGGAGGGCTTTCCATGCGTTTTCTGATTTCTCTTGCCATCGCCTGTGCAGTTTGCGTGGCCGGTGCCGCTAAGGCGGCGGATCAAGCCAAGCCGGACCAGGCGAAACCCGATCAGGTGAAGCCGGACCAAGTGAAGCCGGATCAGGCCAAGCCGGACCAG
>CAZAQY010000010.1:67686-72782 GCA_964486845.1 uncultured Pirellulaceae bacterium
TGCAAGCCGGACCAGTGCAAGCCGGACCAGTGCAAGCCGGACCAGTGCAAGCCGGACCAGTGCAAGCCGGGATGCAGCTCGGGCATGTGCTCGAAATCGTACAGGTCCCGAGGCCTCCGTCGTTGGAGGTAGTCCGGGCCGTCGGCATGCCGTTGTCGGCTAATGGAAAGGACCCCCGCGGCCTTCGCGGGGGCCTTTTTGTTGTCTGTTTCGATTGTCGCTGGCCGAATGTGACTGGAGGGATGCGAGATGCGGATCATCGGGACCCGATGGATGGTCGGTTTGTTGTTTGCCTTGGTCTGCGCTCCGGGCGGAGCGAACGGACAAGCCACTCGAACCGACAGCAATGTCCGTCCGCGCGAGGCCAGGGGAACAACCGTGGACAGCGAACGGGACGAACAGGAATCGCTGTTCAATTACTACTTTCGCGAGCAGGGCTACAAGTACCAAACCGTGCTGGCCAAACTGGAAACGGAGGCGTCTGTTCCGGCTTGGCGAATTCCTTATTCCGCCGCGATTCATCCGGAATCCGGCGGCGGAATGAGCGATGTTCGCAGCGCCCGTCCCGCCGGCCTGTTCGCGCGACGTGGGCGCAGCACCGCTTCGGGATCGTCCGCGTTGAGCCTGTATGACCGGGCCTTCAATGGCGGGGAGGGCTCAGCGAATTCCTACGAGATTCAGCGGATCATGGGTACCAGCCGGGCGCTTTTTCCCGGCCTGCGGATGCGCCAAAACACCGAGTCATGGGAAGGCTATTGCAGCGGCTTCACCGCCTCGACGATCAAGCATCCGGAACCCGTGCGGGCGGTCGACGCGGGCGAGGTTGGCGGCGCGGCGGGGATCAGGTTCCAACCGTCCGACATCAAGGCCCTGCTGTCGTGCATTTACAACCGCACGACGCCGGACAGCTACCTGTATCTGGCTCCGCCCAGCGGCCACGACGGCGGCCCGAACATGGGCACGTTTCACTTGACCTTGGCCAACTACATCGGCCAGGCAGGCCATCCCGTGGGCCTGGACCGGGCGAAGGGCCAGGTGGCTTGGAACAACCCCGTCTACGCCTACACGGTCGATTCGATCGACGACGCCGGAACCGGAGATGGGCTGCAATACAAGACCGTCCAGACCACGGTCACTTACAGCAGCTATGGCAGCGACGCCGAGCGGCAAACCGACTCCGAGACCGGGGCGCGCGTGGGGAACCGCAAACAGTCGATGACCTTCCGCTATACGCTGGCCCTGGACGACCAGGGACGCATTGTGGGTGGGCGGGCGCTCAGTTCCAGCGGGCATTTTCTGTGGATTCCGCTGTACGCCGTGCAAGCCAAGCGAGACGGTTCCGTGCCGGGCAATCCGTACCTCGACGTGCGGAAAGTCCTCGCTCTGGCGCGAGCCTCCGCGCTGCCGGAAGCACAAGCCAAATACGACGCGGCCACCATCGGCCCCAGGGTGGATCCGACGCTGGCCAGCGCGACGAAGGCGGCGGCCCGCTCAGGGCAATAACGGGGGCCGCACCTATTTCTTCTCGCACTCTGGATTCTACGTGCCGGGCCGGCCGGGCTCATGCTGAGGTTTTTCGCCCCGCACCGGGTTCTGGGGGTTCTGCCGCCAGTACTCCAGGAAATCCCGCTCGACCTGGCGGGCGAATTCCTCCTGGCCGCTGCGTCGGGCGAGTTCCACCGCCTGTTGGGACGCCTTGACGGCTTCGGGATGGCGGCCCACCTCCGCGTAGACCCGTCCCAGCGTCGCCAGGAACTTGGGGTCGTTAAACTGCGTCAACTCGCACGCCCGTTCGGCCATCTTGACTGCCGCGTCACCGTTACGCAGTTCCCGTTGCGGGCAGGTGGCCAGCACGTACGCCGCCAGTGACAGCGCCGGAGCAGAATCAGGATCGTGTTCCAGAGCACAAGTGTATTGCGCCAGCGCCAGCTCAAATCTCCCCTGGCTCTGGAACGCCATCCCCAAGTAGCACCGCGCCGGCGAATACTCGGGACGCCGGTGCACCGCTTCCTCCAGGGCTGTCACCGCCTCGCCGCACCGCCCCAAGTTCATCAACTGCATCCCCAGGGCCAGGTGCGACTCAAAGCTGTCCGGGTCCACCTTAAGCGTGGCCCGGAACCAGTCCACCGCCTCCTCGGCGCGCCCTCGTTCCGCCAGGACGGCGGCCAAGCTGAACATCGCCTGGGCATTGCTCGGATTCAGGGCCAGCGCCTGGCGGTAGGCCGCTTCGGCGCGTTCCGGATCTTGAAACTTCAGATTCGTCTGTCCCTGAAGCACAAAGGAGTGATCGTCCAGGAACTGTTCGCGGATCCGCCGGATGGCTCCCGCATCGGCATGGACAAACTCAGGAATCTTCGCGGCCCGGTCCGGGTCCGTGAAGTTTTCCAACAGGACAGGCGGACTGAAGTCGCCTGCGCCGTCGAAGTGCGTGAGGAACAGCTGGGTGTAAGGCGAAAACGCCTTGGAAGAAAAGACCATCCACTTGCCGTTGGGCGACCAACTGTGCCAGGAGTTCATCGCCGGCGTGTTGCAGCGCAGACGGCGGGCTTCGCCTCCGCTGCTGGGGATGATGAACAGTTCGCTGTCCGGTTGGAGCAGCATGAACGTCTTCGCCTTGCAGAACACGATCCATTTTCCATCGGGCGGTTCGGACGCCGATTTTACGGCCGGCCGCTGGCCCAGACCGCTGCGCGAAGCACGAGGTCTTCCAAGCCGGGAGTCTGTTCGGGGTGCGGGCTGATGAACAGCACGCGGCCCTGGCCACAGCGGCCGGCGGCAATGGCCGGCGAGTTGATCATCACGCCCGGCGGGGCGCCGTTGTTGGCCACCTCGGTGCGGAAGACCGCCAGCGGCTCGTAATCGGCCAAACTGTCGATCTGGGCCGGGGCCACGACCGGTCCGTTGTGATAGCGCACGTCGAAGGGGCCGCTGCGGTCGCCGAGCCACTGGCGGCCCTGTTCGGTCAGTTCCATCTGCAGCGTGGCCCGGCCGCGTTCCCATTTCGGCGATACCGTTTTGGCGTCCAGGATGTTCAGGCTCCAGTCGTAGCCGCTCGTGCAGAGATAGGCACCGGCGCAGACGCCCAGGTAGCCGCCACCCTGTTCGACAAACTGCCGGACCTGCCCCCGTCCTTCCGGCCCAATGGCCGCCGCTTGTTTGCTGCCGCTCCCGCCCGGAAAGATCACCAGGTGAAACCGGTCCAGGGTCCCGGCGGCAATCTCAGCGGGCCCGCAGCGCGTCACGCGCATTCCGGCGCCGGTCAGGATTCGTTCCAGCGAGGGTGCCCCTTCACCGCCCGTACCGCCTGCGTCGTACAGGGCCACATGGGTCTGGTCTGGAATCGCGTCCTTGCCGGGCAGCGTGTCGACGTTCAGACTCGGGTCGATCATGCCCAGGCTTGCCAGCAACGCGTGGACCAGGATTCGATGCTGGCGCACGCGCAGCGACAGCGGTTGCCGCTGCTGCTTGACGGCCGCCGCGGGTTTGGTGTCCTTACCCGGATCGGCCACGGGGGGCGGAGCGTTGATCGAAGTTTCCAGCGTCATGGCTCCAGCGCCCAGATGCTCGCCCGCCGCACGCGCCAGGCTGCCGTCGACCGACGGTCCCAAACGCACGAACTTCTTCCGAGGATCGTCGATCGTGGCGTTGACGGCCTCCAACATGCGCTCTACCGCGGATTCGGTCTGCGGCAAGGGCTGAACAATGACGCTCGATCCGACCGACTTGGAGCCGGCGCCGCGCACGCCCGATCCCTCGTGCAAATCGAGAACCCACGCGGGTTGCTGCTGCTGAACCCAGTTCCAAATGGCTTGGGCCTGCTCGCCGGCCGCCGGTCCGGGAACCTTCGCCTTCGGGAAACAACGGTTCAGGTTGGCAAGGTCCGGCGGGGCATTCGGGATATTCCGGCGACGGGCGGCCAGCGCCGGCGGATTGGCCCGCGGCAAGACGGCCAACGTTCCGCAGCGGATCGGCCAATGGCGAATCTGTTCGGCCGCCGCGGCGCCGGCCGGTTCGTCGCCATGCGATCCGCCGGAGATGACCACCGTGGGGCCGGACCGGTCGCTGGTCTGCGTGTAGTACGCGGTCTCCCACGACGTGCCCTTGCCCAGCACGCCGCTGCTGTGGGTCACATCGGCCAGGGCCGAGTTCCCCAGCAGCCACCCGCACGCGCTCAGCAGCGCGGCCCCAATCAACGCATGAACTATTCCGCGCACATGTTTGCACAACATCGTCCCAGGCTCCTTGGTCACACAGCGCCGCATGGGTGTCGCCCCGCCGGAATCCACGCACGCCGCGCACGCAATTCATGGGTTTGCAGGCCCACATCATCCGCCAAACGCCGGGCGAGTCAAGTCTTTGAAGTTGCGCATTTCCACCGAGAGTAGCCGAATTCGTGAGAATTCGGAGGGGGCGGCGGTCGTCGGGCCCGGCGAAGCACCCCGAATTCTCACGAATTCGGCTGCGCGCAACTTCAAAGAGTCACGCCTCGGCCTGCGACAGACTGCAGTTGCTTCCACCGTTCGGAGACCGGGTGACGTTCGCGGCGTTCGAGGAATAGCCGTCCAGTGTTTATTGCTGATCATCACACGGAGCGTGATGGCTACTTTGGCGAGGCGACACACGGAGCGTGATGGCTACTTTGGCGAGGCATCACACGGAGCGTGATGGCTACTTTGGCGAGGCGACTGTTGGTTTTCGAACGATGCCTAGCCCATGTTTGACATATTGGAAGGAGGGTTTTTGCGTAAGTTGTTATGGGGCATCGGGACGAGCGGCATTCTTGGCGGGATGCGTAGTGACAATATATTACGCAGACTATTTCTCAGGACAGTGAAAGTCACCAGCTCCAGCGGCACCGTACATGAATATGTGCGTGTGGTGACCTCGGTCCGCGAGGACGGCAAGATCTGCCAGAAGGTTATCGCGAACCTTGGACGCCGAGATACGCTGCAAGCCATCTTGCCGCAGCTTCAGCGATTGTTGCAGGGCGAGCGCGATGACGACGCGGATCGCCAACTGACGCGTCAATTGGGCCTGGCGGAATAACTGTCGCCTCGTCAAAGTAGCCATCACACTCCGTGGGATGATCAGCAATA